>JALUVF010000001.1 GCA_027020915.1 bacterium
ATGATCCCCATGGCTACGGCCTTGTCCCTGTCCACCACCACCCGGTACTCTTTCTGGGGAGCCGTCATATACCAGTCGGCGTCCACCACACCCGGGGTGGTGTCAAAGATGTGGAGAACCTTTCTGGCCACCCCTATCTGCTTCTCATAGTCGGGCCCATAAACCTCGGCCACCAATGTGTCCAGCACGGGGGGACCTGGGGGGATCTCCACCACCTTCACCCGGGCACCGTAGCGCTTGCCAATGGCCGCAAGTCCGGGACGCACCAGCTTGGCGATGGCATGGCTCTGGAGCTTTCTCTTCCCTTTGGGCAGGAGATTCACCTGGATATCGGCCACCATGGGGCCCTTCCTCAGGTAATAGTGGCGGACCAAACCGTTGAAGTTGAAGGGAGCCGCCGTCCCCACATAGAGCTCGTAATCCGTCACCTCGGGCCGGGTGAGGAGGTACTGCCCCAGGGCCTCGGCCACCTTGGCCGTCTTCTCCAGGGTGGAACCCTCGGGCATATCCACGATGACCTGGAACTCACTCTTGTTGTCGAAGGGAAGCATCTTCACCAGTACCACCTTGAAGTAGAAGAGGGAGCAGGCCACCAGCAGCAGCGCCACCACGCCCGCCAAGAAGGTCCAACGCCACTTCCAATCCCGAATGAAGTGCCCCATGGCCCATCGGTAAAACCGGGTGAAGAAGTCTTCCTTCTCCCCCTCAAAGGCATGACCATCCCGGCCCAGGAGATGATAGGCAGTCCAGGGTGTCACCATGAAAGCCACGGCCATGGAGATGAGCATGGCCACAGAAGCGCCCACGGGCATGGGTCTCATGTATGGCCCCATGAGACCCCGTACAAAAGCCATGGGGAGGATAGCGGCGATAACGGTGAAAGTGGCCAGGATGAGGGGGCTCCTCACCTCGTTTACGGCATGAACTATCACCTCCTTGAAGGGCTTCCCCTTGTTCTCCGGCAGGTGGAGGTGGCGGAAGATGTTCTCCACGTCCACTATGGGGTCATCAACCAGGATGGCTATACAGAAGATAAGGGCAAAGAGGGTGACCCTGTTCAGGGTGTACCCGTGGAAGTAGTAAACGAACAGGGTGATGGCCAGGGTGACGGGAATGGCCACCAGCACCACCAGACTGGCCCTGATGCCCAGAAAGATGGCGATAAGGATGGCCACGGACACAGTGGCGATGGCCAAGTGCTCCAGGAGTTCGTTGGACTTCTCTTTGGCCGTCTCCCCGTAGTTCCTGGTGACGGTGACGTTCACATCATCGGGAATGAGGTTCCCCTTGAGCAGCTCTATCTTATGGAGGACCTTTTTGGCCAGTTTGGTGGCATCCTTACCCTTCCTCTTGGCAATGGCCAGGGAGACCGCGGGATAAAGCTGCCCCGGCGGAGCCTTGAGCCCCTTCTCTGCCCCGGCGGGCCCCGAAGCAAAGAGAACATAGTCCTGAGGCTCCTGGGGACCATCGACGATGCGGGCCACATCCCTCAGGAATACGGGCCTGCCCCCCACCACCTTCACCACGGTACGTTCCACGTCCTCTCTGGAGGTGAAGAAGTTGTTGAGACGCACCCTGAAGCGATAGTTCTCCCTGTCGAACCCTCCCACCGCCTGGGACTGGTTCTGCCCGAGCACGGCCCGGGCCACATCCACAGGGTCCAGACCCAGATTGGCCAGCTTGGCCGGGTCCAGATCCACCCGGACCTCCCTCCTCAGGCCGCCCTTGATGAAGGTCTCGGATATGCCGAAGATGGACCGGACCTCATCGTTCACCCGGTCCACTATCTGGCGAAGGGTGTAACCGTCGTAACCCTTGCCCCAAAAAGTCAACACCAAGAAGGGCACGTCATTGATGGATCTGGGCTTCAGTATGGGCCTGGAGCATCCCGGGGGGATCCAGTCCAGATGGGCGTATAACTTGTCGTACACCTTGACCAGGCTCTTCCCCACATCCTGGCCCACATAGAAGCGTACCACAGTCAAAGCCCTACCCGGCATGGCCGTGGAATAGACGTATTCCACACCGGGGATCTCCCAGATGAGCTTCTCCATGGGTCCTATGACCCGATTTTCTATCTCCTTAGGAGTGGCCCCGGGCATGCGGACAAAGATGTCTATCATGGGTACCACGATCTGGGGCTCCTCCTCGCTGGGAGTGTTGAGGATGGCAAAGAGCCCCAGGAGCAAGGTCACGATAATGACGATGGGGGTGATCTTGGAGTCAACGAAGGTCTCCGTGATCTTGGCCACGAAGCCGGTATGGTGAAGTCCCGGATGCTGCTCTTTCCCCTTTCTATCTTTATCCTGGGAAGCCCGGTTCTTGTGCTCCTCAGCGCTCAAGGCCCATTCCCTCCCTCATGACGTCGAGGTGGGAGACCACCAGAGTCTCCCCCGGATCCAGACCACCCAGGACCTCCACTCCCAGATTCCCCTTCCCAGTCTCTAAAGAAGAAGGCTCCACGGGCATCCACTCACCCTGGACCCTCTTGTAACTCCTGCCTGTCCTGATGATCCTGAGATGGACCACCCCTTTGTCGTCCACGGTGTAGACGGCCCTGAGGTTCCCCCTCTTCACCACCGCTTTCCAGGGAATAATAACCCTTGAGCCTCTGCCCACCACCAGATAAAGACGACCAAACATACCCGAGTTAACGGGCAGGGAGGAGACATCCACCTTGACCTTGAACCCCCCCGTCCGGGGATCCACCCGGGGAACCACCCGGTCCACCCGAACCCTGTAAGACTTTCCCAAAGGCTTTATGAAGAGGTAGACCTCCTCCCCTGGCTTCAGGCGGGCCAGGTAGGCCTCATCCACCTGGGCCACGAACCAGTAACCCGAACCTGTGGAGACCAGTCTCAAAAGGGGAGTACCGGGACTCACATAGGTGCCAGGGTCCACCATGCGGGAGGTGACCACTCCCTTGTAAGGGGCCTTGATGACAGTATACCTCAGGGTCTGGGCCAATGCCTGGGCCTGGGCCTGGGTCTCCCTGATTCGATACTCCAGGGCCCTCTCTTCCTCCACCAGAGCCTGGTACTGGGAACGAACCCGATCGAACTCCTCCCTGGTTACAGCCTCCTCTTTCAGCAGCTGGGAGTAACGCCGGAAGTTGGCCCTGGCATAGGCCAGCCTGGAGGCCGTTGCCCCTTTCTGCCTCTCCAGGGCCCTGGCCGCATTATTCAAGGCCTTTATCCTTGCCCTGATGTCCCTATCGTCCAGGGTCAAGAGGAGCTGGCCCTTCTCCACCTTCTGCCCCTCTTCCACAGTCACCCTCTTCACGTAACCGGCCACCTTGCTGGCCAAGGTGAGCTCTCCCTTGGCCTCCACCCGGCCCGGAAACTCCCTCACCATGGGAATCTCATAGGCCACGACCTTCACAGTCTGGGCCTTCACCTTCACCCTCTTCACCGGGCGTTCCTCTTTGCTACCGCAGCCTCCTAACACGAGGAGAAGAACCACCAGCCCCGCAACAATCCCCCATCTCCACCGCCTATCCATCATGGGCCTTTCCCTCCTTCACTCCCACGAAATCCAGAAGTTCTCCAGCCGAGTACTGAAGGGTATACAGGGCCACCAGGTAGTCGTGGAGAGCCCCTAAATAGAGGCTCTGGGCCTCCACCAAGGCCGACTGGGCGTCGTTCACCTCCACCATGGTGGCCAGACCGGAGGCGTAACGCTTCTCTATCACCCTCAAGGCCTCCTGGGCCTCCGCTACCGAAGAACGGGAAGCCTCCACCCGTTTTCTGGCCTCCCTCAGCCTCAAGAGCCCGGAGACCACATCAAGAACCACCTCCTGTTCCTTCTCCTTGGTTCTCTCCCTGGCCCTGGCCAGCATGGCCTTGGCCTTCCTCAACCTGTGCTCCCGGGCAAACCCGTCAAAGATATTGATCTTGGCCACTCCTCCCACCATCCAATTGGCAGCCTCCGTCTCACCGGGATAATGGCTCCCGTGCCACTCCCAGCCAGCCATGAGGTCTATCTTGGGGAAGTAGTCGGACCGGGCCCGCTTCACGCTGTAGCGCCCCGCCTCAACCCGGGCCTTCTGGGCCAGA
This sequence comes from bacterium, assembly GCA_027020915.1. GTDB lineage: Bacteria > Thermosulfidibacterota > Thermosulfidibacteria > Thermosulfidibacterales > B14-G1 > B14-G1. The sequence continues at coordinate 4,056 of JALUVF010000001.1, forward strand.
TAGTCCCCCCGCCTCTCCAGGGCCTGGGTCACCAGGGCGTCCAGGGTGGCATTATAGCTCTCATACCTCTTGTAAAGGACCTCCAGGTCACCTTTAACCTCCGCCGGCATCCGGGGATCTCCACCCACCACCATGTTGAGGGCCCTCTTGGACACCTCCCAGGCCGTCTCCTCCCGGGCCAGGCGATCCTCCATGGAAGCGAGATACACCTTTGCCCTGAGCACATCGGCCCTGAGGGCCATTCCCCTCCTGAACCTGGCCTGAGCCGTAGATACGTGGCCTCTGGCGCTCTCCACGGCCGAACGGGCCGCCTCCACCCTGCTCCGGGCCCACGCCGTCTCCAGATACCTCCTCACCACCACCAGGGCCACCTGCTCCCTGGTGCTTCCCAACCACTTTTGGGCCGCCCGGTAGAAGGCCCTGTTCATCATGACCGTGGAGTATATCTCCCCTCCGTGGAAGAGGGGCCAAGCCACATTCACCGATGACTTGAAGTCGGTGACAGTGTCGGGCCGGTTAAATCCCTCCAGGTTCATCATCCCCAGGGTCACGTCCCGCCTGCTCATCTTGGTCATCCAGACGAAGGGGGGATTGTCCGACCTGACGCCCTCCTCCTGGAACCAGAGGCGGGGAAAGAAGAGCCCCCAGGAGGCCAGATATCCCTCCCTGGTTGCCACCGTGGACCACTCCTCCCCTTTCAAGGTGTGGTTCTCCTTCAGGGCCCTCTCCACCAGACCCTTGAGCTCCCCTGCCCGGGCAGAAAGGGGGAGGAGCATCAGAAACACCAGCAGAAAGCATCTCCCCTTCCTTCCTATCCTCATGTCTACCCCCTGGAGCGTCTTTGGACATTAGTATATCATTATATTAGGATGTCAATAGCCTTTTTCTCCCATGCTTTCCAGATCCCATTCTATGATGTATTAAGCAATACATGGCGGCAAAAGTCCAACCTCGGGAAATAAAGCCAGGCATCTTTCAGCTGGAGCTACCCACTCCCTACCCCATCGGCCCCGTATACGCATACCTCATCAAAAGGGACCCCATAAGCCTCATAGACGCCGGGGTTAACAGCCCCCAGTCCCTGGCGGCCATCAATGAACAGCTCCGCTACCTTGGAGTCAGCCCCCCTCAAATCGAGAGGCTCCTCCTCACCCACGGCCACTCGGACCATTACGGTGCCGCCCAGACCCTGAGAGACACGGGCGCCAAGGGGATCTTCATCCACCCCAGGGACATGGACAAGGTGACCAACCGGAGGGAGTATTACCTCAGGATGAGGCCCTATCTGGCCCAGATGGGTATGCCCCCCGATTATCTGGAGTACTTCGTAAAGTTCATTGTGTGGGAGACCCCCTATGCCAGGGACCTGGACATGATCCATCCCATCCGTCAGGGTGACCTCTTCTTCTGGGACGGGATGAAGCTGGAGGTGATGTACACCCCGGGGCATTCCCCGGGCCACGTGATCTTCCTGGAACCTGAAGGGGGCTGGGCCATCACCGGGGACTTCATCTTCGCCCACATCACCCCCGACCCCATTATAGACATCACCCCCAGCGGATTCAGAACCCCCTCCATGCCCCTCCACATGGACTCCATAAAGAGATTCACGGCCCGGGGCATCCACACCTACTATCCAGGCCACAGGGAAAGAGAGGGCCGTACCCGGGAAGCCCTGGAAGAGTTGAAAAAGCGCATGGCCTACAAGAAAAGGGTCTACCTGGAAATCCTGGCCCAGGGACCCATGACCCCCTTCCAGCTCATGAGGCGCCTCTATCCCGAGAGCAAGAAGGGAGAAGCCTTCGTCCTCCTCTCGGAAGTAATGGGCAGACTGGACCTCCTGGAAATGGAAGGAGGCGTGGTGGCCCACAGAACGAAGGACACCATCACCTACTCCCTGAAGGGATACGGAAAACCATGAAACCGCTCTTTAGATCCTCACTGGCCGCTCTACTCCTACTCCTCTATCCCTGGGCCAGCCACGCCCTGGAGATACCCAGGAAGGAAGTGTTCACCTACCGCATCAGCTGGAACAGGCTCATAGGCATAGCCAAAGCCAGCATCGTCATGAAGAGGGATAAGGACGTTCTCACCATAGAGATGAAAGCCAAAACGGTGAACCCCGTGGACACCTTCTTTTCCGTTAGGGACTACTTCTTCTCCTCCACCACCCCGGAGATCACCTCCTTCTTAAAGTACGAGAAACGCTTGAAGGAAGGCCACTACCGGCGCCATGACGAGATCATCTACAACCCCTCCACGGGAAAGCTCGTGTACTACAAGAACGGCAAGCTGAAAAAAGATAAGGTGATCCCCCCTCCCCTCTACGATCCCTGTTCCATCCTCTACGCCTACAGATTCCGATGCCCCGAGAAAGAGGCGGGTTGCATCCTCCCCTCCACCGACGGCAGGAGGGTGGAGAAGATCCAGGTGGTCTTCCTGGCCGAAGAGGAGGTTAAGGTACCTGCCGGCACCTTCAAGACCATCAAGGTGGAACCCCGGTGGAAGAGGATGAACGGGGTCTTTCGGAAAAAGAAGGGGGGCCACGTGTATGTCTGGTTCACCGAGGACCAGAGGCACATTCCTGTCAAGGTTGAAGTGGACATTTTCCTGGGCAAAGTGGTGGGGGAACTGACGGGCTATGAGATAAAACCATAAGTTCTATGTCCTAGGTCCAACGTTCAAAGTTTAATTTCGAAATTTACAAATCGCCTATTTTCGACCTAGATATCAACCTTGAACCTCGAACTTTGAACCTGGAATCCCCCTACTCGCCGTTCTCCTCCTCGTCCTTCATGAGCTTGTACTCGATGGAGTCCACCAAGGCCTGCCACGAAGCCTCTATGACGTTCTCGTGAACTCCCACCGTACCCCATCGGCGTCTGCCGTCAGTGGACTCGATGATGACCCGGACCTTGGCCGCCGTCCCCGCCGCCTCGTCCAGGATACGCACCTTATAGTCAGTGAGCTGAACGGTGGAGAGACTGGGATAAAACTCCTCCAGGGCCTTCCTCAAGGCCCTGTCCAGGGCGTTCACGGGACCGTTGCCCTCGGCGGCCATGAACTGGTGCTCATCCCGCTCGGGGGGCACGCTCACCCGAACCATGGCCTCGCTCACGGGCTCGTCCTCCCTGCTCCTCTTGTCCACTATTACCCGAAAGCCCTTGAGGGCAAAGTAGGGCTTGAACCTCTTCATGGCCTTCTTGATAAGGATCTCGAAGGAGGCCTCGGCTCCCTCGAACTGGTAACCCTGGTGCTCCAGGACCTTGAGGTCCTCCAGAACCCTCTGAACCACGGGGTCCTTGGAGTCCAGATCCAGACCAAACTCCTGGGCCTTGTAGATGACGTTGCTCCTACCCGAGAGGTCGGAGACCAGGACCCTCTGGCGGTTTCCCACCAGCTCGGGTCGGATGTGCTCGTAGGTCTCGGGGTTGCGCATGACCGCCGAGACATGGACCCCGCCCTTGTGGGCGAAGGCACTCTTGCCCACGTAAGGCTGGTGGGGCCAGGGCTTCAGGTTGGCCACCTCGTAGATGTAGCGGGAGATCCTGGTGAGGTTGCTCAGCTGCTCGGGGGTGATGCACTCAATCCCCATCTTGAGCTGGAGATTGGGGATGATGGAGCAGAGATTGGCATTGCCACAACGCTCGCCGAACCCATTGATGGTGCCCTGAACATGCTCGGCCCCGCAGAGGACGGCCATGACTGAGTTGGCCACGGCCGTCTCCGAATCGTTGTGGGCATGGATGCCCAGAGGAGCCGAAATCTCCTGGCGCACCCGGGTCACTATCTCCTGGATCTCGAAGGGCAGAGAACCCCCGTTGGTGTCGCACAGGACTATGCAATCGGCCCCCGCCTCCTCGGCGGTCTTGATGGTCTTCAGGGCGTATTCGGGATTGCGCTTGTAACCATCGAAGAAGTGCTCGGCATCATAGATCACCTCGGGCACCCGGGACTTTAGATAAGAAACAGAGTCGTAGATCATCCGGAGGTTCTCGTCCAGGCTGCACCTCAGGGCATCGGTGACATGAAGGTCCCAGGATTTCCCGAAGATGGTGATCACGGGCACGTCGGCCTTGAGAAGCATCTTGATGTTGGGATCGTCCTGGGCCTTGATCCCCGCCCTCCTGGTGGAACCAAAGGCGGCAATCTTGGCCTGCTTCAGGTTGAGCCTCTTGCCCAGCTCAAAGAACTCCATATCCTTGGGGTTGGACCCGGGCCATCCCCCCTCGATGTAATGGATGCCCAGCTCATCCAGCTTTTCGGCGATCATGAGCTTGTCCATGCTGGAGAAGCTGATCTCCTCCGCCTGGGTCCCGTCCCTCAGAGTGGTATCGTACAGCCTAACTCTTTTCACCTTCTCCACTATCCCTCTCTCCTATAAAGGCATCATGCAGTGCCCTTACGGCCAGCTCGGTGTATCTATCTTCGATGACGCAACTCACTTTGATCTCCGAGGTGGAGATCATGAGGATGTTTATACCCTCATTGGCCAGAGTCTCGAACATCTTGGCGGCCACGCCGGGGTGGGACCTCATACCAACACCCACGATGGAGACCTTGGCGATGTCGGCATTGGTGGTGAAACCCTTGGCCCCCAGGGTGGGCACCACCTCCTTCATCACCTCGATGGCCTTGGGTAGATCCGTCCTGGCCACGGTGAAAGAGATGTCTGTGAGTCCATCCTGACTCACGTTCTGGATGATCATGTCCACGTTTATGGCGGCATCGGCAATGGGAGTGAAAAGGGCCTTGGCTATTCCGGGCCTGTCAGGTACCCCCATGACGGTGATCTTGGCCTGGTTCTTGTCATGGGTCACTCCCGACACCAGTACTGCCTCCATCTCTTCGCTGAATGGCACCACCATGGTTCCCTCCTTGTCTGTAAAGGTGGATCTCACATGTATGGGTATCCCATACTTCATTCCCATCTCCACGGACCTCACCTGGAGGACCTTGGCCCCGGCACTGGCCATCTCCATCATCTCCTCGAAGCAGATGCGATCCAGCTTTTTAGCATGGGGCACGATCCTGGGATCCGCCGTGTAGACACCCTCCACATCGGTGTATATCTCGCACACGTCGGCCCTTAAGGCAGCGGCCATGGCCACGGCCGTGGTGTCCGAGCCTCCCCGGCCCAGGGTGGTCACATCGTGGGAAAGCTCGTCTATACCCTGGAAACCGGCCACCACCACTATCTCTCCCCGGGCCAGGGCGTCCCTCACCTGCTGGGCCTCAATCTTCTTGATCCGTGCCTTGGTGTGGACCCCGTCGGTGATGAAACCCGCCTGTCTACCCGTGAAGGAACGGGCAGGATAACCCATGGCCTTGAGGGCAATGGCCAACAGGGCCGAGGAGACCCTCTCCCCCGAGGAGAGGAGCATGTCCATCTCCCTCTCATCGGGCATCTCGGTGATCTCCTTGGCCAGGTTTATGAGCCTGTCCGTCTCTCCGGCCATGGCCGAGATGACCACCACCACGTCGTTTCCTTCATCCCTGGTCCTGGCCACCCTCCTGGCCACGTTCTTGATCTTCTCCACCGTACCTACCGAAGTCCCACCGTACTTCTGCACCACCAGTGCCATCTCTCTTCCCTCCTGGAAGAAATCCCCTGCCACCGAGTCAGGATAAGGCTGAGGTTAAGGTTAAGGATTTTTCCTTTGCTCCCCGAACCTTACCCCTTTGCCCTCCAAACTCAAATTCGCCTCCTCCATAACAAAAGGAGGGGGTACCTTCAACGGTTTTTGTGATAAAAACCACAAATCCACCCCATGGGCCGGAACCACGAGCCTCACCTCTTATCCACATCCCCCGCATCCGTGGCAGAGGTGTCCCAGGAAGAGAGCCATGAGCTTGTGGCCCTGCTCCAGGGTGTAGGGGATGAGATGCCTCAAGGCCCTTTCGTTGTACCCCTCCTCTCCAGCCCATTCCTGGTGGCTCCTCCAGATGACAAAAGGCACGGGATCGGCAGTGTGGGTCCTTATCCCGATGGGAGTGGGATGGTCGCACAGAAGAAGAATGCTGAAGGGATCCTCACTGGAACGGGCAGCCTCCAACAGGATGGGGAGCACCCTGGAATCTATGTCCTCAATGGCCCTGACCTTGGCCCCCACGTCCCCCTGGTGACCCGCCTCATCGGGGGCCTCAATGTGGAGGTAGACTAGGTCTCCACCCTCGCTCAGAAAATCCAGAGCGGCCAAAGCCTTACCCTCGTAGTTGGTATCCAGGTAACCCGTGGCTCCGGGCACATTTATGGGCTCCATACCCAGCAGAACAGCCAATCCCTTCATGAGATCCACGGCGGATATGACACCCCCCTCCAAACCATACACATCCCTGAAAGCCGGGAGCCGGGGGCGTTTACCCTGACCCCAAAGCCATATCATGGTGGCAGGGTTCCTGCCCTCCTCCACCCGCCTCTTGTTCACGGGATGCCGGGCCAGGATCTCCCGGGACTTCTCCATGAGGGCCACGAGCCTCTCTGCCCCCTCACCCCTGGGCAAATACCCCCCTATCTCCTTTCCCGATATATCGTGGGGAGGAGTGGTCTCTACGCCATCCATGCCCCCCCGCCACAGGAGGAGATGCCGGTAGCTCACCCCGGGATAGAAGGAAAACTCCCCATCCCCCAGGGCATCCTGGAGGGCCTCAATGAGCCGGGCCGCCTCCTCGGAAGAGATGTGACCTGCACTGTAATCCTCCATTATGCCATCCTTCACCGTCACCAGGTTACACCTGTAGGCCACGTCTTCCGGCCCCATATCCACCCCCATGGCTGCCGCCTCCAGAGGAGCCCTTCCCGTGTAGAAAGTCTCGGGGTTGAAACCCAGCACAGACAGATTGGCCACATCGGAACCAGGAGGAAGACCCGGGGGCACGGTCCTCACCCACCCACAGATGCCCTCCCTGGCCAGCCTGTCCATGTTAGGTGTAGAAGCCGCCTCCAAGGGGGTCATCCCCTCCAGCTCCTCCAAAGGCTCATCGGCCATGCCGTCACCGAGAAGCACCAGGTACTTGGCCATATCCACCACCTTCAGTCTCCAATTTGTCAAAAATATATACGAAAAGATATCTCTTTCAATCTAAAAGAGAGGGGCCTACCAGTCCCTTCCGTCCTCCACCCGAATGAGAACCGTTTTCTTCCCGATGACATCCAGCCGGTCAATCTCTTCCAGGGCAGCCCGAACGTCCCTCTCCCTGGCCTCGTGGGTCATCATGACCACCGGTACCGTACCCTCCTCCCGGCGGCCCTTCTGTATCACAGATTCTATAGAGATCTTCCGGGAGGCCAGGATGCCAGAGATCTTGGAGAGGACCCCGGGCCTATCCTGGGCGGTGAAACGCATGTAGTACCTGGTCACCACCTCTTCCATGGGCTTCACCTCTACCGCCCGGTCCAGTCTCTCATAAGAAAAAGGCGGAACCCTCCTGCTCACCCCCTTGAGGAGGTCCCGGGCGATATCCACTACATCGGCTACCACGGCGCTGGCCGTAGGCATCTCCCCCGCTCCCCGGCCATAGAACATGGTGGACCCCACGCCATCCCCCTCTATGTACACAGCGTTGTAGACCCCCTCCACCTTGGCCAGGGAGTGGTCTGTGGGAATCATGGTGGGGTGAACCCGGATCTCCACCTGACTCCCCCCCTTTATGATGGCCAAGAGCTTCACCCGATAGCCAAACTCCCGGGCATAGAGGATGTCCTTGGAATCCACCCGGTCGATTCCCTCCACATAGACATCCCGGGCCTTGAAATAGCGCCCGAAGGCCATGGTGGCCAGGATGGCCGCCTTGTGGGCTGCATCCATGCCGCTGATATCCAGGGTAGGATCGGCCTCGGCATAGCCCTTGGCCTGGGCGAGGGAGAGGGCCTCCTGGAAAGAGATTCCTTCCTTCTCCATCATGGTGAGGACGTAGTTGGCCGTACCGTTTATGATACCATAGATTCCGTGGACGGCGTTGGCCACCAGCCCCTCCCTCAGGGCCTTGAGGATGGGAATCCCTCCTCCGACGCTGGCCTCGAAACCAAGATCCTGGCCCGTATCCTCTAGGGCATTAAGGATCTCCTCCCCCGCCTCGGCCAGGAGGGCCTTGTTGGCCGTAACCACAGGCTTCCCGACCTGCAGAGCCTCCAGGATGAAGCTCCTGGCGGGCTCTATTCCCCCCACCAGTTCTATCACTATATCCACCCGGGGATCATGGATCACCTCCCGGGCGTCCCGGGTGAGGAGAGAGGGATCCACCCGGATACCCCGGTCCCTCTCCAAATCCACATCGGCTATCTTCACCAGCTTGAGTCCGGCCCCTAATCGCTCCCTAAGGAGATCCCCCTTCTCCGTGAGGATGCGCACCACCCCCCTCCCCACGGTGCCAAAGCCTATGAGTCCAACCCCTACAGGCCCCTTCTCGTCTCCCCCGGAGCCTACACCGCCACACATTTCTTTCTCTCCCCCAGGTGGAGGGCCTTTCTTATTCCCCTGAGTGCCTGGCGAATCCTCTGCTCGTTCTCCACCAGGGCAAAACGCACGTAATCGTCGGCGTTGTAGCCGAACCCTATACCGGGAGAGACGGCCACCTTACCCTCCTTCAAGAGGAACTTGGCAAACTCCAGGGAACCCATGTGCTTGTATTCATCGGGTATCTCGGCCCAGACGAACATGGTGCCCTTGGGTTTCTCCACCTTCCAACCTATGCGGTTCAGGCCGTCCACCAGAACGTCCCGCCTCCTCTTGTAGGTGCCCACTATCTCCCTGACGCACTCCTGGGGACCATTGAGGGCCACGATAGCGGCGATCTGGATAGGCTGGAAGATACCGTAGTCGTAGTAGCTCTTGAGCTTGGCCAGGGCCTCCACCAAAACGGGGTTACCCACCATGAAACCCACCCTCCAGCCAGGCATGGAGTAGGTCTTGGAGAGGGAATAAAACTCCACGGCCACCTCTTTGGCCCCGGGCACCTGGAGGATGGAAGGGGGCTGATACTCGTCGAAGACCAGCTCGGCGTAGGCGAAGTCGTGGACCACGATGATGTCGTGGTCCCGGGCGAAGTCCACCAGTTTATGGAAGAACTCCATGTCCACCACCCTGGTGGTGGGGTTGTGGGGAAAGCTCAGGATGAGCATCTCGGGCACGGGCCAGGTCTGACGTACGGCCTTCATCAGGCTCTCGAAGAAGTCTCCTCCGTTCAAAAGGGGCACACTCCTCAAGTCGCCTCCTGCAATAACCACGGAGTAAGCATGGATTGGATAGGTGGGCGTGGGCACCAGGGCCACGTCCCCGGGCCTCAGGGCGGCCAGGGTGAAGTGGGCAATACCCTCCTTGGCCCCAATGGTGGCAATGGCCTCGGTCTCAGGGTCCAGGTCCACATGGAACTTTCTCTTGTACCAGTTGCAGATGGCCTCCCTGAGCTTGGGAATGCCCCGGGAACTGGAGTAGCGGTGGTTCCTGGGATTCTTTGCCGCCTCCACAAGTTTGTCCACTATGTGGGAAGGGGTGGGGATGTCGGGATTCCCCATGCCCAGGTCTATAATATCCTCTCCCCTGCGCCTCGCCTTGTACTTCAAATCATTGACGATGGCGAAGACGTAGGGGGGAAGCCTCTTGATCCTCAAAAACTCCCGCTCCAACATAGATCCATGCCCCTCCGACTACTTTGAATTTGTCCTGTGAGAATACTCTTGTGGCCAATATTTTCAAGGGGGAACCGCTGAAACTCCAAAAAGAAGGGATGGGTGATCCCAATATCCTCCAGGGAGATTAATTACCCGTCACAGGATAGACCGCCTGATTATTGGTCTCATCCACCTCCGGAACGGCCCCATCGGAATCCACCTGAAGAATGAGATAGCCACCCGCGGGATCACTGGAGAAAGTGTGCTTCACTTTCATCTCCTTCTTGTCCCCTCCCTTCAACTTCCCCACTGTTTTGGGAGGATCGCACAGGGGCACATCGCCTCCATCCAACACAGCGTCGGCAGAATAATAGACCTGCACATGAAACCCAGGAGATCCCATGTTACCCCTGTTCTCCACGTAGAACTTACCCTTGAGTTTGTAGTTGCCCCCGGCACCGGGTCCTTTCACCACCACACTGGTCCATTTCCCTGAAAGATCCACACCACCTGAGAACTCCCGAACAGCCAGAGAGGAGTCCACGGAGTCCGTCTCCACCACGGCGATGAAATAGAGAGTGGTTTCATCAGTAGGCAAGGGAGAGGAGACGGTAAATCCCACCTTTTTCGTAGAATAGGCCTTGATCTTATTAATGGACTCGCTCACCAGGAGGGTGTCTGAAGGATCCAGGTCACGATCCTGAGAGAGGTAGACTTTTAGGACCCCCCCGAAAAAGGAGCTGCCTCCCTGGTTGTCTACCAACACCTTGCCCGCCACCTTGTACTTGGCATCGTAAGAAGGACCTTTCACCTTCAGCTTCACCCAGCTGAGACGGAGGGGAGAAGAAGGGGCGATGAGAAGCCTTTCCACCTCGTTGAGAGAGTTCTCCCCCCTGCCCAATCCTCCCAGGCTATACAAGGCCCCCTCCTGGGAAACGAAAGCCAGGGGCGCAGAAGACTTGGCCGTTATGAGATCCTCCAGGCTGTTGGCCTCATATGCGTAGGTGTCGGTAGCAGGGTCGTACACTATGTAAGCCGGGAGATAGCTTGAACTCCATCCTCCATTGGTACCTCCCGCCAAGTACACCCTGATTCCGTCTGTAGCCGCTCCCATCCTGGCCAGGGCCAGGGGCAACGGAGAAAGAGGGCTCCAGGAGTCGGTGCCGGGATCATACACCTCGGCAGAAGATAGATAGCTGCCACCATCGTATCCACCAAACACGTATATTCTGCCGTTCAAAGCTACGGCCCCATGGCCATACCGGGCCTGGGTCATGGAGGCCTTCTGGCTCCACGCACCGGTGTCCGGGTTGTAGACATAGAGGGTAGAAACCGCCCTGCCCGAGCTGTTTCTCCCTCCGACCACATAAATTTTGCCGTTCAAAACCACAGCCCTGGCATAGCTCAGAGCCACCGGCAAGGGAGTCCCCGTTGTCCACGAGTCACTGGAAGGATTGTAGGCCTCCACAGTGTCCAGGGCCTGTCCTCCGCTGTCATCATACCCCCCTATGAGATAGATCTTGCCACCCACAGAGGCCGCCGTGAGAAGTGCCCTGGGGGTGGGCATATAAGAGAGGCCCTTCCAGGAATCATCGGTAGGATCGTATACCTCTGCAGCCCCTGTTCTCCCCCTGTCACCACTGGTAAACCCCCCAAAGAGATAGATCTTGCCACCATAAACCGCAGCTGCTGCTCCCGATCGGGAGACACTGGCAGGGTGCTTCAAGACCCATGCAGAGACCTTCACTATGTTAGACTTCTGCCCGTCATTCCTGATGACCCGGAGGAATTTCCCTGCCCCCGAAGGCACCAGGGCCGAGATAGAATCCTGAGACCAGGATGTGACTTGAGCCTGGGTCTTTACGCTACCCGTGGTGAAGACCACCCGACCCTCCAGATCACCAAAGTTACAGCCCGACAGGGTGAAAGAGGTTCCTGGTGTCAAGCCATCATTGGGCGAGACCAGGGTGATCATGAGACCGGATCTGGTGATGGAATTATGGAGATTAAGCCTCCCGCTGCTCCATATCTTGCCCTCCAGAGAGCCCACCTCGTCCACTCCCGACAGGAGGCGGCCCAGTCTCTGGCACATATTCTCCCCTGGATAAGCCCCAGCCATGAGGGCCACCGCCCCAGTAACGTGGGGAGTAGCCATGGAGGTGCCAGACCAGGCCTCATAATTGTTGGAACCCGTGCCCACACCCACCCCCACATCATCAATGTACACTCCGTCCTTGGTCACGGAGTAATCGGTGCTCAACCGGAAGCGGAAGCGGAATCCACTGGTCCTGAATTCCGGAGGAACGGGATAGGCAAAGAGTTCCAAACCCGAATTGCTCCCAGTGAAGGAGGCAGCCGCCTCCCAGGTCGTCCCCCCATCTTTGGACAGCTCCACATAAAGCCTGTCGTATCCGCTCTCCAGATCGTAGTGGATCCAGAAACCCAGACGAACGTCCTCATTGGCGTAACCCGAAAGGTCTATATCCCTAGCGACCATTAGGTACGAGTGGGTGTCATTCTGATAGTCGCTGTAAGGACTATCACTCCACCCGTGGAGGGGACTATGGGCCTCCTCGGTGGTGATCTGCCAGCTGTCATTCGTCCCGCCGTGGACCCAGTTGTCACCACCCGACTCCATGTCGTCATAAAAGATGTCCCCCTCCTGAGGTTGGTAGCCTCCCCCCGGCAAGGTGCTGAGGATGGAGACTCCCGGGGCAGCCAGATCCACGGAGAGAAAACCGTAATTGGAAAACCAGGCCAGATTATCGTCGTCGTTGGTGGCCGCCACAGCCACAACGTTGGGCAGATCATAGGAAGCAGGGTACTCGGGATTCACATCATTGTCGTTGTCGTCGTTCCCCGCTGCAGCCACAAATACGATGCCCACCTCTCCCGCCCCTTTAATGGCGTCTTTGAGAAGGGCATCGTACCCATACCCTCCCCAGGAAGCATTTATGGCCACTATGTTCACCCCATAGTCCTTCTTCATCATCACCGCGTAGTCGATGGCCTCTATGGCATCGGAATCGTAACCGGCAAGGCTGGGTCTAAACATTTTCAGGGCCATGATCCTGGCCCTCCAGTTCACCCCCACCACCCCCTTGGCATTGTTGCCTACGGCGGCAATGGTGCCCGAGACATGGGTCCCATGGCCGTGGATGTCCATAGGATCAGGATCGTTGTTCCCGTAATCGTCCCCTGCAAAGTCGTAACCGTACACATCGTCCACGAATCCATTGCCGTCATCGTCCACCCCGGGTGTGCCGTTCTTCTCCGCTTCATTCACCCACATATTGGCCGCCAGATCCTCGTGGGTGTAGTCCACCCCTGTATCAATGACGGCTACCACCACATTGGTGGAGCCTGTGAAGGTGTCCCACGCCTCGGGAGCATCTATATCGGCGTCCACCTTGCCCCCGGTCTGCCCCGTATTGTTGAGACCCCACAATTCATCAAAATATGGGTCATTGGGATAGGTCTGCAGGAGGTGCCGTTTGTAATTGAGGGAGACGGCTTCCACATTGGGGTCTTTAACCAAAGCTTTCAGCATATCCTCGGCCTTCATCACCTTCGACCGAAGCAAAAAGAAAGCCCCTCCTCTCACCTGGGAGAGGGCCTTGAATCTCTTGACCACGGTGACATTGGGAAGAAGGGTCCTCACCCTGGAAAGGGCCTCTTCCATGGGCCCCTTGTACTTGACCAGGAGGGAATGGGGAGCATACTCTTCCTTTTGAGCAGCAGACCCATCAAATCGCACAGCGCCTGCCTCTCCTCCCATAGACCCGTCACACCACCCCAGGGCCAGGATCAGAAAGAGAGCGATCCCGATCCCAACCTTCCCCCCGTCAGAGAAGAACCTAGGCATCATCCCCCCTCGATAAAAAGCCTATACTGCCTTTAGCACAATCCCACCACTCGAAGTAAGGGGCAAAAAGGGGGTACCGGGCCAGAGGGTGGACAAGGACCCTGAGAAAATTGAGGCTGTCCTTCTCCTACTGAAGGCATCCAGGACGTGGAAGAACTTATCCAGGGTCACCTGAGCTTCTTTACAGAGCAGCTTAAGGAAAAAGGGCTGCCTGAGGGCAGCCCCTTGGCCCAGACACAGGCCTATCCTCATGCAACTTGCCTCAAAACACCCCAACACCGCGTACCCCTGCACCAAAAAAGAGCGGTCCGGAAGTTTCCCCGGATCGCTTCATCGCCGCATTGTATCAGCATCCAAATCGAAAGACATAGGGCCTCAGTCCCCACACTGGAAGTCCCCCAGGGCGTTTCCGCTGTAGGCGTTGCCGCTCACCTCCACGTCTCCAGCGTAGGTGTAGCAATGGGACACATAGACCCCAAACCCTGCATTGTCCGTCAGCTCATTGTCCAGAACGGAAATCTCTGTGGTCCCCGTTCCAGGGTTGTCATTATCCACATATATGCCATCCCCTCCGTTGCTACCAACCACGTTCCCCTGGACGAGGGCGCTCCCAGCGTAATCACTGTGAAGGTAGAGGTAGACACCGTCTCCCCCGTTGTCCTCCACCCTGTTGTCCATGATCTCCACATCAGGGCTGTAACTTCCGATGCCCACCCCAAGACCGGTACGGGCGCTGTTGGTGAAGGTGTTCCCAGCAACAGTCAAGGTGCCGTTGAAGGCCCCTTCCCACGTCTCCGTGTCACCCTCATAATCATAGTTACCGGCCCACAAAGCCTGATAGGTATCGGTCACAGTGTTGCCGCTGATACTCATGTCCCCCGTATAGTCACCACCCAGGTTGCCCACAAGCATTCCAAGGGTGGAAGCATCACCATCCCCTCCAGGGCCCGTGACCCTATTTGAAGACACGGTGGTGTTCCCAGAAAACTCTCCGGCAAAGTTGCCCGCCCCAATGCCCAGGGAGTCATAGTCGAAAACGCCCCAACCGTCCAGAATGCCCCTTTCCGTCTCCGCAACGGCAACCCCACCCACGGTAGCAACGGGCACCCAACCCGAGCCCGTGATGGTGACGGTATTGCCCGATACATCCAGATTCCCCTGCCAGGACCCACCGACGTTGCCGGCCACTATGCCCGCCACCGCCGACTCCACCTGGTTGCCCCCGATACTCATATCCCCCGTAAAGCTGGCCTGGGGAGAGAGAAACTCCCCTATATCCGACGAGCCAGTATAGTCCTCGGCTATGGCCCCCAGATCTTCCCCTCCCACGTTCAGGGCGGCAATACCCAGATAGGACTGAGCAACATTGTTGCCCGAGATGTTCACATCGCCGTTCATCTCTCCCCCGAAGTTTAAGGCAACCATGCCTATGTAGCTGTCCTGGAGGGAGTTGCCAGTGATGTTGATATCCCCGTTCAAGATAGACCCTGCTCCCCCGTAGTAGGTGGGGGTCACATATCCAAAGGCCGAAAGGCCTAAGGGACCTTCCCCGGAGCCAAGGGAAGTCGGTAACACATAACCCGATAAATCGTAGAGATTGACCATCCCCACTCCCAGGGCTACTCTCTGGAAGGTATTGTCTGAAACGTCCCAATCCCCTGTGAAAGTACCCCCCATATTGAGAGCCAGCACACCCGCCCAGGTCCTGTCCAAGAAGAGGCCATCTATTCCCTCATGGCTGGAGAAGGTGTTGCCCGTCACCCTGAAGTCGCCTGTGAAGTCCCCATAAAGATTGTTCAACAAAACACCCCAGAGGGCTTGGTCGCTGAAGGTGTTATCGGTAACCTCCACATCCCCGTTGAAGGTGCCCAGGATGTTGCCAGCCACCACTCCGGCTCCCCCTCCCTGGAAAGAGTTGCCTGCGATCTTCACGCCACCGGTGAAGGTGCCCGCATCGCTGAAACCGCCAGCATAGTCAGACAGATCCAGCTCTCCAACTCCCTTGACTCCGTAAGCCAAAAGGCCCAGGACGTCCCCCACGTTACCGGCCAACACCCCCAGGCCCGTATAGGCAAACTGGTTCTCCTTCACAGAGATATCCCCCGTCATGCTGCCCCCTACGTTACCCGCAGCTATGCCCACGATTCCGCCTCTCAGCCCCAACAGGCCGGATTCCTCGGGAGACTGGGTACCAAACTCGTTACCCACGAATCTCATGTCCCCCTGGAAGTCACCGTAGGCATTGAAGGCCAGAACGCCCAGGACGAGGGGTAGGTCCTCTCCGGACTGGAAGCTGTTGTGGGAGACATTAATATCTCCTCTGTAAACTCCCACCAGGTTCCCCGCCACCACACCCACAGGGGTGTTGGTGAAGGCGTTGCCCGTAACGTTGATGGAGCCAGCAAAGAGACCCTCGGAATCAGGGGTCTCAGTCAGAGGAACCAGTCCCTTCGCCGAATAAAATCCCCCCAGAAGGTCCGGACCTACATTACCCGCCAAAACCCCAATTATGGAGTCATCCAGGGTGTTACCTCCCACATTCACATCACCTTTGAATATACCCCCCACGTTGGCCACCCCAACATCCAGAAGGCTGCCCTGGAATACGTTGCTCAGCACATTCACATCGCCCCTGTAGTCCCCCATGTTCAGGATTCCCACCGAGGCAAGATGTCCCTGGAACAGGTTGTTGTAAATGTCTATATCGCCCTTGACCTCTCCGTCGTTCACTATAAGAATCCCCAGGCCGCTCCCTATTCCCCCGTTCAATGAAACCGCCCTCTGGGCAGAAAGCACGGGTATCCAGGGAATTCCACCTTCCCCAAAACCCCCCAGGAAAGTGTTGTGGTGGATCTTAACGTGG
>JALUVF010000002.1 GCA_027020915.1 bacterium
CCATGGCTCCCCTCCTCGGATTTGTCGAGGGACATCCCCGTCCCCCATTAATATCACCTCGTTATAAGACCCTCCTCCATTCCCCTAAAGCTACAGCATTTCGAGATTTATACCACCACTAAACCCAGTTCAGCAACACCTACCACAGGCGGGAGGGAACCAAAATGAGACGGGAACCCGCCATATTGCAAATTCTCATGGAGTTACCGGCAACCCTGGGATCCTCCCCTCACCCCGCCCCTGTTCTGGAGAGGAAGAAACGAAAAAAGGGGATGGGAACCGGAAGTTCCCACCCCCCTTCTTCTAATCCAAGAAGGCTACCTAGAACATGTAAGTCAGGGTCACGGTGATGTTGTGGACGTAACCCCGACCCACCATCTGGGCCTCGGGATGTTCCTCTTCACTGCCGTAGGTATCGTTCAGGTTCACACTGTCGCCCCAACCGATGATCCTTCTACCATCGGTCATAGTGAACTGATAGGTGGTGTCCACCAAAAGCCGTCCCCCCAGGAGCTTGAGTCCCGTGCCAAAGGCAAAGGTTCTTTTGTCAGCATCGGGCCAGGTGGCATCGGACGTCTTTTCGGGAATAGGGGTGGGGTCGTAGTAATAACCCGCCCTCAGGGCCAGCCAGTCAAAGAGCTCGTACTCGGCGCCAAAGCGGTACTGGATGGTGTTTCTCCAGTTGCGCTTGAAGTTCTCTTTGTCGCCAATGGCATTCTTGGCAAACTCCCTGGCCAATTTGGGATCCACACCCTTCTTAACCAAACCGTTATAGAAGTAGTCGTAAAGCAGGGGGTGGTTCCACTCCACCTTGTAATGGTCTATCCTCTGCCAGTTGGTCCAGGTGATGTCGAACTCCAGGTGGAGTTTTTTGAAGGGCCTCCAGTAGATGCCTGCCTGGAACTGGTCGGGATGGTCCACCCAAGTATGGCCCTTGACAGAATCCACCCTGTTGCCCTTTCCATCGTACACATGGGTTCTCAACCAGAACCGGGTCTTGGTGAGACCCCTGTAACACAGACCTATCTGGAGGTTGTCCCGAATCTTGTAAATGAGTCCCACGTTCCAGGACCAGTTGAAGTCGTCCACGGCAGAGGTCTTCATCTTGCCGTCCTTGAGGTTGGCCACCAGGGGAGTGGCCTTGATGGAGAGCATAGCAGACGCAAAGTCCGGACTGGCGGCAGAGAAGGTCTGGAGCAGGGTATTAAACTGGGAAATAGCCGCTGGATTGCCAGCCTGCACCCCGGCCAACAAAGCGGCGAGCTGAGCAGGAGTGAGGCCACCAAGAGTGATGGCCATTTGCTGAATCTGGGGATCCTGGAAGAGCACTAGACCGGCAGAGATATCGGAAGCCGTGGAGGTGGGAAGAAAAAGGGAAAACTGGGAAAAGGCCTGGGAAAAACCTGCACCGGCAGCCAACACCCTGGGGCTCTGGTATATCCTCCTCTTCACCCCCGAGTGGGAGTTACCGAAGGCCACGTTGAAGCCCAGGTAAAGCCTTTTGGTAAGCTGGATAGCGAAGGTGGGAGCGGCGTTCACCACCCTGTAGTACCAGGACTCGTAGGTGTTGTAGGCTCCGGCATTCACCCTGGGATCGGGTTCCCAGCGCAGCCATAGGCCGTAAGGCACGTAGGTGGCCACGCCAAAGGCCGCCTTTTTCCCGAAAATCTGGAATGGATAAACCACGCCACCGTGGGGATAAACCAGAAGCTGGGTATCGTCTTTCACATACTTGCCGTTCCGGTAGTCATAATCGTTTTTGTAGTTCACCTCCGAGCTCACGGCGGCATTCACGAAGGAGGAACCGAGAGAGACTTGGGGTCTTTCCAGCTGGGCTATACCGGCGGGGTTGTAGTACATTGCAGAGAAGTCGTCCGCCCGTGCAGTGAAAGCACCACCCAAGGCCGTCGCTTTGGCACCGATTCCGTAAGTGTCCACATTCCCCGCCCACGCCAGGCTAGAAGAAAGGAATAAGGCCAAAAGCACAACAATCCAGAAACCCTTCCTCTTCCTCACCACTCCACCTCCTCCTAAGGATTTTTATTGAAATCTTGCCGGGTTATTTCTTTTTGAGTAACTCTTTTTCCTTTAGCTCTCTTCTCAACACCTTACCTATCATAGACTTGGGAAGATCATCTGCAAACTCCACTTCCTTTGGCACTTTGTAAGGAGCCAGCCTCCCCTTGCAAAATTCCACCACCTCCTCCACAGTCAATTTCTCTCCTTTCTTCAGCACAACATAGGCTTTCACTATCTCTCCCTTGTAGTCATGAGGAACCCCAATCACTGCAGCTTCCATGATCTTTGGATGCTCATAAAGCACCTCTTCTACCTCTCTTGGATATATGTTATACCCACCAGATATTATCATATCTTTTTTACGATCCACAATATAGAAGTACCCTTCTTCGTCCATTTTGGCCATGTCTCCGGTATGTAACCAACCGTTTCTCAAAGCCTGGGCGGTCTCCTTGGGGCGATTCCAGTAACCCTTCATAACCTGGGGGCCTTGTACCACCAGCTCCCCCACCTCTCCCACGAGGAGGTCCTCTCCTGTCTCAGGGTCCACCACCCTGGCATCGGTATCGGGGAAAGGCAGACCTATGGAACCAAACTTGCGCTTACCCCACACGGGATTGGCGTGGGTAACAGGAGAGGCCTCGGAAAGGCCATAACCCTCCACCACCTTGCCCCCAGTGATACGCTCGAACTCCTGGGCCACCTCCACGGGCAAGGGAGCACCGCCGCTGATGCACACCTCTACCGAGGAAAGATCCACCTTATGCTGGGCGGCGTACTGGTTTATGGCCACATAGATGGTGGGCACCCCGGGAAACATGGTGACTTTGTATTTCCCTATGAGTTTCACCACCTCCTTCACATCGAACCGAGGCACCAGAATCAGAGTGGACCCCATGTAGAAGCCCACGTTCATGGCCGCCGTCATGCCATAGACATGGAAGAAGGGCAGGACGCACATGACCACTTCCCGGGCATCCTTGGATTTGTAAGTCCAGGCCCTGGTCTGGACGGTGTTGGCCACCAGATTGGAATGGGTGAGCATGGCCGCTTTGGAGATGCCCGTGGTGCCCCCCGTGTACTGGAATACGGCCACATCCTCGTCCGGGTCCACCTCCACAGGAGTGGGCCTCTGGGGAGACCCAACGAGGGGCGCAAAGTCCATCACCCTCTCCCCGTATCGGGAGCTATCAAGCCTGGGCTCCTTCCTCACTTTCAAAGGGAAGAGAAGGTTGAGGGGAAAGGGGAGGAACTCTTTCATCCTGGCCACGATGAGCCTATCCACCAACCCTCTCTCCAGGGCCTCCTGGAACTTGACGGCGAGGATGTCCAGGGTGATGGCAATCTGGGCCCCTGAATCCTCCAGGAGCTGGTTGAGTTCGTAAGGGGTATACATGGGATTGAGCTGGACCACTATAGCCCCGATCTTCAGAAGGGCATAGTAGGCCATGGGGTAAACGGGGCAATTGGGCAAAAGCAAGGCCACCCTGGTGCCCTTCTCCACCCCTATACGCTGCAAAGACGCGGCCAGCGACAGGGTGGCCCTGTAGAGCTCCTGGTAAGAGGTCCGCTTACCGAAGAACACCAGGGCGTCCCTGCTCCCGGCTACCTGGACTCCCCTCTCCAGCAGGTAGAAGGCGCCCACCTCGGGATAGTCCAGGCTCAGGGGCACCTCTTTGGGGTAAGACTTTACCCAGGGTCTCTCCACCACCTCCGCCATGATCACTTCTCCTTGAACTCCATGCCGTGGGCCACATCCTTGAGGGTGAGGCCCGAGTTGAGCTTCACATCCTTGCAAACCAGCTTGTAAAGCAGGGTCCCGTCCTTACCATACCTCTCCCATACCACGGGCATGAAGCTCTTTTCGTCCAAAAGGACCTTCTCCCGCCAGATATCACCGTGGTAGGCCCTGTCGGCGGCACTACACTCCAGGCCTTTCATTCCCTGGTCCTCTATGACCTTGCACTGCCCCCTTTCCATATAGGACTTGAGCTGGGAGAGGATATAACCAAAGGTGGTCTGATCAATCCTCACCCCTCTGATAGAGGTAACCCTCTTATCGGTGGGCTTGAGGGTGAGTTTAATGAAGGAGAAGAATCCTCCCTTGTGACCCCTCACCTTATTGAGCTTGGGATCATAGTAGGCCTCCCCTCCCTTTCCCTTGCCCTTTATCACCTTCATGCGAATATAGCCCGGCTTGAGGTACCAGTACTGGTAGGTCTTGTACTCCTCCTTGTCCCCCAGGCGGTTGTAAGACTCCATGACACAGGTATAGTCCCTCACCCCCTGCCACGCCTTGAGGGCCTTTCCGTAGAGATCCCGGGGGGAATCCTGTCCCCAGGCAGCCGAGGAGAGGCCAAAACAAAACACCAACAAGAGAATCAAAGAGCCTTTTCTTCTCATTCTCCAACCCTCCAAGAAGTTTTTACAAATAATGAATGAGCCTTCACTCACTTCTGATAGACAATTAAAATGTCTCCACCCTGTTTCAAAGATCGCCTACTCCTGGTCGGGCAATACTCTACCACGACCAAAGCCTTTTTGAAAGGGTATCTTTTCCATGGCGTACTCGGCCAGGGCAGTGATGGTGAGAGAGGGATTCACCCCCAGATTGGCCGGGATAACGCTGGCGTCCACCACAAAAAAGTCGTTATATCCCATAAGCTTAAATTCCTCGTCCACCACCTTTCCCATGCAACAGCCCCCCAGGATGTGGGCGGTAAAAGAGGAGTTGAAAAGGGCCTCGTAAATGTTGGTGAAGGCAACGGCATCCAGAACCCGGGCCATGGTCCTGGCGAACT
>JALUVF010000003.1 GCA_027020915.1 bacterium
GGTGCTGTGTTCGTAATTCTCTCCATCGGCCGCTGCCCTGAGGTTTTCCAGGGTGGTGCCGATAACCCCGGCGGGGAAGGCGGCCGTAATCTCCACCTCGCCCCCTTCCAGGAACTTGAAGAGCCTCTTGGCGTGTTCCTTCTCCTGGTCGGCCGTCTCCTAGAAAGGCCGTGAGCAGGTTCTTTTCCGTTTTTAGTGCTTTTTAGGCTCGTTCTTCCCCTGTTTTTCCTTTTGAAGGGTTTTGAACTTTCCTTTCTCCCTTGCTGATCAAGAGCCGAGTTTGACCAGGGCCTGGTGCTGGGCGTAAGTTTTGGAAAGGGAGGGAGCATGGTCAAAGGGGTGAAAGGGGATCGGGAAGTCACCCTCCTATTGGTGGAGGACGAGGAACCAATAGCGGATATGCTCAGGGTGGGATTTTTCTACGAAGGCTTCCGGGTGGAGGTGGTTCCTGGAGGCAGGGCGGCTTTGGACTTTTTGGATAGGGACCATGCAGATTTGGTGGTGCTGGACATCATGCTTCCTGATATGGACGGTTTCAAGGTGTGTGAGCGCATCAGGGCTAGGGGGCTGGATGTGCCCATCCTCATGCTTACCGCTAAAAAGGAGATTGAGGACCGGGTGAAGGGTTTAAACCTGGGGGCCGATGATTATCTCACCAAGCCTTTCAGCTTCGACGAGCTGTTGGCCAGGGTGAGGGCCCTGTTGAGGAGGAGTGGTAGGAAGGGAGAGGCAGTGGTGCTTTCGGCCGGCGATCTGGTCCTCAACGTGGTGACCAGAGAGGTGAAGAAAGGGGATGAAATTATTCGTCTTACGCCTACGGAGTTCTCTTTGTTGGAATTGTTCATGAGGCATCCCAGGCGGGTGTTCACCAGAGAGACGCTTCTCAACAGAATTTGGGGATACGAGTATGTGGGAGACACCAATGTGGTGGATGTCCACGTGAGTCACTTGAGAAGCAAGCTGGGAGACAGACCGCCTCGTTTGATTAGGACCGTCTACGGTGTAGGATATGCTTTTTATCCCAAAGAATGAAGAGCTCACCCTGGCATAGGCTCTCCCTCAGAACCAGGCTGGCCCTGTTGTACGGGGTGCTTCTTGCCGTCATCTTATGTGTGCTGGGAGGGGGACTCTACTTGGACACCAGACGGTTTCTCCTGGATTCCACTGCCAGGCGCATTAGGGCCCAGGCCAAACCTGTGATAGAACACTGGCTTTATCCTGGTGAGTTTATGCCCCCTTTATGGGGCCAGAAGGGGAAAGGTCGGGGGTCGGTGAACCTTGCCAGGATAGCTCCTTTTCTTGCTCGGGATCTCACTTCCAGGGACACGGTGGCCCTGGTGTTGGACAGCCACGGTAAGGTGTTGGCGGTAGGCAAGAGGTTGCCCGAGGAACCGCCTGCCCCTTCGCCCGTTCCCGAATATTATTCCAGGGCCCTGGCGGGGGAGAACGAGGTAAGTTATACCGCCTGGGTGAAAGGACACCACCTTCTGGTGCTTTACGTGCCCCTCAGGAGTACCCCCGGGGGTAGGGAGATACTGGGCGCAGTGCAACTGGGCGTGTATTTGGCCCCTGTGGACAAGGTCCTTTTCCGTCAGAGACTGGTGCTTTTATTGGGGATTGGGTGGGCCTTGCTTATTGGGTGCGGATTGGTCTTTATCCTCACAACCTCTTCACTGAAGGATCTTACCCGTATGGTGGCCACTTGTAGAGCCATAGCAGGGGGAAACCTTAGCCAGAGGGTGGACCTTCCCAAAAGGGAAGACGAAATAGGGGAACTGGCTCGGGCTTTCAACGACATGGTGGATCGGATAGAGACCTCTTTTGAAGCCCAGAAAAGGTTTGTGGCCAAGGCGGCTCACGAGCTTCGGACTCCTGTCACGGTGATTTTGGGTTCCCTGGAGATACTCATGAGGGGTGTCCAGGACGATCCCACCACTGCCACTAAACTTATTCAAAATATGTACAAAGAGGCTCTGGGGCTCTCTCGCCTTTGTGAAGAGCTGTTGGATCTGTCCAGGCTTGATCTCTCGGCCCATGTAAACAAGGAGGAAGTGGATTTAAAGGAGTTCTTTTCTTCTTTCGTGGTGAAGGCGTCCATATTGGCCAAGGAGAGGAGGCTGATCTTGAGGGAAGGGCCTCCTGTGGTGCTCCGAGCGGATACGAGGATGCTGGAGCAGATCCTTTACAACCTTCTGGACAACGCTGTGCGGCATACCAAAAGAGGCCAGGAGATCGCCGTGGGTTGGGGTATTGAAGGGGAAGAGGTGAAGATCTGGGTAGCCGACGAAGGGGAAGGCATATCACCCCAGGATTTTCCTCACATCTTTGAGCCTTTCTACCAGGGAGAAGCTGGTAGTGGGAAGGGAGGAACCGGATTGGGTCTCACCCTGGTAAAGGCCATGGTGGAGGCCCATGGAGGTAGGGTGGAGGTGAAAAGCACTCCTAGGAGGGGCACCCGATTCTTTCTCTATTTTCCAAAAGGTCAATTTTAATCTTTTCTTAAGGTTTTCTTTAAACTTTCTTCAGCCTCCGTTTTTATCTTCATGGTAGAGGGGTGAAGTGGACGAATGTCCCTCCGGGAGGTTGGAGATGAGAAGTTTTCTGTGGTCTTTGTCGCTCCTGTGGTTGGTCGGATGCGGTCCTCCACCCGGGCCAGGTACGCCCCCTCTCATGGGGCCTGGTATGGGTCCATGGGTAGGGTGGATTCTGGTACTTCTTCTTGGGGTGCTTTTTGTCCTTATGTTCGCTGGAGTTTTGACCACCAGAGGAAAAAACTTTTTCAGAAGCGATGGAGAAGGAGAGCTCCGGGAAATCAGGGACAGGCTGGATTCTTTGGATAGGGCAGTGGCCCGGTTGGAGAGGGTATTGAGAGAGTTGGTGGAACGAAAGGAGGAGTGAGTTATGAGGAGACTAGCCTTTTGGGTATTGGGAATATTTCTTTTAGGAGGTGCAGTTATGGCGACAGCACAGCAAGCTCCACCCATTTTGGGGCAGGGAGAGAGGGTAGCTCAGGCGGCTCCTTCTGTCCAACAACCCCCGCCTCCCCCTGGTCCTCCTGGGACGGCTCCTCCTCCCCCTGGCGGACCTCCTGTTCCCCCGGCCACTTTGCCTCCAGACTTTCTTAAAAAGGCTCCCCAGGCAGTGGAGACTGCCAAGGCTGCCAGAACCCTATTCACGCCGGGTCCTGTGTGGATCATGAAGGCCCCTGCCGGTGAAGTGGTGGTGAAGGCGGCCATCCTGTACCGGGGAGTGGCCGTGGGGGCCCTTGAGTTTAGTCCTGTGGATGGAGCCCTTTTGCCTAAAGGATACCGAATCAGGGTGTACAATGCCACCGTCTCTATAGAACAGATCAAGCGGGATCTGCCTGGTATAATGACCAGGCTCCTGGTGTTGAATGGAGCGGAGTATAGAGAGCCAGAGGCTTGTTGGGTGGTTCCCCTTGCCGTAGATGGGAATATTGTGGCTCATGTTAAGGTGTACTACGATGGAGTACATATTGTTCCTGATTACCCCGTGGACCAGGAGATGAGGGCTTACGGTAGATAGCCTTCTGGGATTTTTCCCCTTTTGTTCCTTTGAGGTGGTGACGGTGACTTTTTCCCGCTGCCACCCTTTGTGTCTGACGGGGACGCGTTATAGTGCGTATGCTCTCGGAAGTCTTTGGGGCGGGTCTTTGACTTGGCAATTTTGGGGGTAACGGGCATGGGCTTTTCCAGCTTGCCTCTTTATTGAGAGAGGGGCGAAAAGCTGATTTGGGCCTGATTTTCGGAAGGGGCTGTAGGATGTCCTCCCCTTTGCCGGAAACCGGCAAAGGGGAGGGCCACGAAAGGAGAGTGCCCTTAGGCAAAGCGTAGGGCCTTTAGGAGCCTGATTTTTTATTTTTTCGAAGTCCTGGTCTTTGTGGAGCAAAGTAACCCCATTTTCAATGGCCAATTTGGGCTATGCAGCAGTCTATGGGGTTGTTGATGGTTATCCCTTTCCTTCTGAGGTCGTAGTGGATTCTGGCTGCTTCTACCCATGTTCTTTCTGTGGTTTCCAGGTAAATCTGGGTATCCAGGTATTCTTCCAGTTTTCTCCATTCGTAGTGGTCTTTTGCTCCCTGGAGGGGCTCTAATTGGGTGAACCTGGTGAGGATATAGAGATCATCTCCCACGATTCTGCGGAAGGTCTCTACCACTTCTCCTGTTCTGTCTCTCAGGACATTTATCCAGACTGAGGTGTCTACCAGGATCACCCTCGCGTCCTTCTCAGTCTTTTGTGGTCGTACCCCTCGTGGAAGGTAATGGCCCCGGCGAGTTCGGTCAGGTCTTTGCGCTTTTTGACTTTAATGAGTAGTCTCAGGGCTTCGTGAATCAGCTCCTTTTTGGTCTTGGCATCGCTGAGGGAGAAGGCCTCTTTGAGCAACTCGTCGTCAATAACGATATTGGTCCTCATAACCTTACACCCTTTCAGTTTTATGTGCATCCTATGTGTATCATGTGTATTGGATGTGCGTTGTCAATTGTTCCTCTGGCGGATCTAGGGTAGGCTATTCAGAAGGCGGTGGGGCTTTAGGCGGTGGGGCTTTCAAGGGGCTGCCAAAAAGGCAGCCCCTTGTTGTTTACCAGTTCTCTGCCAGGAGCTCGAAGTGGGCCTGGGGGTGGGCGCAAGCGGGGCACTCTTCGGGAGCCTCGGTGCCCACGTGGATGTAGCCGCAGTTCCTGCAACGCCAGACCACCTCTTCATCCCTCTTGAAGACCCGGCCTGCCTCGATGTTAG
>JALUVF010000004.1 GCA_027020915.1 bacterium
GCTGGAGTACGCCGTCAAGGAGCTGGGGCTCAGGGGGCTCAAGTTCATTCCCCATCTCAACGAGCTGAGGACCAACGATCCCCTCTTTTATCCCATCTACGAGCTGGCCCAGGACTTGGGCATACCCGTTATTTTCCACACGGGGACCCAGTACCACGCCAAGACCCGGCTCAGGTACTGCCATCCCCTGGACCTGGACGACGTGGCCGTGGATTTCCCAAATCTGAAGATTGTAGCGGCCCACTTTGGATGGCCCTGGGTGGGGGACGCCATTGCCCTGGCCATGAGGCACGAGAACCTCTATCTCAACATAGCGGGCTGGGCTCCCAAGCACTACCCCCAGGAGCTCATAAAGTACATGAACGGTCCACTGAAGGATAAGGTCCTCTTTGGTTCCGACTTTCCCCTGGTGAGCAGGAAACGCATCATATCCGAGCTCAGGGCCCACCAGGGTTTGAAGCCCCAGGTGGTGGAGAAGGTCCTTTCTGAAAACCCTGTGAGGTTTCTGGGCCTGGCTTAAGGGGCGTTTGTGGGAACTCCAAGGGCTCCTTAGAGGCCCCTGGAGTTCTTTCTCTAGAAGTTCTTGGCGGCGTATCTACCCAGGACCACCTTGGCCACCTGGGCCGTCCCTGAGGAGGGGATGGTGACCCAGGCGTCCCTGAAGAGTCTCTCTATGGGATATTCCTTTATGCAGCTGTAGCCGCCGTGGATGTCGGCGGACCACCGGGCACACTGGAAGGCGGCCTCGCAGGCCACATACTTGGCCATGGTGGCCTCTATGTCGGCGGGCTTCCCCTGGTCCAGGAGGGTGGCGGCCCGGTAAGTGAGGAGACGGGCTGCCTCGGCCTGGGCGTAGATGTCGGCCAGGAGGAACTGGATGGCCTGAAGGTTGGAGATGGGTTTGCCGTAGAGAACCCTCTCCCGGGCAAACCTGGCGGCCTCGGCCAAGGCGGCGTAGCAGATGCCCACGGCCACAGCGGCCATGGTGGGACGGGCGGCCTGGTTGATGGTGGCCAGGACCTGCTTTATCCCGTCTCCCACCTTACCCACCAAGTTTTCGCCGGGCACCCGGCAGTTGTCCAGGATGATCTCTCCCGTGGTGGCCCCCCTGAGGCCCATCTTGTTCTCCTTACGGCCCAGGGAGAAACCCGGAAAGGTGTTCTCCACGATGAAGACGGCAAAGTCCTTGGGACCCTCCCCCGTGCGGGCTAAAGTGGCGTGAATGGAGGCCACGTGGGAGTTGGATATGAAGCACTTCCTGCCGTTGAGGATGTAGTGATCCTCCTCCAGGCGGGCCGTGGTCTGGATGCCCGCCACGTCGGAGCCTCCGCTGGGCTCCGTCACTGCCAGGGAGCCCAGGGTCTCCCCCGAGGTGAGCCGGGGCAGGTATTTTTCTTTCTGAGCCTGGGAGCCGAAGGTCTGGATGAGGTAGGTGCAGACATAGTGGCCTTCCAGGGTGAGACCCACCCCTGGACACACCCTGGAGATCTCCTCCACGGCTATGGTCTTGGCCACGTGGCCCATGCCGTTACCCCCGTACTCGGGCGGGGTGATGATACCCAGAATGCCCATCTCACCCAGCCTGGGGATGAGCTCGGGGGCGAAACCGCCCTGGGCCTCCATCTTCTCCACCAGAGGAGCGATCTCCCTCTGGGCAAACTCTGCTACGGATTTGCGCAGGAGCTCTTCCCTCTCGCTGAAACTGAAATCCACCTTTGCTCTCCTCCCGTGGGTTTTAGCCATTCCAAAATCTGGTTCAGTCTCACTTTATTCAGGCGGGGATTCTCCGTCAACTTCCCTGGAGAGAGGAGAATGAGGTGACCGGGACATGAGCAATCGGAAGCCCCAAACCCGGTGGGAAAGGGGATGCCGCCCTGCCTGGCGAGACTCTGAGCCAGGATGCATTCTGTGAGCCCTTCCAAGGGGAAGAGGAGGATGACTCTTATGGAGGTGTGGGGCAGGAGATGGTCGATATGCCAGCGGGTGGTCTTCTCTTTGCGGCTGTGACGGGCCAGGCGCTGTCTCAGGTGGGTTTTGCTCCTTCCCACGTAACAGTAGAGGCCGGGATCGAAAGTGAAGGTGCCCAGCCGCCCCACTGTGACACGGACCCTCCGGTCCAGATCCAAGACCAGGATGTAGTGGCCCCTATTCTGTTGCCAGGGCATCTTTAATCAGTTGCCAGAGCCTTTGGTCGGCTGGTGAGAGCTGGAACTTCTCCACATCCCGGGGGTGAACCCAGCAGCACTTCCCTTCCCGACTCTCCACCTCTCCCTGGGAGGCCAGGGCTCTGTAGGCCACCAGGCGTATATGGATATGGGGGTACCTGTGGATCACTTCCCCCAGCCTCTCCCTGACGGTTATCTTGAGGCCCATCTCTTCCATGATCTCCCGTTTCAGGGCCATCCCGGGGTTCTCTCCTGCTTCAATTTTACCTCCGGGAAACTCCCAGGTGCCTTCCAGGGCGTCTCCCTTCTTTCTCTGGTGGAGGAGGAGGCGGTCTCTGTGGAATATCACCCCTGCCACCACGTCTATGGGGCCTTTATCCATGCCATTTGCTCCTGGCGCGGTTTTGGTTTATTAAAGTACTCCATGGAGACGAGAGAGGAAAGGGAGAAGGAGACCCTTTTACACGTTCCCGTGATGGTTGATGAGGTCCTCCACTATCTGGAGCCGTGTAGAGGGGGGGTTTTTGTGGACGGGACCCTGGGAGGTGGAGGCCACGCCCGAGCCATCCTGGAGAATCTGGAGCCCAGACTGTACGTGGGTATAGACCGGGACGAGGAGGCCCTGGATGTCGCCCTCCAGTATCTGGCGTCCTTCGAGGATCGCATAGAAGTGTTCCACGGTCTGTATAGCCAGGTGGGAGAGGTGCTGGAGGAGTTGAATCTGGATGGAATGGACGCCTTTCTTCTGGACCTGGGTCTCTCCTCCCTTCAACTGGAAGGGGAGGGTAGGGGGTTCTCGTTCCAGAAGGAGGAGCCCCTGGACATGAGAATGGACAGGAGCCAGGAGTTGACGGCGGCTCAAGTGGTGAACACCTATTCCCAGGGGGATCTGGAGAGGATCTTTAGGGAGTATGGAGAGGAGCGGTGGGCCAAGAAGATCGCCCGGAATATCGTGGACACCAGGAGGAAGTTTGCCATCACTACCACCACGGCCTTGGCCCAGGTGGTGGAGTGGTCCATACCTAAGAAGTTCCATCCCAAGAAGATCCATCCCGCCACCAGGGTATTCCAGGCCCTGAGGATCGAGGTGAACAGGGAACTGGAGGAGCTGGAGCGGGGATTGGAGGAGGGGCTGGAGCTCTTGAGACCTAAGGGCAGGTTCTTGGTCATCTCTTTCCACTCTTTGGAGGACGGCATAGTGAAGCGGGCCTTTCGGGAGTGGGAGAAGAGAGGGTTGGGAGAGGTGATCACCAAGAAACCCGTCACCCCATCTGCCGAAGAGGTGGAGAGGAACATCAGGTCCAGGAGCGGTAAGCTCCGTGTCTTTGAGAAGCGTTAGGGGTTGAAGGCGTGCCATGCGCCGGGTGTTTCCATCTCTGATACGAGAGACAGACTGATATGAAGCTGGGGGAGGTCTTTCACGGTCTGGACGTTTCCCTCCCTGGGCAGCTGGAGAACCTGGAGATAACGGGGATAGCCGAGGACTCTCGGGAGGTGAAAGAGGGCTATCTCTTTGTCTGCGTGAGGGGGCTCACCACCGATGGCCATCTCTATGCCCCTCAGGCCATGGAAAAGGGGGCCGGGGTTCTGGTGGTGGAAGAGGATCTGGATCTTCCCCTTCCCCAGGTGAAGGTGAAAGACACCCGCAAGATCCTACCCTATCTGGCCAGAAACTTTTACGGCAGGCCCCATGAGTCCCTTACCCTGGTGGGTGTAACGGGAACCAATGGCAAGACCACCGTCACCCATCTCATCACCCATGGGTTGGAGGCCGTGGGCGGTAAGGTGCTTCTGGTGGGTACGGTGGCTTACAAGGTGGGGGGGAGAGTCATGAAGGCCGAGAGGACCACCCCTCCCCCTTTGGTTCTATGGCCCCTCTTCAGGGAGGCCTTGGCCCGGGGAGTGACCCATGTGGTCATGGAGGTCTCTTCCCACGCCCTGGCCCTGGGGAGGGTGGAGGGACTCCAGTTTCATGTCTCCGCTTTCACCAATCTCTCTCGGGATCACCTGGACTTCCACCGGACCATGGAGCACTACTATTGGGCCAAGAAGAACCTCTTCACCCACCACACGGCAGGCCCCTCCGTAGTGAATATAGACGATCCCTACGGGAAGAGACTTCTCCTGGAGCTGGACCATGGAGCCATGGCCTATTCCCTGGATGGAGAGGCCCCTTTCAGGGGAAGGGTGGAGGCTTGGGGAGTGGATGGCCTGACCATGGAAGTGACGGAGCCCAGGGGCAGATTCCGGTTGGAGTCCCCCTTGGTAGGAAAGCACAACGCTCTAAACCTTCTGGCGGCCTGGGGGGTCCTCTCTGTCCTGGGGCTGGAGCCCCGGGAGATAGGGGAACATCTGGGAAGCTTCAAAGGGGTGGAAGGGCGCCTGGAGCGGGTGGAGAACCAGAGGGGGGTGGGGGTCTTTGTGGACTATGCCCACACACCCCATGCCCTGAGGGTGGTTCTGGAGGCCTTGAGGCCTGTTACCCGGGGAAGGTTGGTGGTGGTGTTCGGTTGCGGTGGTGACAGGGATAGAGGGAAGAGGCCTCTCATGGGTGCCGTGGCCTCGGAGCTGGCCGATGTGGTGGTGGTCACTTCAGACAACCCCCGGAGCGAGGATCCCATGGCCATCATCGAAGATATCCTCCAGGGGGTGGGAGGGGATGCCTTGGTGGAACCCGACAGGAGAAGGGCCATACGCCTGGCCCTGGAGGACCGACAGCCCGGGGACGTGGTTCTCATAGCGGGAAAGGGCCACGAGGACTATCAGATAATAGGCGACGAGATCTTTCCTTTCAGCGACAGGAGGGTGGCCCAGGAAGCATTGGAGGACCTGGGATGGCGCTGACTCTGGGAGACTTGGTGAAGGAAATGAGGTGGAGCTACGTGGGTCCTCCCTCTTTCCTGGACCTGCTCTACCAGGGGGTTTCTATAGACAGTCGGGAGGGGTGTAGGGAGAGGCTCTTTGTGGCCCTTAGGGGGGATCGCCATGATGGCCACGACTATGTGGAGGAGGCTTGGAGGAAGGGTAGTCCTATGGCCCTGGTGGCAAAGGCTATGGAGACCCCTTCCATCGTGGTGGCCGATACCCTAGAGGCCTTTCAGGGACTGGCTTCATTTCTTTTGGACCGCTGGAGCCCCACGGTGGTGGCCGTGACGGGTTCCAGTGGCAAGACCACCACCAAAGAGATGGTGGCTGCCCTGCTGGAGAGGCATTTCAGGGTCCACAGGACCGTGGGAAACTACAACAACCTGGTGGGCTTACCCTACACTGTGGCCAACATGTCGCCCCATGCCCAGGTGGCTGTCCTGGAGATGGGCACCAACGCTCCTGGAGAGATTGCCCGTCTGGCATCCATCGCCCGGCCCCACATAGGTGTGATAACAAACATAGGCAGAGCCCATCTGGGCCCTCTGGGGGGTATAGAAGGGGTTAGAAGGGCTAAAGCCGAGCTCTTGGAGGGTATCAGGAGGGACGGAGTACTTGTCTATAACGCCGATGATCCCTCGTGCCGCCAGTTGGCCGCCTCCTTTCCCCGGGTCTGTTCCTTTGGTCTGGAGGGGGGAGATGTGAGGGGCCAGTCTCTACGGGTGGAAGAGAGGGATGGACGATGGTGGACCCTTTTCACCGTCCAGGTGGAGGATGAGGTCCAGGAGATGGCCATTCCCATGCCCGGCATCCACCACGTCTACAACGCTGTGGCCGCTGTGGCCGTGGCCTGGAAGATGGGTCTCACCCTGGAGGATATGGCCCGGGCCCTGGAGGATTTTCAAGGCCCTAAGAGGAGGATGACCCTGCGAAGGTGGCAGGGAATACTCATCCTGGATGATGCCTACAATGCCAACCCCGACTCCACCTGGTGGGCTTTGAAGACTTTGGTCTCCCTGCCTGCCAGGAGGAGGCTGGCCCTTCTGGGTTCCATGCTGGAGCTGGGGGATGAGGCCCCCTACTGGCACCGATGGGTGGGGAGGGAGGCCGTGGCCCTGGGAATGGACTGGGTGGGCACCCTGGGAGAAGAGGCCCGGGAGGTGGCCAGGGGGGTGATGGAGGCGGGAGGAGTAGCCCAGACCTTCACCAGCCATGAGGAGGCGGCTCGTTTCCTGGAGACCATGCTGAAAGAGGGAGACTCCCTTCTGGTGAAGGGTTCTCGGGGGATGGCCATGGAGAAGGTCCTGGGGCTGTTGGGGGTGGAGTGATGCTCTGGAAGTTCCTCTACGATCTTCACGTATACTTTTTCCCCTTCAACGTCTTCAGGTACATCACCTTCAGGACCATCTACGCCACCATCACGGCGCTGGTTATCTCCCTGATACTGGGACCCTGGATCATCAGGAAGCTCAGGGAGTACCGGGTGGGCCAGGTGATCAGGGAGGACGGACCTGCCCAGCACTTTAAGAA
This sequence comes from bacterium, assembly GCA_027020915.1. GTDB lineage: Bacteria > Thermosulfidibacterota > Thermosulfidibacteria > Thermosulfidibacterales > B14-G1 > B14-G1. Next base: position 6,561 of record JALUVF010000004.1, read on the forward strand.
GAGGGGTACTCCCACCATGGGCGGGATCCTCATTATTCTCTCCGTGGTCTTTTCTACCCTCTTGTGGGCCAATCTGGGATCCCGTCTGGTATGGATAGCCCTTCTTTCGCTGGTGGGCTACGGAGCCATAGGGTTCTGGGACGACTTCTTGAAGGTGAAACTGGGTCATCCCAAGGGCATAGGGGCCAGGAGGAAGTTTCTCCTCCAGGTTGTCCTGGCCTTTACCCTGGCCTTTCTCCTTTACGAAGAGCTGGGGGTTCACTCTACGGACCTGCTGGTGCCTTTCTTCAAGAGGGTTTCACCCCATCTGGGCCTCTTCTACATCCCTTTTGCCCTCCTGGTGATTGTGGGGACATCCAACGCCGTGAATCTCACGGACGGCATGGATGGATTGGCCATTGTGCCTGCCACTATCTGCTTTGCCACCTATACCGCCATCGCCTACCTGGTGGGGCATGCCCGGTTTGCCCACTACCTCAACATCTTTTACGTACCCGGGGCAGGGGAGCTGGCCGTTTTCTGCGGGGCCCTGGTGGGTGCCAGCCTTGGATTCCTGTGGTTCAACTCTTATCCCGCCCAGATGTTCATGGGGGATACGGGGTCCCTCTCCCTGGGGGGCACCCTGGGTACTGTTGCCCTCATGACCAAGCATGAGCTTCTCCTGGTCATCGTGGGGGGCATCTTTGTTATTGAGACCCTCTCGGTCATCCTCCAGGTGGGCTACTTCAAGATGACGGGGGGCAAGAGGATCTTTCGCATGGCCCCCATCCATCACCACTTCGAGCAAAAGGGGCTCCCTGAGCCCAAGATCATTGTGCGCTTCTGGATCATTTCCCTCATCTTTGCCCTGGTGGCCCTCTCCACTCTGAAACTGAGGTGAGAAGGTGGGGATTACCCTGGTTCTGGGACTGGGGGAGTCGGGATACTGGGCTTCCCGTTTGGTCTTGGAGGTTCTGGGCCAGGGCCTCATGGTTATGGACGAGTCTTTTGGAGTCCAGGATCGTGCCCTGGACCTGGCCGAGAGGGCCCGGGGACTGGGTCTTTCCTTTGAGGCCCGGCTGGGGGCCAGGTTTCCCCTGCCCCCCGAGGTGTCTCGGGTGGTGGTGAGCCCGGGGGTGCCAGCTTCCCATCCCCTTCTGATCCAGGCCCGGGATAAAGGAGTGGAGGTAGTGGGGGAGCTGGAGCTGGCTTTCGGTCATCTGGAGACTCCGGTGATGGCCATAACGGGGACCAATGGTAAAACCACGGTCACCTCACTGGTGGGCCACCTTTTGGAGAGACTGGGTTACAGGGTTTGGGTGGGGGGAAACATCGGCACACCCCTCTCTCGACTGGTGTTGGAGGAGACTAGTGTCCAGTGGGTGATCCTGGAGGTGAGCAGTTTTCAGCTGGAGTGGGTGAAGGAGTTTAGGCCCTCCATAGGGGCCTTGCTGAATCTGGGTGAAGACCACCTGGACAGACATGGCTCCCTGGAGGAGTATCTGTCCTTGAAGCTGAGACTGGCGGCTCGTCAGGGTCCTGATGACGCATTGGTGGTGAGTGCGGATGACCCTTTCCTTCAGGGTTCTCTTTCTTCCATGGAAGGCAGGATCTATGGGTTCTCCCGGTTGGGCTCTGTGGAGAGGGGGTTGGGGGTGGCGGGTGGTTCCCTCCTCTGGCGGGATGAGAAGGGAGAAGAGTCTCTATCCCTGGATTCTTTGCCTGCCTGGGCCCGTCTCCAATTGGACAATGTACTGGCGGCCCTGGCCCTGGGGAGACTGGTGGGGCCTTCCCTTGAAGAGATGGTTCCTGCCCTGGAGGGTTACAGGCTTCCTCCCCATCGTTTGGAACTTGTGGATGTCAGGGGAGGGATCCGTTTTTATGACGATTCCAAAGCCACCAACCCTCCGGCGGTGGCCCGGGCCCTCTCCATGATAGAGGGTCCTGTGGTGCTCCTCATGGGAGGCAGGAACAAGGGTTTCTCTTTCCGCTCCCTTAGAAGGGCTGTGATGGATAGGGTGAAGGCATTGGTGGTCTTTGGGGAGGCCGCCGGAGAGATAGCCAGGGACCTGGGAGATACAGGGGTGCCCCTCTTTTTGGCCCAGGGATTGGAGGGGGCCCTTTCCCTGGCCCTGGATGTTGCCCGGGAGAGGGACGCCGTTCTCCTCTCTCCCGGGTGTGCCAGCTTTGATGAGTTCTCGTCTTATAAGGAGCGGGGAGAATTTTTCAGGAAATTGGTGGCCTCTGCTCTTGATTTGTAGGGGGCTTTGGCTAATAACCCTTAACGGGAGTGATCATTACAACCCAGGGAGGTGGACCATGGCAGTAGTTAAAGTGGATGAGGATCTCTGCACTGGCTGCGGTGTCTGCTCGGATATGTGTCCCGATGTGTTTGAGCTGGAGGATGACGTGGCCCAGGTGAAGGTGGAGGAGGTGGATGGGGATCTTCTCGATTGCGCCAAGGAGGCAGCTGAGTCCTGTCCTGTAGAGGCCATCGCCGTGGAGGAGTAGGGGCTTCGGTGGAGACCCGTTGGTAGAGTTCAGAGCAACTCGTCAGGAATTATTGGAGAGATGGGGGGTCCTTGCTTCTGAGGGACCCCTCTCTTGTAGTCCTTCTTCCATGGTGGATTCGGGAGAGGTTAGTGCCCTCCCTTCCCTGCCATGACTGACAGAAAGGCCCAGCATATCCAGGCACAACCCTGGGTTCCCTACCCCAGGATCATTCCCCGTGCCCAGCATTCCCTGTCACGAAAGGAGGTATGGCCCGAGGCTCTGAAGGTGATCAGGCGCCTCGCCAAGTTCGGCTACACGGCCTATCTGGTGGGAGGCGGTGTGAGGGATCTGCTGCTGGGTAGGAGACCCAAGGACTTCGATGTTGCTACTGATGCTTCCCCTGAAGAGGTACGGAAACTCTTCAACAACAGCCGCATCATTGGGAAGCGGTTCCGGTTGGTCCATGTCTACTTTAAAGGGGGAAGGATAGTGGAGGTTTCTACCTTCAGGAGGGCTCCCGAGCCCCACGAGTTAGAGGAGATGGAGGATCCAAGGACGGTGAATAACCTCTATGGGTCTCCCCATCAAGATGTCATGCGCAGGGATTTCACCATCAACGCCTTGTTCTATAATCCCCAGGATTTCACCGTCATAGATTATGTAGGGGGATGGGAGGACCTCCAGAGTAGGGTCATCAGGTCCATAGGAGACCCTCGGGTGAGGTTTGCCGAGGACCCTGTGAGAATGACTAGGGCTGTGGAGTTTGCCAGCCGCCTGGGCTTCTCCCTTCATCCCGAGGTGGAGGAGGCCATAAGGGAAGAGGGGTGGAGGATATCCCAAGCCTCCCAGGACCGTTTGAGGGAGGAGGTGCTGGGGATCCTCCTCAGCGGAGCCTCGGGGAGGGCTGTGAGACTCATGGCCGATCTGGGCATGTTGGGGCATCTCTTTCCCCGGGCCAGCGAGGTGATCCTTCCCCACCTCCAGGATGTGGTCACCCTTTTGGTCAGGGCTGATGGTGCTCTGAATAGGGAGGGGCTCTATGCCCCGGCTCAGTTCTTCTCCCTCCTTTTCCTGCCTCGGGTTAAGGCCGCGTTCCCTTTTGGAGCTAAGTTCACTCTGGGGGAGGTGATGGAGGAGATTTTCCTGGTCACCAACACCCTTAGGGAGGATCTGCCCACTCCTGCTCATCTCATCCACAGTATCCGGGAGATCCTTCTCGGCCTCTGGCGTGTGGCCAGGGGCCCCGGGTCCAGGGGAGCCAGGCGTTTCATGGAGAGGGATTATTTCAAGGCCGTACTGGAAGTCTTCAGGGTGGACACTCTGGCTTTCAGGGAGGACAGGTCTTTCCTGGAACCCTGGCACCGCCAGGTTGCCCGGGGAAGGAAGCCCCCTTATAAAAATCGCCCCCGCCGCCGTTGACCCTCCAGGTTTCCTGGGTGTAGAAAGATGGGCCATGAGGTTTCTTCTGGCTCGTTATGATGAGTTTCCCAGGCCCTATCTACCCTCTTCGGTGGTGACCCTAGGCAATTTCGATGGGGTTCACCTGGGCCATCAGGAGATCTTCAGGCGTGTGAAGGAAAGGGCCCGGGCCTTGGGTCTCCCATCTGTTGCCCTATCCTTTTATCCCCATCCCCTGAAGATCTTGAGGCCCCGGGAGGCTCCCCTCATGCTTCTGCCTCTTAAGGAGAAGGTGAGGTTGTTGGAATCCATGGGATTGGATCACTTCCTCTGCATCCGCTTCACCAGGACATTCGCTTCTATTCGGGCCCAGAGGTTTGTTAGGGAAGTGCTGGTAGAAGGTCTTCACGCCAGGGAGATATTTGTGGGGAGGGATTACAGGTTTGGTAAGGATCGTAAGGGGGACGTGACACTTCTCTCCAGGATGGGAGAGAAGTTCGGTTTTCGAGTCAGAGTGGTGGAGCCCGTGGTGATGAAAGGCATTCTTGTGAGCAGTACCAGGGTTAGAAGGATGCTCCTGGAAGGAAGGGTGGAAGAGGCTATGAAACTCCTGGGAAGGCCTTACAAACTGCTGGGCAAAGTGGTTAGAGGAGTGGGAAGAGGGAGACTTCTTGGATTTCCTACAGCCAACATAGAACCAGAGAATGAGTTAATCCCTAAGAATGGAGTTTACTGTGTGGCTGTTGAAGTGGAAAATATGGTGCGTCCTGGGGTGGTGAATATTGGTTTTAATCCCACTTTCGAAGACGACGGAAGAGTTAAAGTTGAGGCACACATAATTGACTTTTCCGGCGAGTTGTATAATAAAGAAATTGGTGTTCTCTTTTTGAAAAGGATAAGGGGTGAAGTCAAATTTTCGTCTCCTGAAGAGCTGGGAAAGAGAATTGCAAAAGACGTGGAGGAGGCCAAAGGCATATGGAGAGAAATGGTCTCAAACTTGGGGGAGTTTTCGTTCCTATCTCCCTGGTCTTTTTAGGTTTACTCCTCCTCTCCCTTCCCGCTCTTGCTTCCCCTAAAGCCCGCTGGTCCTGGCTCAAGGGCGTGCGTCACTGGACGGCCCCCGATCACACCCGGGTGGTCTTGGATGTTACCGGCCCCGGTAAAGCCAGGGTTTTTCGCCTTTATCATCCCACCCGGGTGGTGGTGGACATCAAGGGACTGAGGGTGAGAGGGAGAGGTAGGGAGAAGGTGGGTGACGGGGTGGTGAGGGAAGTGAGGTGGGCCCCCGAGAGGGGGGGAGTGCGGGTGGTTCTGGTTCTGGAAGGGAACCTGAAGCACCATCTCTTTTATCTCAAACCTTACATGGGGAGAACAGCCCGTTACGTGGTGGATGTTCAGAAGCCTGAGAAGGTGGTGGTTCAGGAGAAGCGCCAGAGAGAGGCTGCTGCCGCCAAGGAGAAGCGGGAGCGCCACTTCATCGTGGTCATAGATCCGGGCCACGGAGGAGACGATCCTGGAGCCATCCACAACGGTATTGTGGAGAAACGGGTGGTCTTCTCCATTGCCAGAAGGCTGGCCAATCTCCTCAACACCACTCCCGGATACAGAGCCTATCTCACCAGGAAAGGAGACTACTATCTCCCCTTGAGAAAGAGGGTGGAGATTGCCCATGACTACAAGGCCGACCTCTTCATCAGTATCCACTGCAACGCAGCTCCCAACAGGCGGGCAAGGGGGGTCATGGTCTTTGCCCTCTCCAACCGAGGGGCAACGGACAACGTCTCCCGCATGCTGGCCAAAATAGAGAACACCGCTGACATGATGGAAGTGGAGTTCACCAAGAAACGGGAGGTGAACTATATTCTCCTGGATCTGGCCCAGAACTATTCCCGGGTGGAGAGTGAAAAGTTTGCCCGCCTGGCCCTACGGAGTCTGGTGAGGTATACGGGCATGCCCAGGGGGGGCGTGAAAAAGGCTCGCTTCACCGTGTTGAAGAATCCCGGGATACCTTCTGTCCTGGTGGAGGTGGGCTTCATTACTAACCGCAGGGAGGCCAGGTTGTTGAAGTCCGGTCTCTTTCAGACCCGGGTGGCCATTGCCTTGGCCGACGCTGTTGAGGAGTACTTTAAAGGCAAGTTGAAGGCTCCTTCCCCCGAAGTGATGATGGCCAAAGCCCACCTGGAGAGGGTTGGAAGCAAGACTGGAGCGACCAAAAAAGCGGCCAGGGCTTCTAAAGGGAAGCCTACTAGGCTGTCCAAGAGGAAGCCTGGAACCCCCAGGCGTTTTATTGGAAGAAGGTGGGTCATCCATGTGGTGAAGAAGGGAGACACCCTTTGGGAGATATCCCGGCGTTACGGGGTGAAGATCAAAACCATTCTCGTGGCCAACGGTCTGAGAAAGCCCACCATTTATCCCGGACAACGCCTGGTCTTACCGGTGGCCAAGGTGACCACTCTTTAGGATTCAATTAGGGCCTTGCCGGGGGAGGGTTTTCCTGAAAGGCCTCCCTTTTACAACACTCCCCTTTCCCTCAGGCTGGCGTAGCCTTTGTCCCCGATGATGATGTGGTCCAGGAGCTCTATTTCCATGAGACGACAGGCCTCCTTCACCCGGGCGGTGATTTCCAGATCTCCGGTGCTGGGCTCGGGGTCTCCCGAGGGGTGGTTGTGGGCCAGGATGATCCCGGCGGCGTTGCATAACAGGGCGGGGCGGATCACTTCCCGGGGATGGAGGGGGCTGGAGTTCAGGCTTCCCATGCTCACCACTTCTTCCCTGATGAGGCGGTTCTTCACATCCAGATAGAGGGCCCTCACGTGCTCCTTGGTGAGGTATGCCATGCCCTTGAGGTACTCATGGACCTGGGCGGGAGTACGGAAATAGACCTCCTTGCCCTTCTGAAAGAGGCGACGGCCCAGCTCCAGGGTGGCGATGAACTGGCAGGCGTGGACGGTGCCCAAATTGTAAAGGGCCTTTACTTTCTCCACAGTGAGCTCCTGTTCCATGAAGGCGGGATGGTACTGGTCCATGATTCTGTGGGCCGTCTCCAGGACCCCCTCCTTCCTGGTGCCCCGGGAGAGGATGATGGCCAGAAGCTCGTAGTTTCTGAGCACTCCAGGGCCGTGGGCTATGAGCTTCTCCCTGGGTTTCTCCTCCTGGGAGAGGTCTCGCATTTTCAGAATGTACTGGCTCACCTGATCCCTGCTCCTGGAAGATACTGGACCTACTCTAACCCAGGGAAAAGTGGGTGGCAATCTCCCCTTTAGGGGATAATGTTCCTACTCAGCTGGATCTGGTACTGGACAAAAACCCAGTTGGCCTCCGAGGGATGGGCCTCTTTCTTCACAAATTCTCCTGGCCAGAAGTGGCCATAACCCGCCTGGACTTCGTGGGTCTTGGATATGCGCCACCGGGCCACTATGTCCAGCTCGTGGCCCATCTCTTTTCCCGCCCTTCCCGCGGGGTCCCGGTAAAAGGAAGGGTTGCGGGACCAGCCGTCCCTGCTCTGGGCCAGGCGGAAGTGGTGGCATTCCAGTTTTATGTGGAGGTTTTTTATGGGCCAGACCTCCAGGCCCCCTTCCGTGTCCTCCAGGTTGGACCACTTGAAGAGGTTCATCCTGCCGTAGGCCATGTCCACGGAACCGAAGGCCCCGTCGAATCGGTTGTCCCTTCCGTCTGTCGGGTTTTTGTCTCCCGAGGCGTAGCTGTAGGCTATGTAGAGCCTGGTTTTGATGGGCAGGGGAGGGAGGATGCCGCTTTCCACGTGGTAGGCGTAGGCTGCCACCCTATCGGGTCCCCTGTGGCCCCACATGCCTATCCAGGTATGGTTCCAGTCCAGGCCGTGCCACTGCCCTGTCCAGTGGAAGCCTCCATAGGTGAGATTCAGCTTTCCCACGCCTCCCCTTTCCCCTTTGAACCTGTCGTGGCGGTCCCCCTTGGTGAAAAGGAAGGGCTCTATGATGGTGGTGAAGTGTTTGCCCATGGAGAGGGGGAGGTGTCCGTAAGCGGCCAGGGTGCTCTTGTCGTGGCGGTGGTTCAGGGAGAAACGGCGAACCTCGTGTATCATGTTTCTTCCGTAAAAGAGATCCAGAAAGGCCTTACCCTTTTCCAGGCGTACCTTCACGGCGTCCCAGATGTAACGCCCCGAGTTGCCCCATTGCCCGGGTCCGAAGACCCTGTGGTCCCCGTAGGCTATCCTCTGTCGTCCTGCCTTTATGGAGAGGGGGAGGTGCCAGGGATGGGTGATTTCAATGTAGGTTGTGTAGAGCTCCAGGTAGTCCTTTTCCGGGTTGTGGTAAGCGTCCAGGGTTTTATTGTAAAAGGCCTTGTCGGGCATGGCCCAGTCCCAGGCCCGGGAGTCCTGAATCCACAGGGCCAGGTGGAGGCGATTAGAGGGGTACCAATCTGCTCCAAACCGAAATCTGCCCAGAAGGAACCCATCCCGGGTTTTACTGTAGGGAGGATCCTGGCCGTAGTACTTCTGGTTGAACCTGTCCTGGAATTCGTAACGGAAACGCGCCTGGGTGGAGAGGACCAGTCTTCCTCCCCGAGCTGGCATGGTCCATGCCAATAGGAGGATCCAGATGAGAACGCCTGTCCGCTTATTTGAACACATCCTTCAACAGTAGTACGGCCACCAGGAAGAGAACCCCGGCAAAGACGTAGCGCACCCCTCTGGGTTTCATCTTGCCCGCCATAAGCCGGGAGCCTGCCTGGGAGCCTATAAGAACCGCTGCTATGGTGAGAAAGGTGAGGAGGGGATAGAAGTGGGCTGCCGGGAGGTGCCCCAGGAGTCCCGATATGGCGGCACACGTCACGATGAGTGAGGAAGTAGCTGCGGCTGCCTTGGCTTCCAGGCCCGACATGAGGAGGATGGGAACCACCATGGCCCCTCCTCCTCTGCCGGCGAAGCCCACCACCAGACCCAGGATGGAGCCTGCCGTGATACCCATAATGATTTCAGCCTTTTTGGATTCCACCTTCTTCTTGGGCCTCCAGTTGGTGGCGGCCAGGATGGAGCCTGCCAGGGTGAATAGGGCGAAGACCAGGATGACCAGCTTGGTGGATACCTGGAAGTTTAGGAAGGCCCCCAGGGGAGCACAAACGATCATGGTGAGGGCAAAAGGGATGGCTAGGCGGATCCTGATGAGGCCGTGGCGGTAGTAGGTGACGGCCGCCGAGGCCGAGGTGACCACGTTGAGCAAAAGCCCCAGGGGAATGGCCTCGTGCTTGAAGTTCATCCCCAGCCAGTAGAGGATGGGGATGTAGAGCTGGCTTCCTCCCATGCCCAGCATGGAGAAGACGAAAGAGATGACCAAAAATATGGCAGGAGCCACCAGATCCAGGGGCATTTTGCCACTCTCCTTAGTGTTTTAGCGGGCCCACCGGGCCCTTTTAACACCTTCAGCCCCAGCTGGAAAGGAGCCCGGCCATGGCCTCCAGTTCCCTAAGGGCCGTGGTGATCTCCCTATGGAACTCTTCCTTGCAGCAGATGCCCCGGGGATGTTTCTCCTGGCAATGCCCCTGCTGGGTCTTCCCCGTGATGAGGCGCACTTCTTCTTCCTTTCTGGCCCCCATCATGACGGCCTGGCGGATCTCATCCCTGGTGATGCCAGCGCAGTAGCAGATTATGGGGTTCTCCATGGTTGTCCCTTCTCACTCCTGGTATCCCGAGCAGGGGATGCACACCAGCTCTCCGTCTTTCACCCTCAGGGCCTTCTCGAAGGTGAGCTCTCCACAGTTGGCACAGGGCACGGCGGTGAAGCAACCGGGCTTCTTCTCCCAGGGATAATCGAAGACCTCACTCACCTCCAGGAACTGCTCATCGGGTATGGAGAGGACGTTCTCCAGGAGGGGTTTGAGGATCTCGAAGGGTATGTCCTGGGGGGGCACCCCCTTTTTCCTCTGCTCCACGAAGGGGGACTGGAGGGCCCTGGCGAAGAACTGGGGTTTCAGGGAGACCCTCACGGCCTTGCCCTTTTTGGTGTCTATGAGGGTGAAGGCCATCTTGTCCCAGTAGCGCTTCTCGATATTGGATTTCCCGTAAGTGCATCCCGTGGCGAACATGATGCCGTCCAGGAAGCATCCGGCGGCATGGCCCTTGCCCGTTTCCGAGATGACGTAAAGCTCTTTATCCTGGCTCCTCTCCACTCCCAGGACCTCCATGGCCTTGAGCCCTGCCCTGAGGCCCAGGGGCATGGCGGGACACCTGTGGCCGTGGAAATAGAAGGCCTGGTTCAAGATATCCTCTGAGATTTTCATGGTACTTACCTCCTGGTGGTTTTGTTTACGGACTAATCTTATAAACTTGCCATTCATGTTTCAATATATCATGAAATGTATTCATAGTCTCTCCCCATGGTTTTGAAGGGTGCTTCCGGAACCCTGGAGCCTTCTTTTCTTGAAGAGCTTTTCTTTAAAGCTTTCCCATGTCTCCCGGGCATCGTGAAATAGGCTGTAGAGGAGGGGGATGTAAAAGAGGGTGAGGAGGGTGGAGACGGTGAGTCCTCCAATGGCCACCACGGCCAGGGGAGAGAGCCTCTCCAGGCCCACGGCCCACTGGGCGGCGATGGGGATCATGCCCACAATGGTGGCCGAGGCCGTCATGAGGATGGGGCGCACCCTTACCCGGACGGCGCCTTCCAGGGCTTCCCGGAGGCTGGCCCCTCCTTCCAGGGCCTTCTCGGCGAAGTCCAGGAGGAGAATGGAGTTGTTCACCACGATGCCCGCCAGGAGTATCATGCCCATGAAGGCAGGCATGCACGAATGGCGGCCCACCACCAGGAGTCCCCAGATGGCCCCTATGAGGGCCAGGGGGATGGCGGCCATGATGGTGAAGGGATGGATCCAGGATTTGAAGGTGGGCACCAGGGAGAAGTAGAGGAGGATAATGGCGAAGGCCAGGGCGTGGATGAGCCTGGTGAAGGACTCCTTCATCTTTTTGCTCTCTCCCTCCTGGCTGATGTGGTAGCCCGGGGGCAGGGGGATGCCCTTCAAGAGCCTGTTCACCTGTTCCTGGATGTGGGAGATGGCCATGGTGGATCGGTAGCCGTAGACATCCACCGTAGGCTGGTAGTTCTGGTGGGTGATGGTGGTCCTGGTCTTTACCAGTGTGATTCTGCCCAGAGACCTCAGGGGCACGGGCCCCAGGGAGCTCTGGATCTGGAGGGTTTCCAGTCTCTCCGTGGAGTTTCTCTCCCGGGAGGGATACTGGACCCGAATCACATAGCCGTCTTCCCCCGGCACCCGGAATACCGAGGCTTCTCCTCCTTTTACCGCTGCTGCTACCTGGTGGGAGATGTCCAGGGGAGAGAGGCCGTAGAGGGCGGCTTTGTGCATGTCCACAATAAACTGGGCCTCTTTCTTGTCCAGGGTCCAGGTCCGGGATACGCTGGTCAGACCCTTCACCCTTCTCAAGCGGGACTCCACCTGGGAGGCCAGCCTGTCCAGGACCTCAGGATCAGGTCCACTGATCATGACGTCCACGGGGGCCGAGATACTGGAGAGGGGCGTTGCCCCGAAGTCATACACATCCACGTACTTGAGGCCGGGGATCTCCTGAAAGGCCCTGCGGAGCCTGTTCTCTATATCCCACAGGCTCTCCTTCCTGTGGAAGCGGTCCACGAAGTGGGCGGTGATGAGGCCCATCTGGGGAGTCCTGCCCTTGCCGAAGCTGATGACCCCCGGCTCCGATCCCACCATGGAGTCGAAGCGCACCAGCCCCTTTTGTTTTTTTATTATAGCCTCCATCCTCTGGAGGATCTTCTCCGTCTGGGCCAGGGAAGAGCCCGAGTCCGCCTCAAAGGAGACTTTGAGGATGCCCGTGTCCATGGGGGGCATGAGGTCCCTGCCCGCCAGGGGCATCATCTTCCTGCTCACCATAAGGAGCAGGACGGCCAGGAGGATGAAGATGAGGCGATACCTCAGCCCCGTATCCAGCAGGGCCACGAAGAGGTGTCTGGCCCCTCCTATGATGTGGCGGTCGAAGAGGTCCAGGAGCCTCTCCACCCTGTTTTTTTCTCTTTTCCCTCCCAGGAACCTGGGGGCAAAGAGGGGGATGACGGTGACGGAGATGATGAATGAGTTTAATAATGACAGGGCCAGGACCACGGATAGGGGTCTTAAGATCTTCTGGACGTATCCCCCGATGAACATGATGGGAATGAGGACGATGACCGTGGTGTAGGTCCCGGCAAAGTCCGCCAGAATGATTTCCCGGGTGCCTTCTATGGCCGCCCTGGCGATGGGTTTGCCCAGCTGGGTGTAGTGGCGCTCTATGTTCTCTATCACCACGATGGCGTCGTCCAGGAGGAGACCCACGGCCAGGATGACCGCCGTTAGTGTGACGATGTTCAGCTCGTAGTTCAGGAGTTTCATCTCGGCGAAGGTCATGAAGTAGACAAAGGGGATGGATATGGCGGCCAGGACGGACATCCTCACATTGGCCAGAAAGAGGAAGATGACGATTATGGTCATGATGATGGCGTCCCTTAAAGAGTCCACCATGTTGGAGATGCTGGTCTTGATGAGGGTTCCCTGGGTGTCCACCACCTGGAAATCTATGTAGGGGAATTTCTTCTTTATCCGGGGCAGGTATTTATCCAAGGAGGCCAGGGTGGTGGTGACATGGCCCCGGGGGGATCGCAGGATGTTGACGCCAATGGCCCGCTCCCCGTTACCGTGGAAGAGGGACTGGCGCTCTTTGTAGGAGGCCTTGATCCGGGCCACATCCCTCAGGTGGACTTCTTGGCTGTCGGGGCCCTTACCCACTACCATGGAGCCCAGCTCCTCCATGACTCTCTTCTCCCCGGCCACTTTGAAGAGGAACTGGCTCTTTTTCCTTATGATGAGACCGTTGGGTATGTTCAGATTCTGGGCCCCTATGGCGGCCATGATCTGGGGCAGGGAGAGGTGGTATCGGTGGAGCCTGGTCTGGTCCACGGCCACCAGATACTCGGGCTTGTACCCTCCGAAGACCTCTACGTCGGCCACATGGGGGATACGCAGGAGGGTCTCCTTAATCTCACTGTCTGCCAGCTGCCTCACCTTGGCCAGGTCCAGGTGGCTTC
>JALUVF010000005.1 GCA_027020915.1 bacterium
CCAGGGCCTCTATAAGCCTCTGGGCGTTCTCTTCCGTGGGTTCCACCCACACATCCATATCACCGGTGTACCTGGGGTATCCATGAAAGGCCACGGCATAGCCCCCCACAACGAGATAGCGAACGCCCCTATCGTTTAACGATTTTATAAACTCTTTGAAGTCGCGGTTCAGCACCGTATCTCCACCTTATGTAACTCCTTCTTATCTCCTCCAGGGCCATCAAGCGCTCAGAATAGGGCCTGGTCCTCCAGTACCGCACATCCCTCTCCCCTTCTCCCAAGGAGACCCTCTTCACCACCTTTTCCACGCCCCGGAACCCCCCATTGTTCAAAAAATCATACCAAAAACCGTGGAAACCTACACCCTCACCACCAGAGATGCACCGGTGAGGTTCTCCACGGTGTCGTACATGTTGGTGATCTGCCCCACGGCCAGCTTATCCTTGAGACGGAAATAGTCCAAACACGTACCACAGGAATAGATCTCCACCCCTTGAGTCTCCAGCTCTCTCAAGACCTCCAACACGGGAGAGCCTTCCGCGGTGAGAAAGACCCCCGTATTCATGAAGAGGAGCTTGGAAGGCCTGCGGCTGGCCTCTTTTAAAGTGGATAAGAACCCCTTCATCAAAAGGCGCCCCAGCTCCTCCTCTTCCCCCAGCTTGTCAGAGGTGACGAGAATCACCGGGCCATCTCCCTCCTCCATCTCAACCCGGGGCAACTGGCAGGTGTAGCCTTTGACGACCCTGAGCACAAAGATCCCGTCCTTCTCTTCCACCTCCACCGCGCAGCCCATGCGCTGGGCGAACCTCTTCACGTTCTCCCTGGAGGCCACGTTGTCCACCAAGACGGTTATGGTGCCCTCATCCAGGGATTCCAGGGCCTCCTTGACCATGAGCACAGGCCGGGGACAGGCCATCCCCCGGGCATCCACCATCCTGTCCATGCTTCACCCCCTGGCAATGGCCTCTAGGGCCTCCAAGGCCATGTCCACCTCATCCGAGGTATTGAAAAGGCCAAAGGCCACCCTCACCGTGCCCCTGGGAAAGGTCCCCAGGGACTTGTGAGCCGAAGGGGCACAGTGAAGGCCCACCCTCACCATGATACCATAGTCCCTGTCCAGCCTGTGGCCCACCCAGGCAGGATCCTCACCCCCAACATTCAGAGAGACCACGGCCACCCTCTCCTTCCACTCGTCCGGACCGTAGAGGATAAGGCCGGGAATCTCCCGGGCTCCCTGCCAGAAGCGCTCAAAGAGTCGTCCCTCGTGAGCCCTTATGGAGTCTACCCCCTCTTCCAATACAAACTCCACCCCCGCCCTGAGACCCGCCAGTCCCACCACGTTGGGGGTGCCACTCTCGTGGGCATCGGGCCAAAGGGCGGGTTGCTCCTCCAGTTCCGATTTGGAGCCTGTGCCTCCCCTGATCAGGGGATAAGGCTCCAGCCCGGGGGCCACGTAGAGGCCCCCCGTCCCCTGAGGTCCCAGAAGGCTCTTATGGCCTGTGAAGGCCATGATGGAAATGTTCATGGACTTCACGTCTATGGGAAAGCAGCCCGCCGTCTGGGCCACGTCCACCAGCATGGGGACTCCCGCTTCTCTGGCCAGGGCACCCACTCCCGCCAGGTCCACCAGGCTCCCCGCCACGTTGGAGGCATGGTTCACCACCAATAGAGCAGCCTTCTCCTCCAGGACCCGGGCCATGGCTTCCATATCCACCATCCCCCGGGAGTCGGCAGGCACCACGTCCACTCGAACCCCCTGGGTCTTCTCAAGGTAGCGCAGAGGCCTCATGACGGCATTATGTTCCATGGCTGTGGTAACCACCCTCTCCCCGGGCTTGAGAAGACCGAGGATGGCCACGTTTATGGCCTCGGTGGCGTTTTTAGTGAAGACTATGCGCTCGGGAGTATCGATGTTGAAGAGGCGGGCCAGGGCCTCCCTGGTGTCAAAGAGTATCTCCGACGCCCGATACGAGAGACGGTGGCCAGAGCGTCCCGGATTACCCCCCACCTTGAAGAAGTAATGCTCCATGGCTCTCCAAACGCAGAGGGGTTTGGGAAAACTGGTGGCAGCATTGTCCAGATAAACTATCCTCTCCTCACTCCCGTTTCCACTCATGAACACTCACTACCTCCACTCCTGCTTCTGCTAAAATGTCCAAGGCCCTCTGGAACTCCCCCTCCTTCACCACCAGGGACATGCCACACTCCGAACTGATGTCCTTGGGGGTGGGGATCACCTCAACCTCCAGGTTGGAGCCTCTCAAAAGCCTCTCGGCCTTTATGACCCTATGGGTATTCACAAAGGTTAAGAGCCGCCCAACCATGATCCTAAAACTTTCTCTCCCTATTTTCCATTGTCAAATAGAATTTCGAAATACGATAAGACTTTTGTATTTTCCAGCTCAACACTTTATGATGAACCGAGGACTCATGGGGAGGACAGGATGCGTTACATCAGAGTGGGTGCCGGCTCTGCTTACTGGGGGGACATGCTAGACCCCGCCGTGGAGCTGGCAGAGAAGGGCGACGTTCAATACCTGGGTTTCGACCATCTGGCAGAGCTCACAATGGCTATCCTTCAAAGGATGAAGAGACGGGACGCCAGCAAGGGTTACATCCCCGACATTGTGCCATGGATGAAGGCCCTGCTGCCCACCACTTCCAGGAAGGGCATCAAGATCCTCACCAATGCGGGAGGAGCCAACCCTGTCCAGGCGGGGCTGGAGGTGATCAAGGTGGCCCGGGACCTGAAACTCACGGGCTTCAAGGTAGGCGTGGTGGAAGGAGACGACATCCTCCATCGTCTGGACGACATCCGGGCCCAAGGCTGGAGGTTCACCAACCTGGACACGGGAGAAGAAGACATAGACAGCATCCACGACCGCATCGTATCCGCCAATGTGTACATCGGCGCAGACGAGCTCATAAGGGCCCTGGAGCAGGGGGCCGACGTAGTGGTTGCAGGCCGTTGCTCCGACAATGCCCTCTATGTAGCCCCCATCATGCACGAGTTCGGATGGCAGTTCGACCATCCCGCCTATGTGGACAAGATCGCCTCGGCCATAACCGTGGGCCACATCGTGGAGTGTACCCTGGGTTGCACGGGGGGCATGTCCAACCTGTGGCCCATAGTGAAAGACTCCCACCGCATAGGTTTCCCCATCGCCGAGGTCTACGAGAATGGCGACGCCGTCATCACCAAGGTGGAGGGGAGCGGAGGTCTGGTGTGTGAATGGACGGTGAAGGAACACCTCCTCTACGAAGTCCACGATCCCTCCAGCTATATCATGCCCGATGGCATAGCCGACTTCACCACCCTCACCCTCATGGAGGAAAGCCCCAACCGGGTGCGGGTCCGGGGGGTGAAGGGCAAAACCCGCCCCGACACCCTCAAAGTGTGCATAGGCTACGAGGACGGGTTCATAGGAGAGGGGGTCATCTTCTTCCCCTGGCCCCAGGCCCTGGACAAGGCCCGCTGGGCGGAGAAGTGGCTCAAAGAACGCATTGACTACATGGGAGTCCAGCCCAAGGAACTGCGCATAGACTACGTAGGCATCAACATGCTGGCAGGAGGGACGGCCAGATGGCCCGAAAACGGCAACGGCATGAACGAGGTGGGGTTAAGGGTGACAGCCCGGACCTCCACATACCGAGAGGCCGACGCCATCCGAAGAGAGGTGACCCACTTGTGGCTGGCGGGCCCCATAGGGACCAGTTTCGGAGTACCCTTCACTCCAAGGCCCGTGGTAGCCCTTTGGCCCACCCTGGTACCCAGGGAAATGGTGAAGACCACATCTTTCGTCATGGAGGTGATGTGATGAAGGTCCGCGTCCCCTTGGCAGAACTGGCTTTCACCCGCTCGGGAGACAAGGGTGACCGGTGCAACGTGGGCCTCATGGCCAAGTGCCCCACCTGCTACGAGACCCTGAAACGAGAGGTCACCCCGGAAAGAGTGAAGGCCTTCTTCAAAGACATGGTGAAAGGACAGGTCCACATATACCCCATGGACAACATCCACAGCCTGGAGGTCATCCTGGACAATGCCCTGGAAGGGGGCGCCACCCGCACCCTGCGCTTCGACCAGACGGGGAAATCCATGGGCTGCGTCCTCCTGCGCATGGAGATCGAGGTGGAAGAAGGGGAACTCCAGGCAGCCAGGGAAGCGGAAAAGGCCATCATGGAGAAGTACAGAGACTGGTGACTCCCCTCCATGCTGAGAGGCCTCTATATCCACATCCCCTTCTGCCGCAGAAAGTGCGCCTATTGTGACTTCGCCTCCCGGGACACCTGGGACCCGGGGTTTCTGGCGGCATACATTGATGCCCTCCTGACCGACCTGAAGGCTTCCCTTCCCCCATGGGAGGAGTACACCGTATATATCGGCGGCGGGACTCCCTCCATACTCCCTCCAAGGCTCCTGGAAAGGCTCCTGGACGCCCTCTCCCGGTTCCTTCTCCGGCCCAGGGAGTTCACCTTCGAGGCCAACCCCGAATCCTTAGACCGGGAAAAGCTGGAACTCCTGGTCCAGGGAGGGGTGACCAGACTGAGTCTGGGGGTCCAGAGCTTCCATGACCACTTACTGGCCACCCTGGGCCGCATCCACACAG
>JALUVF010000006.1 GCA_027020915.1 bacterium
GCATGTGGGCCACGGTATCCAGGGAAATGGTGGCAAGCAGGGTGCAGCAGCCCATACGGGCCGCCGCCAGGGCCGCCTCGCAACCGGCATGCCCTGCCCCCACCACAATCACATCGTAAGTCTTAGGATATAGGGCCATAGAGGTCACCCTTTCCTGCCAGTTATTTTCTTTTCGATAAAGCTAAAGACGGCATCCAGACTCGTATCATTGGAGTCTTCTACCCTACCACCCACGTGCTTGTGATGGGGAAAACTCCTCAAATTAGGATAATGGGGAGAATTATCCCACCTCACCAATAAGCACCCTTGGTATCTTGCCAATGGAAGGCGTATTTCCTCTCCCCACTAAGAAACAGGTAATCTTTGATGTGAAGGACGGAGCCATCCTTCATATACACCCTTGCAACCAGCTCCCTGGCTTCCCCAAGCCTCCTGTATCTTATAACCTCTATCTCATCGATGATATGAGCGTATCTACGTTGCAGCCTGTAAGGCACTTTTCAACTCTTCAAGCCTTTTCTTCCAGTAATCCAACCCCTCGACAGCAAACTGCCAAGCCATTAGATCCTCATAAACCTCGAAATCTTCCTTGCTTTCATTGTATTCTTTCTGAACTTCATGAAAGGACCTACCGTACTTCTCCTGGAAATGGGTCACTTCCTGTTCAAGACTGGATATCCTGCTCTTAATTTCCATCATTAGGTGCTCTTCCAACACCTCTCTAATATCGGAAAAACCCAACTCCCTGATTATTTCCAAAAGCTCTTCCCTTGCCATCAAATCGCCCCTCGTTTCTGACCTCTGTCAAATGAAAGGTAGCCGAAATATAATTCCAGCAGGAGGCAAAGGCAACATTGGGAGGAACCATGAACACCAGGCGCTACAGGGATCTCAACAGCCACCTCCGGGAGCGCTTCGGCTGCCGGGTCCAGCGCATCGCCCTGGACGCCGGCCTCACCTGTCCCAATAGGGACGGGACCAAGGGGAAAAACGGATGCATATACTGCAACCCCAGGGGCTCAGGCACGGGAAGGGGAGCATCCATGACCATCACCCAGCAGATCCTCCTGGGGAAGGAGCGCCTGGCCCGGCGCTACAAGGCCAAGAAGTTCATTGCCTACTTTCAATCCTTCTCCAACACCTACGCCCCGGTGGAGAGACTGGAGAGCCTGTACAGGGAAGCCCTGGACCACCGAGACATTGTGGGCCTGGCCATAGGCACCAGGCCGGACTGCGCTCCTCCTCCGGTCTTGGACCTTCTGGAAGAGCTGAACAAGGAGACATACCTCTGGGTGGAATACGGCCTCCAGTCCATCCACGATGCCACCCTCAAGCTGATAAACCGGGGACACACCTTCCAGGACTTCCTCAGAACCGTGGAAAAGACCCGCCGCCGGGGCATAGAGGTGGTGGTCCACGTCATCCTGGGCCTCCCGGGAGAAGGCAAGAAAGAGATGCTGGCAACGGCCCGGGCCCTGGGAGAGCTGGACATCCAGGGGGTGAAACTCCACCTTCTGTACGTCATCCAGGGCACTCCCCTGGCCCGGATATACCAGCAGGGGAGCTACAGGTGCCTCACCAGGGAGGAGTATGTGGACATAGTGGGGGAATTCCTGGCCTTACTCCCCCCCCACGTGGTCATCCACCGCCTCACTGGCGATCCCCATCCCCAAGAACTCCTGGCCCCTGCCTGGGCCCTGGAGAAACAGGCCAACCTGGCGGCCATCCACAGGAGCCTGGAAGAGAGAGACCTCTGGCAGGGAAAGTGGTGTAAGGGAGGAGGCCCATGAGACAAGACTATTATCTCCCTCCAGCCCCCATTCCTTGTGCAAAAAAGCTGATACCACTATAATCAAGGGCAAAAAGAGGGACGAGCAGGTAGAATCCATGGACAACGGAGCAAAGGGGTCGATAAATGTCTGAAGACACCATGCAACCCTTGGAAGAAGGCGAACTCCCCCAGGACCAGAGGGTGATCCTCTTTCACGGCTTCACTCGGGAGGAGCTAATGCTACTCATCAACCTCCTCAACAGCCATCCCCAAGTGCCCAGGGACATCATCATGGCCACCACCACGGAGACCAGCCTCCAATGGAAGGTAGCGGATCTGATAAAGGAGCTGGCCAGGGAACACGAATATTTCAAGAACCGCCAATGACCCCAGAAAGCGGAGGCAGCAGCCCTCAGTAGGATGAAACCTTTTTGTGCTCCAGGCTGTGACTGGCGAGTTCCTTTAAGACCGAGGGGTTCTCCTTCACCAGCCTGTCCACCAGATGGAGGTACCGGGCCACCCTCACTGCCTGGGGCTCTATCCTGATCAACCTCTCCCCGTCCAAAACCACGTAGTGTTCCCTGTCCACTTTCCGGCCAAGGATATACTCCGCTTCGTTTACACTGGCGTGGAGGGTAAAGCAGTGAGGACTGCCCTCCACCGTGACCACAACGATCTTCCCGGGCTCACAACTCCTTATCATGCTGGCAATCTTTCCGTAGTGGGTTGGGTTCTCCATCTCGGGGCAGGCCAGGAGGACGGCCTTATCTATCCCCAACTCCTGGAGGATTCCCGGTGCCACAACAGACAGACATGCACTGGCTATGAGCCACTCTCTGTGCTCGTCCTTTATGTACGGCGCCTTCACCCAGGTACTCCATATCCTCGGGTAGTCCCTCATATTCAACCCTCCCCCTAAGGACTCTAAATCTCTTTTTAATCCCCCGCCAGATGGTCACAAGCCCTCCCAGGCCAGTCCTTTGGGCTTCCACTTCCAGAAACCCCGGTCAAAAAAGGACCTCTACACTAAAAAATCCTCCCGGGACCCTTGACCTTGGACCTAGGACCAAGGTCTATCTTTAACTACACCACTACAAAAAGGGGAGAAAGGAGAGTCACCATGGGAGAATTGACCATAGGTAGAATAGCTGAGAAGGCGAGGGTGAGCCGGGATACCGTGAGGTACTACGAAAGGCTTGGTCTCATAAAACCCCTGGCCCGCACCCACTCCAACTACCGCCTATACTCTGAAGAAGAGATCGAGCGCCTGAGGTTCATAAAGAGGGCCCAGAATCTGGGCTTCTCCCTCAGCGAAATAAAAAAGCTCCTCTTGCTCCAGGACGACCCCAGCACCACCAAGGCCGAGATAAAGGCCTTCACCGAGGCCAAGATCAGGGAGGTCAGGAGAAAGATCCTGGAACTCACCCAGATCCTCCAGGCCCTGGAGCACCTGGCCCACCAGTGCGACGGCCATGGCCCAATAGACGAATGTCCCATACTGGAGGTCTTGAGGGACGAGAGTTGTCATCCTCTGGAATCAGAGGCGAGTCGAGGAGGTGAGCAATGATGACCGTAGGAACACTCCTGATAATCCTGGTCATTGGTGGCTTCTTCTTCCTCATGATGCGGGGCATCGGTGGGGGTGGTTGCTGCGGAGGGCACAACCACGGCAGTCACAAAAGCAACCCCTCCGGGGGACACCAAGGCCACCACCACGAAGAGGAAGACGCCGGCCACGCCGCGAAAGCGAAAGACCCGGTATGCGGCATGGCGGTGACAGTGGGAGACAACACACCGGAGAGCAGATACAGAGGCCAAGCCTTCTACTTCTGCTCGGAACACTGCAAGGAGACCTTCGAAGGTGACCCCGAGAGGTTCCTGCCATCAAACTGACGAACGGACCGTCCACCATGACGGACAAAGAGAGCAAACTAAAAAAGGAGGCAACCCAAATGGAACACAACCATCACAAACATAACCACAACCACGGCCACAACAAACCCGCCCAAAAGTATGTGGACCCGGTATGCGGCATGGCCACGGAGAAGTCCGGGGAGTTCATCCAGCACGAGCACGGCGGCAAGATCTACTACTTCTGCAGCCCCCACTGCCTGGCAAAATTCCAGGAAGACCCCGAGTCCTACACAGAAGCCGACTCGGAGTCCGAACCACCGGCGCAACAGGAGAAGGTGAAAGGCCAGAAGTACACCTGTCCCATGCACCCGGAGGTGGTACAGGATGGGCCAGGGTCCTGCCCCAAATGCGGCATGGCCCTGGAACCCATGATCGTCTCCCTGGAGGAAGAAGAGGAAAACCCGGAATACAAGGACATGCTCCGACGGTTCATAGTGAGCTCCATCCTAACGGTCCCTCTGGTGATCATTGCCATGAGGGACTTCCTCCCCGGGGGGTATCTCTTAGAAAGCCTGGCAAAGGCCAAAACCCTGGAGTGGATAGAGGTGATCCTGGCCACCCCCGTGGTCCTGTGGGGAGGGTGGCCCTTCTTCGTCCGGGGAGTCCAGTCCGTCATCAACAAGAGCCTCAATATGTTCACCCTCATCGGCCTGGGTGTGTCCGTGGCCTACATATATAGCCTGATAGCGGTATTCTTCCCCCAGATCTTTCCCCAGACCATGCGGACTCCGGGAGGAGCCGTGGACGTCTACTTCGAGGCTGCCGCTGTCATAGTCACCCTCATCCTTCTGGGCCAGGTCATGGAACTCAGGGCTCGAAGCCGCACGGGGGCCGCCATAAAGGCCCTCCTGGGGCTCGCCCCCAAGACGGCTCGAAAAATCAATGAAGACGGCACCGAAGTGGATATACCCCTGGAACACGTCCAGGTGGGCGACGTGCTCAGGGTACGTCCCGGAGAGAAGATACCCGTGGACGGAGTGGTCCTGGAAGGGGTGAGCTCGGTGGACGAATCCATGATATCGGGCGAACCCATGCCCGTGCTCAAAGAACCAGGAGACAAACTGATAGGAGCCACCGTCAACTCCACGGGTGCCCTGGTCATGAGGGCTGAAAAGGTGGGCAGCGACACCCTACTGGCCCGTATCGTCCAGATGGTGGCCGAGGCCCAGCGCAGCCGCGCCCCCATCCAGAAGCTGGCCGACATGGTGGCGGGCTACTTCGTGCCTGCCGTCATAGGCGTGGCCATCCTGGCCTTCATCATATGGTACGCCTTCGGTCCGGAACCAAGACTGGCCCATGCCCTCATAGTCGCCGTATCCGTCCTCATCATCGCATGTCCCTGCGCCCTGGGCCTGGCCACCCCCATGTCCATCATGGTGGCTACGGGCAAGGGGGCCACCATGGGGGTCCTGTTCAAGGATGCCGAGGCCATTGAAACCATGCGCAAGATCGACACCCTGGTGGTGGACAAGACGGGCACCCTCACCGAAGGAAAACCCAAACTCACCGGGGTGGTGACCACGGGCAACACCGATGAAAAGCTTCTCCTCTCCCTGGCTGCCAGCCTGGAGAAAGGGAGCGAACATCCCCTGGCCGAGGCCATCGTGGCAGGAGCCCAGGAGAGAGGCGTGACCCTGGCCAAACCCGAAGATTTCGCCTCCCACACAGGCAAAGGGGTGTCGGGAGTGGTAGAAGGGAAAAGGGTGCTCTTGGGCAACCAGAAACTCATGGAGGACTTCCAGATAGACACTGGGCCCCTGGCTGAGAAGGTCAAAGAGATGAGCGGGGAAGGACAGACCGTCATGTTCGTGGCCATAAACGGTAAACTGGCCGGCCTACTGGCCGTCTCCGATCCCATCAAGGAGACCACCCCCCAGGCCATCAAGGCCCTCCACGCCGAGGGCATCCGAATAGTCATGCTCACGGGAGACAATAGAGCTACGGCCGAGGCCGTGGCTTCCAAGCTGGACATAGACGAAGTGGTAGCCGAGGTCCTGCCCGACGAGAAGGCGGCCGTAGTGAAGAAACTCCAGGATGAAGGGCGCATGGTGGCCATGGCGGGCGACGGCATCAACGACGCCCCGGCCCTGGCCCAGGCCCATGTGGGTATCGCCATGGGCACAGGCACCGACGTGGCCATGGAAAGCGCCAGCGTCACCCTGGTGAAAGGCGACCTTTCAGGCATAGTGAGGGCCAGGAAGCTGAGCAGGGCAACCATGAGCAACATCAAGCAGAACCTGTTCTTCGCCTTCGTCTACAACTCCCTGGGCGTGCCCGTGGCAGCGGGAGTGCTCTACCCCGTCTTCGGTATCCTCCTCTCCCCCATCATCGCCGCCGCGGCCATGAGTGCCAGCTCCATCTCCGTGGTCACCAATGCCCTCAGACTACGGAAAGTGAACATCAACTAAAAAGGAGGTAGTTTTACAATGCATATGTTTGGAGAATACGGTCTAGGCATGGGACTTCTGGGAGTGGTCTTAATGATCCTCTTCTGGGTAGTGATCATCACGGGGGCCTTCTACCTCATAAAGCTCCTCACCAATCCCGGCAACACCAGCTCCCCTCCCAGGGAGACCCCCGAGGAGATCCTCAAAAAACGCTACGCCAGGGGAGAAATCGGCAGGGAGGAATACGAAAGCATGAAGAAGGAACTGCAGGGTTGAAGCCCCCGCCCCCCGGGTCCCGGGGCTCACTCCGGGGCCTCAATGAAGGGGCTCCTTCCCCACCCTCAGCACCCGCATGGCATTCAATATGGCCAGCAAGGCCACTCCTACATCGGCAAAGACTGCCTCCCACATGGTGGCCATACCCAGGGCCCCCATGGTGAGAAATACCCCCTTCACTCCCAGGGCAAGCCCTATATTCTGCCAGACAATCCTCCTGGTCTTTCTGGCGATCTTGACAGCTTGGCAGAGCTTGGAGGGCTCATCGGTCATGAGGACCACATCGGCTGCCTCTATGGCGGCGTCAGATCCCAGAGCCCCCATGGCCACGCCGATGTCCGAACGCACCAGGGCGGGAGCGTCGTTTATACCGTCCCCCACGAAAGAGACCAGGTCTTTCACCCTCTCCTTGTTCTTTATCAAGTCCTCTACCTTCTCCACCTTCTCATGAGGCAGCAACTCGGCGTAATACTCATCCAACCCTATTCGCCTGAAGACCTCCTCCGCCGTCTTCTTACTGTCCCCCGTAAGCATGACCTGCCTCTTTACGCCCATCTCTCTCAGCCTTCTGACAGCGGCGGCGGCATCCTCCTTTATCTCGTCGGAGACCACGATATAGCCAGCGTATTGGCCGTTCACAACCACATGGACCCCCGTCTGCCCTATGTCACAGACACTATGCTCCACCCCTTCCCTGTGCAGTAACCTGTCGTTACCCACCAGAACGGTGTGCCCCTCCACCTCGGCCCTTATTCCGTGACCGGGTATCTCCTGGTACTCCCCAATGCTCCCCTCGTCCACCTCCCCATCAAAAGCCTCCAGGATGGACTTGGCGATAGGATGGCTGGACTGGCTCTCAGCCAGGGCTGCGAACCTCATGAGATCTTCACCGGTAAAGGAGGAGAAGGGCCTCACCTCAGTGACCTTGAATACTCCCTTGGTCAAGGTACCCGTCTTATCCCATACAACGGTGTGCAGATGGTTGAGCCCCTCCAGATAGTTTGACCCCTTCACCAGGATGCCCCTTCTGGAAGAAGCACCTATGCCCCCGAAGAACCCCAGAGGAATGGAGATGACCAGGGCGCAGGGACAGGATATCACCAGGAAGATCAAAGCCTTGTATATCCACTCCGAAAAGGTCTCCTCGTGGGCGAAGAAATGGGTGAATGCAGGGATCTTGTAAAGGACCACGGGCACAATAGCCAGGAGCACGGCCCCGAAAACCACCGCCGGAGTGTAGTACCGGGCAAATTTGGTTATGAACTTCTCCGTAGGCGCTTTCTTGGCCGCAGCGTTCTCCACCAGGTCCAGTATCTTGGAGACGGTGGATTCCCCGAAGGTCTTGGTCACCCTCACTGTCAACAGGCCCGTCTCGTTCACCATACCCGAAAGGATCTCATCCCCGGGCTTCACCTTTCTGGGCACAGGCTCTCCCGTGAGGGCCACGGTGTTCACCATGGAGACACCATCAAGAACCACGCCGTCCAGGGGCACCTTCTCCCCGGGCTTCACCACTACCAGATCCCCCACCTTCACCTGGACAGGGTCCACCCTCTGGACCTCGCCGTCCAGTTTGAGATTGGCGTAATCGGACCTTATGCTTACGAGGGACCTGATGGACTTCCTCGACCTGTCTATGGCTATGTCCTGGAAGAGCTCCCCCACCTTGAAGAAGAGCATGACCGCCACTGCCTCGGGATACTTCTTTATGGCAAAGGCCCCGGCAGTGGCCACGGTGAGGAGGAAGTTCTCGTCGAAGACCTCCCCTCTAAAAAGGTTGGAAACAGCCTTCCAGACCACATCTCCGGCAATGACAAAGTAACTGGCCAGAAAGAGGAAAAGCTCCAGCCAGAAGGGGAACCTGAAGACCAGGACCACAGCGTAGAGCACGGCCCCCAGGCCGATTTTGATGAACTCCCCCTTTATGTTCTCCTCTTCCGACTCTCCGGGAGAACAGGGGCCACAGACTCCATCGGTTTCATCAACACTGCAACAGGAAGCAGAAAGTTGCTCCTTTTCCTTACTCATCCACAAACTCCACCCGTTTTATAGCGGGAAACTCCAGGAACTCCCGGGCTAAGGCATCGGTAATGCCCTTCTGTACCAGCCATGCTATGGGCACACAACCGGCACATGAGGGGTTCCTGCGCCTGAAATCTATATTCACCACCAGGGTACCGTCTTCCCTGAGGTCTACATAACGCACTAAAGCCAGCTCAAAGAGGCTCTTCTCCGTTTCCGGATCCTTCACCCTCTTGAGAATGGCCACAATCTCGTCCCTGGAGGGCACTCCCTTCACCATTCAGTCCACAAACCTCCCGCCTTTATAAATGAGTCTGCCATCAGCATAGACCTCTCCCTGTTCCATACCCTTGATGAAGTCCCAGTGGAGGCCCGACTTGTTGGTGCCTCCCGTCTCGGGATAGGCGGCCCCCGCCGCCATGTGGATGGTACCCCCTATCTTCTCGTCAAAGAGGATGTTCTTGGTGAACCGCTTGATGCCGTCGTTGAGGCCAAAGGCCACCTCCCCCAGGTACCGGGCCCCCTCATCGGTATCCAGCATCTTGTTGAGGAACTCCTCCCCCTTGTCGGCCCGGGCCTCCACAATCTTTCCCTCCTTGAAGGTGAGGCGCACACCGTGGACCTCTACTCCCGAGTAACAGGCGGGATAATCGAAGTATATATGCCCCTCCACAGAGGCCTCCACGGGAGAAGTGAAGACCTCGCCGTCGGGCATGTTCCGCTTGCCGTCGCAGTTTATCCACTTGCGCCCCTCCACAGAGAGGGTGAGGTCCGTATCGGGACCCACATAGCGCAACTCCTTCACCCCCTGGAGGCGCTCCCTTATCACCTTCTGACGGGCCGAGACCTCTCTCCAGTAGGCCACAGGGTCCTCCCTATCCACCCCACAGGCGGCAAAGAGAAACTCCTCATACTCCAGAAGGGACATCTCGGCATCCTGGGCAAAGGCCTGAGTGGGATAAGGGGCCAGGACCCAGCCGAACTCTCCCTTCATCTCCCTCTCGTCCAGGATGTCTCTGATCTCCCGCTGGGCCGCTCGGGCCTTGGCCATCCTGGCGGGGTCCACGTTGGTAAGCTCCCTGGTATTGGGCTCGCTCAAAAATGCGATGAGACCGTTGACGGTCCGGGCCGTCACCCGGTCTATCTCCGAGATAAAAGTGAGCTGGGCATCCCGGGCCAGGGTGTAGAAGAGGTAGTTCTGCCCCTCAAAGGAGAGCCTCACCATGGGATGGGCACCCCTCTTTAACACCTCTCGAAAACAGGCCCTTACCGCCGGCTCCGCCAGGGTAGTGGCCCGGATGATCACCACGTCCCCCTCCTTCACCCCCAGGGAGTACTCCACCAGCAGCCTGGCCAGACCATCTATCCTCACATCCTGCATCCTTTCACCTCCTCTGCGGACTTCAAGCCAGCCTCTTCAAACTACAACAGCCCGGGCCTTTCAATCAAACCGGTCCGTGGCCCTGAGCCAAGAAGGCTCTGGGCGACAAGCTCACATACTGTTCCCAGAGAAAATTGGAGTCCACCCTAGGCATCCCTTTCAATTGACAAAAGCGGGAAGGTAAAGTTGAGCATAGGGATGTTTCTCCCACATTTCCAAGGTAACTCCTTCACAGGAAGCTGGAGGTACGGATTTGGAGGAAACTCCTGGAAGGGTAAGTGGAGCGGAAAAAGGGTGGATTAAGGAAGGAACCTCCCCCAACCGCAGACCTTAATCGGCAGAGCATGAATCTATTGGCTCTACGTTACAGCCACAGATAACCCTGGACCCCATGAGAGTTCCTTCTCGGCCGAAAAGCCTTTTACACCACTTCGTAGGTGGTACGAGCAGGCTTTACACAGGCGTCTATCCCACTTCGTAGGTGGTTTTAATGAGGCCCTCACGAAAACAGGCTCTCACCGCTGGCTTCGCCAGGGTAGTGGCCCGGATGATCACCACGTCTCCCTCCTTCACCCCCAGGGAGTACTCCACCAACAGCTTGGCCAGACCATCTATCCTCACATCCTGCGTTCCTTCACCTCCGATGTCGATTCAACGAGCATCTTCGAACCCCTAGATCACACCAGCCTCTTCCTGTAAATTCTTTACCAAAGAAAAGAATTACTGCCCATCAGTAGCAGAAACGCACACTGGCCAAAGCTATTAGAGGACCAATACCAAACCCAACCCTAAAACAACTTTACTTAAATTATCCACCGTTTACGAATTGAGAGATCCTACTAAATTTGGGCGGTGCATGATTAGTTTTAAAAACGTAATCAGCATACTGCAACAACCATAAAAGCTTAGCTCTTATTTTGCTATTAGACTGATATTGTGCATACAAATCCCTTAAACTCTCCAATATTAATTTCCTTTCTTCATCATCTACTACATTTAAGTAGTTTACAAAGACAGTATTGTCATTCTCTCTTATTAGCTCTGACCCTGTTAAGTCGCTTATATCCACTAAGTCAATCAAATCGTTCGAGATCACTATCCTTGGGTATTTTGCCTCAGTACATTCTATATAATACGCCTTGATTAGGGCCTCACTAAAAACAAAATCGGCATCCTGAAAGTGTCTTCCAAATGCAATACCACCTCTACACAGCAATTTTTCTTCTAGCAACATCTTCTGATACATTGACACTACTTCTATGAAAGATTTAAATTTCTCCCTAGCGTATCTTCTTGAAATTATAATCGAATCTGAGAATTGAGTGATATTGCATTCTCCACTAATCATCTCTTTAGACTTTCTGTATACTCTAAAAAGTTTTTCCAGAAAGACAGTACTCTCCGAATGAATATCATCTTCCACCATCTTTGAAAAGCCCAATATGTCTATAAAAGCCACAAAATATAACTCCCACTCAGCCATAATTAACTCATCAGCTCCAATCTATGTATAAGTTGATCAAAGCATCTTCTGTATTCCTCCATTCTTTTCTCCGCCTGTAGCCACGTAGCTCCGCCCCACGGTTTACCTCTCTCAGTAATAATAGCTGTGTCATCTTGTGAAATCTCAAAAACCGGCTTACCAACTTCTTGCATTATAGGAGCAAGCTGTCCGAAATCAGGTATTTCAGCCGCTATGATCTCTTTCTCAACATCATCAAGAATGAGTTTTCTCTTTTCATCCGAGTGCTTTTCCAGAACTGGAAATAACTTTTCTCTTATCTCCGCTGGAATCCTGTCCATCCACATTCTATAACCAGCCTTAGGCCTACCCCTATATACTTTATAAAACTGGATAATCACACCCAAAAAGATGGGCCTACCATGCTTTATTGGCAATCCTAATTCCTCATATTCACCATATATCTGAACATGTTCCTTCATCCATCTATCTATTATCCTAGAAAGCGTTCCTATAGCTTGGACATTAAACCTGTCTGGACTAGTAGGAATGAAGAAAGCATCACAAGCTAAGAAACAGGCCCTAGTTAATGCTCCAGAGCTGGGACCAACATCTAACAAAATATAATCAAATCCTCTCTGCTCTGCTATCCTTTCCAAGAAATCCCCTATACAAACATAAGTTCTCATAAGATTCGTTCTAAGCGAAACCCGCTGGATGTGTGCTTCAGCCAAATCGTCTTCAACGATATTAAGATCGACACTTCCTCTTATTATTTGCAATCCATCATGAATTTCTATGGGCTTAACCTTTTCTATATCAATGAAAGGTACGTCTCCACTGATTCTCTGATTTAACACTTCTAAGAAATCAGTCCCTGGTAGCTCTTTTATTTCACCGGTTTCCTCTGATTCATTATCAATTTGTTCAATCAATTTAGACAGTGCTATCTCAGTAATGTTACACTGAGCATCACAGTCAATTATTAATACATTGTAACCACGTCTCATTAATAACCAGGCGAGATTGAACGTAGTTGTGGTTTTAGATACTCCACCTTTATGATTATAAATCGTCAGAACTGGCATAACACTCTCTCCTCTTGTCGTTCTATATAAACACAAACTCCTATATCTCACGAAGGTTTATCTCAAACTACCTAGCGCCCGTCAAGGGTCACCCACCTGGAGGTCAGGTCTTGAATTTGGTAATTTTGTGGGTATGGTCTCTTTCCCGGAGAGTAGGGGAAGTCTTTTCAAACAGCTATCTCCACTACCTCTTCTTCAATGGGAGGAAGCACAGGGTCATCATGCTTTATAAAACTTTCCACATAACCCTTAATGGCGTCTTTTATATTCTCCAAGGCTTCCTCCCTCGTTCTGCCCTGGGAAACACAACCAGGCAAAGCGGGATATTCGACGACAAAGATTTCATCTTCGCCATGCTCGATAATCACCCTGTACTTCATTTAGACATCCTGACCTTCTATTATGTGTAGGGTTCAGACCTTTTAAGAATGTGTCAAGGGTCCCCAGAAGACACCAGAACTATCCAGCCCTTCGATAAAAAGCCAATTCCTTTGACTGGAGGACCGGGGTCAACAGATCTTGGATTTATTAATTTTCCACAACAGCCAAAGCCAGCCCTAGAACCTGAGAAAATTTTTCTTCGGCTAGAGAGCCATTCACACCACTTGGCAGGGAATTTAAAATAGGAGAAGAGGGTCCCCCTCCTGTTGGTATTAATCTTTTGCAAAGCCTGAAAGTTCAATTCTCACTTCCATAGGCAGCACTGCTGCAAGCAGATTTTACATCATCCACGGGATATGCAGGACAGTAGTTCTCCGATGTCTTTTCCTTTTTCTTGAACCAATAGTCATACCCCTCTTTCACGCCCACGCCCAAAAGATATCCACCGGCAGCGCCGATAGTGGCCCCGGCAATGTTGCTGGTAGCGTTATCCGCAGTGACGGCTACACCGATAATGGCACCGGCAACGGCCCCAGCAGTACCTTCCTTCCAGTCTCTCTGGACGGCATCCCTAAAAGAGGCACAACCCACCGTTCCAAGGAGGAAAAGAAGTGCCACCATAAAGGCAACCTTTTTCTTCATGGCCATCACCCCCTTTCACCTATTGGGGATACTCCCCTACTTAAGATACGCCCCAATCCACTCCCTCGCTACCATCCAACTTTACGGACTCCACATCCTTACGGAATCCGGCTATCTCCTCACTCCCCAAATCACTGGCAGGACCACTTTCATCTTTCAAACCACCCTATTCTCCACAGCCAGTCCTAGGACCCGGGAGAACCATTCTACCTTGGCCGGAAAGAACATACCCATCATCGGGCGTTCAGTGAACGCAATACCCCTTTAAGGAGAGTGGGAAGTTCCTCCCAAAGCCTCGCTACTAAACAGCTAGTAGGTTCCTCACAAACACCGGAAAATCGCCAGATTCGAGAGCCGGTCCCTGCACCTCCTTTGGTTTGGTGTTTGCTTATCAGAAAATCAGAGGTTTTCCTCAATTCGATTGAGGGATCAAAACCCGGTAACATCGCCCTTTGGAGCAGGTCGAACAGGGACAGCTCCCGACACCCTCATCTGGCAGTAAAACCCCGACCCGCCACCGTCATTGCGGATCCGCCAGACAATCACGTTATCGCCCGAGGTGAAGTATCTTTTGAGCAGGTCCTGACGCAAATAATGCCACACGCTACCTGAAAGGACTCGCCTACAGTTCGCCAGCGTATCACAGCAGCCGCTGCAGCACGGCCGGCCTGTACACCAATCCCGATTCCCAAAATCTTCCTCGAACACCATAACCCCATTTACGTAAAGCCTCGCGGTGTTGTCAGAGGCATACCTGAATGCAAGGCTGGAGGGTCGACCTCGCACTATAGTGGCGTAAAACGCCTCACAGTTATTGCAGCCCCAGTTGGTGTCGGGAAGTCTTACCCTCCGCCAAGCCAAAAGAACCGGATTAAGCACAACCCTATAGTTAAAGGGCAGTGAAATGGCTTGGTAGGTTTTGCGATGAAGACTCCTCACCCAGCTGAACGTTTTAACCGGAGCAGATCTACCTTCTGGACTGAACAAGACCCAAATTGATCCCCTTGCCTTGAACCGCTCCCGTCCATCAAAGCTCCAAGGAGCGAGCACAACGACCCGGAACTGGGAATCATGTCTGACATAACAGCGGGTCTTTGGAAATTCAGAAGGATCATACATGGCAAGCCATGCAGCGTTGTTTTCTCCGTGTTTGTAAGTGCGCACCCCCTGAGTGCGTTCACATAAAAACTCCCTCCACTGCCCAGTGTTTTTGTCCAGGTACTGAAGGGTTAGAGAAGGATGCATGGTATGAGTGGACCACGTTTCTCCTATCACCAACAGCCACCCCGGATTTCCGATACGGAAGTGAAACTCCCGCCTGGTATCCCTCTTTACAAATGTACCTGGATACTTCTTACACTGACGAAGAGACCTACATGGTGCCTTGACCCACAATCTGTAATTCAGGGCCGGGGGACTCGACCAGTGGTTCTCGAACTTGAATTTCTGCTCCATCAGAACTCTTCCCCCGCTAGCCTTCCAGCGTGCAGCAACTTGCTGGGGACTTATCGAACTCCCGGCATACGCTGAAAGGTTCAGAAGCAATGGCACGACCATGTAGCAAACCAGAAAAAAGGCTTTTTTGAACAAGTGGGCCTTTTGATCCCGCATTCCATGGCTCAAATCAATAAGCTTTATTTTATGAACACATCTACCAAGAACTCCATTCATCATCATTTATCCTCCTTATCTAGGCATATATACCGTGTGTTTCTATTAAAAACATTTTTTATCTATCACCTCCTTTAGCCCAGATATTTAACTGTTTGCGCAGGAAAACAAAAATATATTTTGAATAATTTATTCACCCATAAAAGAGAGTTGTCAAGATGCGATCTTTCACCCACTTAGATTTCATTAGTTCCTAGGATGTTTGATATCCCTGACCACCTTCAGGCCAAAGCCGGAAGTACGGACTCCATTTTTCAAACCACCCTGTTCTCCACAGCCAGCCCGGGGACCCGGGAGAACTCTTTCTAGTTGTTGGTGACAGGGGTCAAAGAGAGGCTTCTGGCGTGGACGGCTATGAGGAGACCCATAGCACCGACAGGCCGTCCCCATGTATTTACACCACTTCGTAGGTGGTATAAATAGGCTTTACATAAGCCTTTATCCCACTTCGCAGGTGGCGTAGACGGGACCAGAAGGGTTACTCGCCCTCCAGGATAACCCGGCGGAGTACCTTCACAGCCCTCTCCTTTCCCTCCTCCACGGGCAGGTGCTCCTTCACCAGCTGATAAGGCTTGATGAAGCCACCCTTTACGGGCAGGGCCTTGAAAGTGATGAGACCTTCTTCGGGATGGACCTCCAGGTCTGCCATGCCCTCCACCCGGGAGAGCCTCTGGGGCAGATCCGTGGGGAAGGGGGCGGTGAGGAGACTCTCCGGCACCTGGATGCGATACTCCACGGCCCTGACAGCCTTGGACAGGGACGGGGCGTCCAGGGGAATCTCCCCCTCCCTCACCACCCTGATCCCCCGGGGCAGGAGAGGGTTGAGGCGGCGAGCCACGGAACCGGAGGCTACGGGGGCCGTCAAAAAGAGGTCACAGGGTTCCCCCCTACTCTCCATACCCGTGGAGAGGGCCAGGGCAAAGGCTATACGGGCCTGGGGGTTGAACTGGCCCCTGTAGGCCAGGGGCACCCCCTCCCGACGCAAGAGGCGCACGAAAAACTGGACGAAGTGGTTGTGGCTGTAAAGGGCCCCATCCCCCAGGAATTCCAGCCACACCCTGAGCCTGTGGGTTACCTCCCGACCAAAGGTAGGCAGGGAGAGATCCACAGGCTCCTCATCTCCCTTCTCGTGGGCCACCTCTCCCCGGCAGAGGCCGCAGCACCCACACACTTCCCGGCAATCAGGGGTGGTTTTGCCCTCCAGAGCCCGGAGCCTCTCCCTCCAGAGGAACTCCCGGGTAAACCCCATGTCCACAAAATCCCACGGGAAGGGTTCCTCCTTCTCCCGGGTACGGTAGAGAACCTGGCCCAGATCCAGCCCCACGGCCTCCATGGCCTCCTGCCAGATGGAAAACCGAAAGGCTTCCCCCCACTGGTCGAAGAGGGCACCCCGTTTATAGGCTTCCAGGAGAAGGGCCTGGGCCTCTTCCCCTCCCCGGGACATGAGGGCCTCCACGAGACTCTGGCGGGGATTGTGGAAGCTGAGCTCTACACCGCCCCCCCGTCTCCTCCGTCCCCTGGAAGGCCGTCCCTCCCGGCCCAGGAGCCCCTTTATGAGATCCATCTTCTCTTCAAAGGCCTCCAGGGTGTCCTGGGGTTCCCACTGGAAGGGGGTGTGGGGCTTGGGCACGAAGGGAGAGACGGAGACGTGGAACCGGGGCCTCCTCTGGGAGACCCTCCTGGCCAGAGCCATGGCCTCTTTCACCAGATGGGCTATGGCCTCCACGTCCTCCCGGGTCTCCGTGGGCAGGCCTATCATGAAGTAGAGCTTCATGAGGTCCCATCCTGCCCGGAAGACCTTTTCCACCGTCTCCCGGATCTCCTCCCGGGTGATGTTTTTGTTGATGACGTCCCTGAGACGCTGGGTCCCCGCCTCGGGAGCCATGGTGAATCCCGTCTTTCTCACCCGCCGGATCTCATGGATGAGGTCCTCCGTCAGGGTGCCTGACCTGAGGGACGGCAAAGAGAGGGAGACGAAGGAGGCCTCCCCCGCCTCCATGAGCCGGGTGATGATGGTGTGGATGCCCGAGTGGTCCGTGGCCGACAGGGACAAGAGGGAGACCTCCTGGTATCCCGTAGAAGCCACCCCCGTTTCCACCAGCTTCAAGACGGTGGAGACCCTCCTCTCTCTCACGGGCCTGTACTGAAAGCCCGCCTGGCAGAAACGACAGCCCCGGCTACACCCCCTCATGATCTCCACAGTGACCCTGTCGTGGACGATGGCCGTGGGCGGCACGAGATCCTTCCGGGGAAAAGGGGCCCTGTCGAAGTTGAGGACTATACGCCTCTTCACCCTTCCCCCCTTGGCGGGGCACCACACCCCCTCCACTCTGCTCAAAAGATCCAGCCTCTCCTCCCGGGAGGCACCCCGGGCCAGGGCGTCCAGCATGATGCCAGCCATCTCCCCCTGGGCTTCCTCCGACTCCCCCACAAAGACCAGATCCACGAAGGGGGCGTAGGGCACAGGATTCACAGCGGCGGCTCCCCCGGCCATGATTATGGGGTCCCCTTCCCTCCTCTGGGCGGAGAAGAGGGGCACACCGGAGATCTCCAGGGACTTTAGGAGGTTGGTATAGGCCAGCTCCTGTTGAAGGGAGACCTCCACCAGATGAAAGTCCTTCAGAGGCCTGCCCGTCTCCAGGCCCCACAGGGGTATCCCCTCCCTCTCCATGACCTCCAGGGCATCCCGCCAGGGCAGATAGGCCCTGTCGGCCAGGACCCCCTCCATGCCGTTGAGGATGTGGTAGATGATGCGCAAACCCAGGTGGGAAAGGCCCACCTCGTAAGCGTCGGGAAAGAGCAACAGGACCCTTAAAGCCGATTTGCTCCACTCCTTGTGGCAGGCGTTGAGCTCCTGGTCGAGATAGCGGGAGGGTCTCTCCAGCAGGGGCAAGAAGGGCCGCAGACGTTCCAGGGGCCTCACTTCCCCCTTCCTATGATACGGCTGATGTCGTTGTAGAAGGCCAGGACCATGATGGCGATGATGATGGCCAGGCCCACCTGCTGGGCCATCTCCCGGGTCCTGGTACTCACGGGCTTGCCCCTGATACCCTCAATGGTGAAGAAGAGGAGATGACCTCCGTCCAGGATGGGGATGGGAAAGAGGTTGATGATACCCAGGTTGATACTGATGAAGGCCATGAAGGTGAGGAGGCTGATGAAGCCCGACTTCACCTGTTTGCTGGCCATCTGGACGATGAGGATGGGCCCTCCCACGCTCTTGGCAGGCACCACCCGCTCAAGAATCTTAACTATGCCCACCAGGGTGAGGTAGATCATGTTCACGGTGTACTCCACCCCCCTGATGAGGGCCATGAAGGGCTTGGCCCGCTGGATGCGGTAGGTCCCCGCCGCCACTATCCCCACCTTGCCCACCACCTTCTTTTCCCCGAAGATGTTCCTGGCCTCCACCTTCTCGGGCACCACGGTGAGGGTGACCAGCCTGCCCTTGCGTTTCACCACCACTTTCAGGGGCCTTCCGGGGTTCTTCTGGACCACGACCGCCAGGTCGCTCCAGGATTCAATCTTTTTGCCATCTATGGAGACTATGAAGTCACCGGGCTTCAAACCTCCCCTCTCGGCGGGAGATCCAGCCACCACCTGGCCCACCACGGGCTCCAGGACGGGCACACCCACCAGATAGACCCCCGTCATGACCACCACGGCCAGGAGGAGATTGAAAAGGGGACCGGTGGCCACCACGGCCACCCTCACCCATAAGGGCTTATGGGAAAAGGACCTCTCCCTCAGCCCCTCGTCCACCTCTTCCTCGGGGTCTTCCCCCATGAGCTTCACGTAACCCCCCAGGGGAATGAGAGCCAGGACGTACTCCGTCTCTCCTCTCTTCACACCCCAGATTGTGGGGCCGAAACCCACGGAGAACCGCTCCACTCCCACTCCCAGCATCCTTGCAGCCAGAAAGTGGCCCAGTTCATGGACAAAGATGAGAACCCCCAGAAGGAGAATGGCCACCAGCAATCCACCCATCTCTTCACCCCCTTAATGGGGCCTTACTTAAATTAAGGGAGAGGGGAAAGCAAGAACGGTGGGAAGGCAATAAAAAAGGCGGGCCCTCAGGGGCCCGCCTTTGACAGCTTGGATC
>JALUVF010000007.1 GCA_027020915.1 bacterium
GAAGAACGGGGAGGAAAGGTCTTCATGGCATCCGACGCTTCCGCCGCCCGGGAGTACATAGGTGAGGTGGCCCGGGCATCGGGAGGCAACCTGGTGGTGAAGGGCAAGTCCATCACCAGTGAAGAGATAGAGCTCAACCCCTACCTGGCCTCCCTGGGGCTGGAGGTTGTAGAGACGGACCTGGGAGAACGCATCATCCAACTGGCAGGGGAGAGACCCTCCCACCTCATCGTTCCCGCCATCCACAAGACCAAAGAGGAGGTGGCCCAGATCTTCTCCAGGGCCTGGGAAAGGGAGGTGCCCCAGGATCCCTTCCTCATCACAAAGGAGGTGAGAAAGGACTTAAGGGCCAAGTTCCTCTCGGCTTCCACGGGAATCACAGGAATCAACGTGGTCTCCGCCGACATCCCTGCCTTCTTCCTCATGACCAACGAGGGAAACGGCCGCCTGTGCTCCACCCTCCCCTCCACCCACATCATCCTCACGGGATGGGAAAAGATTGTGGAGACGGTGGAAGACGCCTTCTCCATCTTCGACATCCTGCCCATCAACTCCGTGGGGCTGAAATACTCCAGCTATCTCAGTATATTCACGGGGCTTTTCCCATGGAGGGCAGGAAGGAGCCTCCACGTGGTGGTTCTGGACAACGGCAGACGTTCCGCCATGAAAGACCCCGCGTTGAGAGAGGCCCTGCGCTGCATCCGGTGCGGCGCCTGCATGAATGTGTGCCCCATCTACAAGACCGTAGGGGGCCACACCTTCGCCAAGATATACATGGGAGGAATAGGAGCAGCCTGGACCGCCATCACCGGGGAACTGAAGGACGCCAGGGAGGTGGCTTCCCTGTGCACGGGTTGCGGCACATGCCTGGAGGTATGTCCCATGGGCATCTCCATCCCTCGCCTCGTAGAAAGGGTGAAAGAGCTCTGCAGGGAGGGAGGAGAAGGGGAACGCCTGGCGGTGAAGGTGGTCTCCAAAAGAAAGGTCCTGGAGAGTGTCACGGGACTATCCAGCCTGGTGGCCCCCAGGGAGATCAGGAGACTGCCCGGTCCGGCCAAAGCCGTGGTCCAAGAGAGGGTCCTGGAGAGACCCCAGCGCCCGCCTTTCCATCCCTGGGCCCTCTCCCAGGGACTGGAGATGGGGACAGGGGGTGAGGCCACCCTCTATGCAGGCTGCATGGCGGAATTCATCTACCCCGCCATAGCCAGGGATGCTGTGGAGCTTCTCCGTTCCCTGGGTATCCCTCTCCAGATCATGGATGAGGAATGCTGCGGCCTGCCTGCCAAGACTGCCGGAGAGAAGGACCTCTGGAGAGAGCTGGCCAGGAGGAATCTGGACCGCGTACCCCCTGATAAGCCCCTCATCTTTCTGTGCGCCACATGCCTTTCCGCCTTCCAGGAGTACGGGGAGGAGGGTCTGGAACCCCCCGAGGCCTACATGCTCAGCCAGTACCTCTTGAAAAAGCTAGGGCCGGAGAGCTTCCCGGGCCGATTCAAGGGCAGGGTGGCCTACCACTTCCCCTGCCATCTGGAGAGGCACCTGGGCATCAGAAGGGAACCCCTGGACCTTCTAAAGAGGGTAGAAGGAGTGGACATAGTAGAAGGAGAGGAGGCCCACCTGTGCTGCGGTGGAGCGGGGCTTTACAGCTTCAAGTACCCCCCCGTCTCGGGGGAGATCCTCAAGAAGAAACTGGAGTGGCTGGAGAAGGAGAGGGTCCAGGTACTGGTCACTTCTTGCCCCAGCTGCATCATGCAGCTGCGAGGGGGAGTGAAAAAGAGGGGGCTCCCCATAGAGGTGATGCACATGGCCACCTTCCTGCTGAAGGCAGTGAAGAGATGAGAAGGGTCTTCCCGAGACTCCCGGTGGAGGGATGTGAACCCCCTCCACCGGGGGGAATCACCTCACCATGGCCCCTTTCTTTAAAAGCTCCTGAAGAAAGGAGGTCTCTTTCAGGATGAGGACGGGGCAAGGGGCCGAGGCAGCCACTTTGGAGGCGGTACTCCCCAGACCTCCCCTCATTAGCCCCTTTTCACCCCTGGAACCCAGAACAAGGAGATCTACATCCTTCTCAGCAGCGGCCATGACGATATTCTCGGCCACAGAACCCGTCTTGAGGATGGTCTCGCAGTTTATCCCCCTGTCCCGGGCCAGGGCAGAAGCCTCATCCAGGATCTTCTCCCCCCTCTCCTTTAGCTCCCTGTCAAAGGGCACCGAGGCCAACAACTCGCTGATGAGGGAAGGAGAAGTGACCACGTGAAGGATATAAAGCTGAGCCCCAAGCTCCCTGGCCAGATTCACCGCATACTCCACGGCCCTGGTTGACCAGGGCGAACCGCCTGTTGCCACCATGATCCTCTTGAACATAGCCCACCCTCCCATTAGATATTGTTTTCACAAGGTAAAATCTAATGCCTCTCCCCCTCCCCTGCCAGCCGAACCTCTCATCCAAGGGGCAAAGCACCAAAGAGAAAAATTGATTTTTAAAAGAGGCCTGGTATTGTATCCGAAATCAACAAGGAGTGACACGGGAAATGGGGAGAAGCCTCATACACCGCAAGAGAATGGTTCTCATTGGAGTATCCCTGGGTCTCCTCTCGTGGTTGTTGGAGTCGGCCATCCACTCCCTGGTCCTCAAACAGGGCCCCTACATAAACCAGGTCTTCACCACCGACCTCCACGAGCTGTGCATGCGCACGGCCATCTTCCTCCTGCTGGTGGCCTTTGGTGCCTACGCCCAGTGCGCTATGGACAAGCGTAGAGAGACGGAAGATCAGGTGAAGCTGGCCTATGCAGAACTGGAGCAGATATTCAACACCGCCGCCGACGGGATGAGGGTGATAGACAGGGACTTCAACGTCCTGAGGGTGAACGACACCTTTTCAGAGATGTCGGGAGTGAGTAGAGAGAATTCCATCGGGAGAAAGTGTTATCAGGTCTTCCAAGGCCCCGAGTGCCACACCCCCCAGTGTCCCCTGGTCCAGATCATGAGGGGTGAGGAGAAGGTGGAGCGGAGGGTGGATAAAGAGAGAGCCGACGGGACAAAGATCCCCTGCATTTTAACTGCGGTGCCCTTCAAGGGACTGGATGGCACCCTTCTGGGCGTGGTGGAGAACTTCAAGGACATCTCCAGCTGGATCCAGGCCCAGGAGGAGAAGGACGCCCTCCAGAGAAGGCTGGAAGAAGCCCTCACCAAGGCCCTGAGCGGATTCCTACCCATCTGCGCCAGTTGTAAGAAGATCCGCGACGACCAAGGGAAATGGGTCCAGATTGAGAACTACATCAAAGGACACACGGAAGCCGTCCTCAGCCACAGCATCTGCCCCGAATGTATGGAGAAACTCTACCCGGACCTGGAGCAGGACAAATAGACACCAGCACTGCATCTGGGGCCGGAAGGTGCCCGGCCCCAGTCCCTTTTATCACTTGCCCTGGAAGTTGGCCTTTCTCTTTTCCAGGAAGGCCTTGGTCCCCTCCACCTTGTCCTCCGTGGAACAGCAGACCCCGAAGAGGTCGGCCTCTATCGCCAGCCCTTCCTCCAGGCTCACCTCCAGGCCCCGGTTCACGGCCTCCATGGCCAGCTTCACCGCCACGGGGCCCTTGCTCATGATGGTCCTGGCCAGGGCCTCGGCTTCCTCCATGAGTTTTTCCGGCTCCACTACCCTGTTCACCAGGCCCATCTGGTAGGCCTCCTGGGCGTCCACCATACGGCCGGTAAGGACCAGTTCCATGGCTCTGCCCTTGCCCACCAGTCTTGGAAGGCGCTGGGTACCCCCGTAACCGGGAATTATGCCCAGGTTCACCTCGGGCTGCCCCAACCTGGCCCTGGTGGAGGCCACCCTCAAGGTGCAGGCCATGGCCAGCTCACACCCTCCCCCCAAAGCGAAGCCGTTTATGGCGGCGATGACGGGCTTACCCAGGTTCTCGATGAGGCTGAAAACAGCCTGGCCCTTCTCGGCAAAGGCCTTGCCCTCCAGGGTATTGAGGCCCACAAGCTGGGTGATATCTGCCCCGGCCACAAAGGCCTTCTCCCCCGCCCCGGTGATGATCACGGATCCCATCTGGGGATCGTCCTTGATGGCGGAAAAGACCTCTCCCAGCTCGGTGATGACCGTATGGTTCAGGGCGTTCAGGACCTTGGGCCTGTTGATGGTTACATAGGCTATACCATCCTTCACCTCATAAAGCAGGGTCTCGTAAGCCATGATTCACCTCCTCTCAAACTCTCTCGGTATAATCGAAGAACCCTCTCCCCGTTTTCCTGCCCAAGCGGCCCGCCCTCACCATCTGTCTCAGGATGGGTGCGGGCCTGAACTTGGGATCGCCAAACTCCTTGAACAGCACTTCCAATACGTCCAGGGCCACGTCGATCCCTACCAGATCCAGCAGAGCCAGGGGGCCTATGGGCATGTTGGCGCCCCATTTCATGGCCTGGTCTATCTCCTCCGCCGTCCCCACACCCTCCATGTAGGCAAAGGCCGCCTC
>JALUVF010000008.1 GCA_027020915.1 bacterium
GGAGAGCACCCCTTTTTTCCAACTCCTCCTTCAGCATCTCAAGGTATCCCTCCTTGGGGGGCACACATCCTCCCGCTCCAATGACGGGTTCCACTATGAGGGCGGCCAGATCTTCACCAGCCCTGTCCATGGCCGCCAGAGTCCCTTCGACATTATTGAAAGGGGCAGGAATTACATGGGCCTCCATCCCCCTGGGGAGCCCTTCGCTGTCAGGTCCCTGGAAAGGAGGATGGATATAGAAGGTGAGGTCTGTAGAGGCACCGTGCCATCCGCCCATCACCTTCACCACCTTGCTCCTTCCCGTATAGGCCCGGGCCAAACGCAGGGCGTACATGCCCGCCTCTGTCCCCGAGGTACAAAACCGGACGGACTCCGCGCATGGAACGAGCTCTACCACCTTCTCGGCCAGCTCCACCTCTTCCCTGTGGACCAACCCGAAGTGATAACCCAGTTGGGTGACCAGCTGGGAGACAGCCTGGGCGACAGGAGAAAAGGCATGTCCCAGGATATGGGCGTAATGCCCCATCCAGAAGTCCACATACTTGTTGCCGTCCACATCATATAGGTAGGGTCCCTTGGCCTTCTCCACATAGAAGGGAAAAGGTCGAATCCGGCGCAGATTGTGGGAGATTCCTCCCACCATGGTCCTGCAGGCCCTCTGATAAAGGGTCCTGGATCTGGGTCTGGTTCTGGCGTAAAGCCCCTCTGCTTTCTTCTCATCCATAAAAGCTCTCCTCAAGTTCCCGGGCAGGGACGGCCCCCTCCCTCAAGATCCTTGGCGATCTCCCGGTGAAATCCACCACCGTTGATGGTACCCCCAAAACCCTTCCCCCGTCCACCACCAAATCCACCTGGGAAAGGATCTCCGGAGGCAACTCCCTCACCGTCAGGGGGTCCCTCTCTCCACTCACATTGGCGCTGGTGGCGGTAACAGGCTCCCCCAGGGCTTCAACCAGCATTCTGGGCAGGGGATGGCGGGGAATCCTCACCCCCACTCCACCACCAGGACCCACCAGGGGAGGAGGAAAGACCACCTTGGGCCTCAAAACCAGGGTGAGAGGACCGGGCAAGTACCGCCGGGCCAGTCCTTTCGCCAAAGAAGGTAAAAAAAAGAGCTCCTCCAACTCCTCTATCCGGCTAAGGAAGATGGAAAGGGCCTTGCCCCTCTCCCTCCCCTTCATTTTATAGATGCGTTCCAGGGCCTCGAGGGAGAAGGCTCTGGCTGCCAAGGCGTAAAGAGTGTCCGTAGGTATGACGGCCACCCCATCCCTACCCAGAAGGGCAGGCATGTCCTGGGGCAGATCATCCTCTTCCCTCCAAACCAATAGCCTGGCCTTCCCCATGAGCTTCCTAGCCCCTGGATCTCAAAAAGGCCGCCACCCTCTCGTCCCCAAGGGCCAGAATCCTCAGAGCCAGCCAGGCCCCGTTCCTGGCACAATCTATGGCCACGGTGGCAACAGGGACCCTTGGAGGCATCTGGACAGTGGAGAGAAGGGCGTCCACTCCCCTCAAGGGGGAGGAGGAGATGGGCACACCAATGACAGGAAGTATGGTGTGGCTGGCAATAAACCCCGCCAAATGGGCTGCCCATCCTGCTCCCGCTATGACCACCTGGGTTCCCCTCTTCTCCAGACCCTCGAGATAGTCCCTGAGTTCCCGGGGATTCCTATGGGCAGAGAAGACCACTAGTTCCCAGTCCACCCCTGCCCCCTCCAGCACCTCCGTGGCCTTCTCCATAACGGGACGGTCCGACTCACTCCCCATGATGATGACCACCCTGGCCATGGTCACCTCCTACTCCAGTTCCCCTTCTCTCCTCAGAGTCTCCGCCATATCCAACTTTTCCCAGGTGAACTCAGGAAGCTCCCTGCCAAAGTGGCCATAAACCGCTGTCTTCTTGT
Organism: bacterium; assembly: GCA_027020915.1. Classification (GTDB taxonomy): domain Bacteria; phylum Thermosulfidibacterota; class Thermosulfidibacteria; order Thermosulfidibacterales; family B14-G1; genus B14-G1. Next base: position 1,902 of record JALUVF010000008.1, read on the forward strand.
ATATTGGGCGCCTTAGATCCAGGTGCTCAATGATTCCCTTGGGCGTGAGGTCGAAGACCTTCTCCACCAACTGAGCCAGGCGCTCATCGGGCACCACCCCCGTTCCCCGGGTATCCACACAGATGGACACGGGCTGGGGCACACCAATGGCGTAAGCCAGTTGGATCTCACACTGCTCACACAACCCCGCCGCCACCAGGTTCTTGGCCACGTAACGGGCCATATAAGAGGCCGAACGATCCACCTTGGTGGGGTCCTTCCCAGAAAAGCATCCCCCTCCATGGCGGGCCGAGCCACCGTAGGTGTCAACTATGATTTTGCGGCCCGTCAGGCCCGTATCGGCCTGGGGTCCCCCAATGACAAACCGACCTGTGGGGTTGATGTGATAGACCACGTTCTCCTCATCCAACAGCTCGGAAGGGATGACAGGTTTGATCACATACTCGATGATATCCTCCCTGAGTTGCCTCAGGGTGATGTCCGGAGCGTGCTGAGCAGATACCACTATGGTGGCCACTCTTATGGGCTTACCGTCTTGATACTCCACCGTCACCTGAGACTTTCCGTCGGGTCTCAGGTAGTCCAGGATATCCTTGCGCCTCACCTCAGCCAGTCTCTCACATAGGCGATGGGCTAGGACTATGGGCATGGGCATAAGGACTTCCGTTTCCCTGGTTGCGTAACCGAACATGAGCCCCTGATCACCAGCCCCTCCCGTATCCACACCCATGGCTATGTCCGGAGACTGGGCATGAATAGAGGTGACAACGGCACAGGTTTCACAGTCGAAACCGAACTTGGCCCTGGTGTATCCAATGTCCCTGATGGTCTCCCGAACGATGTCCGGAATCTCCACATAACAGCTGGTGGTGATCTCACCAGCCACAAAGGCCAGCCCCGTGGTTACCAGAGTCTCGCAAGCCACCCTGCCCTGGGGGTCCTGGGTCAAGATGGCATCCAGAATGGCATCTGAGATCTGGTCGGCGATCTTGTCGGGATGCCCCTCGGTCACCGATTCGGACGTGAAAAGTATCCTCTTGCCACCGTTCCTCATCTATACCTCCCGTGCAAATATGTCCTTGTGCTCCGCGAAATACTCATAGGCTGAATAAAGGGCCACTATCACACCCACCAAAAGGAGGAGCATCCCCAGGACCTGGAGATGGACCATGAGGCAGAACAGGGCCAGGGTGTAGAGGAAGGTCTTGGCCTTGCCCATCCCTCCTGCCCCCATGGAGATTCCCCGAAGGGCTGCCATCCCTCTGAGTCCCGTCACTGCGAACTCCCTGGCCAGAATGACCACCGCCAGCCACGATGGTATCCTCCCCAGAGCCACCAGGGGGATAACGGCCGACAACAGCAGAATCTTGTCCGCCAGGGGATCCAGAAGCTTACCCAGGGCCGTCACTTCTCCCCGAGACCGGGCAATGAATCCATCGGCCAGGTCGGTGAAGGAAGCCACAAAAAAGAAGAAGGCCCCCAGAATGTTCCACCCCAGGGCAGGGGAAGAGAGGCAAAGGAGAATGGGGATAACAAATACTATCCGAGAGACGGTGAGGATGTTGGGGAGATTCATTGCTCTGCTCCTAAGACCTATTCCTGGACCCAGTAAAACTCGGGACGAGGAGCCCGCTCCATGAGGCCACCCAATGCCTCACCAGGGTCCTTGCCCTCATACAGAATCCTGTAAACCTCAGTACTAATAGGCATCTCCACTCCCAGTTTAGCCGCCAGGGACACCACCGCTGCTGCCGTGGGCACTCCCTCGGCCACCATGGACATTCCCTTCATAATATCCTGGGGTTTCTCGCCTTTCCCGATTCGGAAACCAACGGTCTTGTTTCTACTTAAATCCCCGGTGCAAGTCAACACAAGGTCCCCCATGCCGGAAAGGCCCAGAAAGGTGAGGGAACGGGCACCCATGGCCACACCCAGCCGGCTCATTTCAGCCAATCCCCGGGTGATCAAAGCCGCCCGGGCATTGTGACCCAGCTCCATGCCCTCACATACGCCGGCGGCTATGGCTATCACATTCTTCAAGGCCCCTCCCAGCTCCACTCCTATCACATCGTCGTGGGTGTAGACCCGGAACCGAGGGGTCATAAACACCCCTGCCACCTCTCGAGCCAGAGATCCATCCCGGGATGCCACAGTCACCGCCGTGGGCAACCCCTGGGCCACCTCCCGGGCAAAACTGGGTCCCGACATACACGCCCAGGTGGAGAGCCCCTTTTCCCCCAGCAGATCCCTGAATATGGCCTCGGGGGTCTTCAAGGTAGAAACCTCTATCCCCTTGCTTGCACTCACCAAAGGCACCAAGGGCACCCCGGGGGCCACTCCCTCCCAGACAGAACGAATGTACTGGGTGGGTACCGCGTTCACCAGGAGATGGGTTCCTTCCAAGACCTCCCGCAAGACGTTGGTAGGCTCTATTCCAGGAGAGAGACGAATGCCCGGCAGATAAAGGGAGTTTTCTCTCAGGGTCTTTATCTCCTCCACCAACCGGGGCTCCAGCACCCAGAGCTTCACCCTGTAGCCCTTCCCTGCCAGGAGCTGGGCCAGGGCCGTTCCCCAGCTACCTCCTCCCACTACACCGATGACCATGACTCAGGTGCCCATCTCCCAGCTGGAAAGGTACTCTTCCTGTTGTGGAGTGAGTTTATCTATCTCAATGCCCATGGAGAAGAGCTTGATACGGGCCACCTCCACATCCAGCTCCCGAGGCAAGGGATACACCCGAGGAGCCAGAGCTTCCCCCTCCCTCACCAAGTACTCCACCGCCAAGGCCTGATCGGCAAAACTCATATCCATCACCGCCGATGGATGGCCCTCGGCAGCCACCAGATTCACCAAGCGACCCTCACCCAAAACCACAATGCGGCGGCCATCCTTGAGGACGTACTCGTCAACGAAAGGTCTGAGCCTCCTTCTGGTGACACTCATGGCCTCCAGGGCTTCCAGATCTATCTCCACATTGAAATGGCCCGAGTTGGCTACCATGGCTCCATCCTTCATGACAGCGAAATGCTCCTCCCTAATGACGGCTATATCCCCTGTCACCGTGACAAAGAAGTCTCCCACCCGGGCTGCCTGGGAAAGGGGCATGACCATAAACCCGTCCATGACAGCCTCCAGGGCCCGAATGGGGTCCACTTCCGTCACGATAACCCTTGCCCCCATTCCCCGGGCCCTCATAGCCACCCCTCGCCCACACCAGCCGTAACCACACACCACAAAGACCGAACCCGCTATGAGTCTGTTAGTAGCCCTTAGAATCCCATCTATGGTGGACTGCCCCGTGCCATAGCGGTTATCGAAGAGATGCTTGGTATCGGCGTCATTGACGGCCACCACGGGAAAGAGGAGCTTACCCTGGGAAGCCAAGCTCTTGAGCCTGATCACCCCCGTGGTGGTCTCCTCAGTAGAACCTATCACCCTTTCCACCAGGGTCTCCCTCTCCCGGGCACTCCACCGGCTGAAAACCCTTTCCAGGCTGGCAGAGAGTTCACCTTCCCTGCCCTGGGCCAGGAAGTGGAGGGTACTGATGAGATCAGCCCCGTCGTCGAGAGTCACCCGGGGCTTAGCAGCCAGTACTGAGGCGATGTGGCTGTAGTAAGTGTCTTTGTCCTCTCCCTTTATGGCAAAGACAGGGATTCCGTACTCCTCCACCAGAGCAGCCGCCACATCGTCCTGGGTAGAAAGGGGATTGGAGGCACAGAGGGAGACCTGAGCCCCGCCCTCTTTCAGAGTGATCATGAGATTGGCCGTCTCCGTGGTCACATGGAGGCACGCCCCCACCACCACCCCCTCCAAAGGCCGCTCTTGGGAGAAACGCTCCCTGATCCTCCTCAGAACGGGCATCTCTCTCTCTGCCCACTCTATCCTCAACAGCCCCTGGGACGCCAAAGAAAGGTCCTTCACATGATAGTCCATAAACAACCTCCAGCTACACGAGTCGAGATGAGGCTGTTATAGCCAATAAAGAGAAAATTAAAAAGGGGAGACGGGATATTTCTTCCAGCTCCCTCCTAGGTTCTTACCCCTCCCATCCAGAAATCAGAGGACCACAGGGAGGAGGTGGGGAGGATACAATTGGTAATACCACCCTTCCACCCTCAGCTTTCCCTCTTCCCAGGCCTCTCTCACTGAAGGGTAAGAGAGAAGCCTGTCCCTCTGTACCTCCACATTCACCATCTCTGCAGCCCTCTGGCGCTCCTGGGGAGAGGAGAAAGCCTCTCCTCCCAGGCGTTCCAGCACCTCCTCTCCCAACCCCAGCCACCGGGCCAGGGACCCCTCTCCCTGACCGGCCAAGAGGGCCTTAACTCCGCCGCACTGGGAGTGACCCAAAACCACCAGCTTTGAAACCTTGAGCACCTTCACGGCATAATCCACGGCAGCAGACACAGAGCCCAAACCCGAGCCGTAAGGAGGCACCATGTTGGCCACGTTCCTGACCACAAAAACCTCTCCAGGCAGACTGGAGGTGATAAGCTCAGGCACCACCCTGGAATCGGCACAAGAGATGATCATGATCCCCGGATTCTGCCCCTCTTCCACCAGTCTCCTGAAAAGTGCCTCCATAGGGGGGTAGTGATCCTCCTTAAAACTCTCGAATCTTTTTCCCAAATCCATATCCCCTCCTACTTACCCCAGGGAGGAAGGGTTCCTTTCACCATGACAGCCACCCCTCTAGAAACGGCAAATAACAGGTTCCCACCGTCCTCCATGATATCCCACACGGGTTCCCCCACCAGAAACGCCTTCCATTTACCCTTTTGGAAACGGCCCACTCCCCGCCGGGTTCCCACCCACAGAGTCCCTTCACTGTCTTCAAATATGACGTTTATGTCATTGTGGGGCAGTCCCCCATGGGTATTCTTCTTGGTGTACACCTTCCACCGGGCTCCGTCGTAAAAGATCAAGCCCCCTCCGCCCCAGAGGCTACTCCTGGAACCGAACCAGAAGTGTCCATCCTTGTCCTGGTACACCACGGAAATATTGGTACGTGGGAGCCCGCTGTTGTACTTGGTCAGATTCCTCCACTCCCGGCCATTGAACCATCCCACCCCCTTATCCGTGGCGAACCAGAGCCCCCCCTTTCCATCCAAAAAAATGTCCCACACAGAATCCCCCGGAAGCCCCAGGCCCGTGTTTGTTCTGTTATAGAGATACCACCGTTCTCCATCGTAGCATGAAACCCCTTTGTCCGTGGCGAACCAAAGCCTACCCTGGCCATCCTCCACTATGTCCCATACATAGTCACTGGGTAGACCTCCCCCCGTTCTCTCTTTATCCAGCAGGGTCCACTCTTTCCCCGCATAGCGGGTCACACCTCCACCACCCAAAAAGCTCCTTCTGGTGGCAAACCAAAAGACCCCTCTGGAATCCCTAAACACCTTCACAACAGATTTGCCCTTGAGGGCACCAGAGGTGTTCTTGGGGGTGAAGAGCGTCCATTTCCCCTGGCTAAAAAGGAGAAGGCCTCCTCCTGTACCGAACCAGTATCTCCCCTCTTTATCCTTCAACATAGCCCATACAGCAGCTTCAGGGAATCCGGAGTTCTGGTGAGTGTAAAAGACCCACTTCTCTCCTCTAAGGGGTAAGGTCCAAAGCAGTATTAACAGAGCCACGGCAAGGGTTTTCTTAGGCAAAGGGTCCCTCCTCAAAAAAATGGGGGGCTGCCTCATACCAACAGCCCCCTTTATGGTACCTGCTCAAAACGTCCCCATCAATCCTCTTTGGGGTGCCTGGTGAGAAAGGCCATAACCACAGCCAGCAAACCGAGGCCGATAGCCACCTTAAAGGCCGTCTTGTAGGCCACAAGATTTGCCTGCTCCTTGGGCACGCCTTGGGCAACCAACTTCTTGGGAATGCTCTTGAGCAGCCTGGCCTTAATAAACCTGGGACCCACGAAACCAGCAAACCCCCAAGCGGTGAAGACGCCGGCGTAGATGTTACCCAGGTTTTTGGTGCCGAAGTAGTCCGCCGTAGCGGCAGGGAAGAGAGCAAAGTTGGAACCGTAGGAGGCACCAAAGACCATGAGAGCCAGGGCATAACCCACGGTGGTTCCTGCAATGTTTGTGAAGGCCATGACGATACACATCAGGGTAGTGATACTAAAGAAGACCAACATGGCAGCCCTTCTACCTATCAAATCGGAAACCCAACCAGCCAGAATCCTCCCCAGGCCGTTAAAGATGGAAAGGAATCCGATGAGAAAGGCTGCAGTCTCCTGGGAAATGCCATAGGTCTTTGCTAAAGGAGCAATGAGGGAGATAACCATGAGACCCACACCGGCGTTGCCCAGATAAGCCAACCAGAGAGACCAGAAAGACCAGGTAGTGACGGCCTCGGAAAGAGTCCAATCCCTCACAGCCACCTTCTTGGTCTCCGTAGGAGCAGGAGGCTCCCACCCCTCCGGCTTGTATCCAGGAGGGGGATTTCTCAAAATCTGAGCCAGGGCAACTACAATAATTAAGAAGATCACCCCCAAAACCTTGAAAGCCGTCATAACGCCCACGGCCACGATGAGCTTTCTGGCCAGGGGGGTGAAAACAAAGGCTCCAAAACCGAAGCCCGAAACGGTGATCCCCGTGGTCAAACCTCTCTTGTCGGGGAACCACTTCACCGTGGCGGCAATAGGGGTGACATACCCGCAGGCCACACCGGCACCAGCAATCACGCCGAAGGTGAGAATAAGGGCAGGCAAACTCGTGATGAAGCCACTCAAAATGTAGCCTATTCCCATGAGAACACCACCAACAGACGCCACCAGCCTGGGACCCACCTTGTCCTGCCATTTACCCGCTGCCACCATCACAATAGCAAAGACCAGAATGGAGACGGAGAAAGGCCAAGTGAGATCAGCCCTGCTCCATCCAAACTTCTCCTGGAGTGGCACCACAAAGATGCTCCAGGAGTAAAGGACCCCCAGGACCAGGTTGATCCCGGTCCCAGCCAAACAAATGACCCACCTGTTCATGAAACCCTCCCCTTACAAGAAATTTTAAGAAAGAAATACGACTCCCCCGGGAAAACCATCCTGAACCCCTCCCCTTATCACCCCCCTCCGGTCATATTTAATAATACGCTATTTTGTTAAGCACACATAACCATTATAGTTAATCAAACAGTTTGTCAAGAGGTTTGAACGAAAATTATTCTAACACTATTATTGCAAACTGCTCTACGAGTTAATCCTTTATTTTCAATATGTTAACCACAAGATAGACTTGACATAAAAAGTTTAAGTCTTAGTAAACCATAAGTTAGCATAATACTTTACCAATAATGCTTTAATATGGATGGAATTTATAAAAACATATAAAAAACCAAAGCTCACTCTCAACATAGGTCATCTCCACAAAGCAGCGATATGAGAAAGGGTATAGAGGACATATCTGGAATTTAACCAGAATATGGTATAAATAGAACATAAACTTTATCCTTGTTAAACCACGAAAACATCCTTAACTTGTTAAACAAAGAAGCGGTGGGGCATAGAGGCCAAAATTTGAAGGAAGGAGGGATAAGAAATGCCGATGAGAAGATGGGTGCGAGAAAGAGAAAAGTGGAAGACAGGAATGAAAATGAGGTGGGCTTTTGGAGGACCAGAGAGACCACCCGTAGTTTTCGGAGGCACGGAGCCTTCCCCCGACTATTTTGGATGGACTGGCCCTGCTCCTACCTATTTCGGCGGCCAGGAACCATCTCCAGACTACTTTGGAGGACTGGATCCCACGGCCATTCCCTTCGGTGCCAGGCCCGTGTTTCCCCCGGTAGACATCTACGAAGAGAACGACACTCTGGTGATGATAGCCGACATTCCCGGCTTCAAGAAAGACGAGGTAAAACTGGAGATAACACCAAGGGAGGTTAGAATATCCGGGGAGAGAAAAAACAAGATAATCGAAGAAGTGGAGGACCAAAACCTCTATCGTTTTGAAAGATACTTCGACACCTTCTCCAGAAGAATACCTCTACCTGTAGCGGTCGATCCAGACAGCGTCTCCGCTAAATTCGAGGAGGGAACACTAAAAATAACAGCGCGAAAGGCGGAAAAAGGCAAAGAAGTCCCCATCGAATAACCTATCCGCCTCTAGCGCCCCACCTTTCCCGTCACAAATTCGAGGCGGGGGTTCTTGGCCAAAAAGAGCTGAAGACCGTAAATTGGATGAATCTTCAAAATACCTCGAGCCCTCACCTTCATCCCCTTCAACTGGGAGGGCCTCAGACCCTCTTTCTTCAAAACCGCCACCTGGGCTTTACTTAAGGGTATGGAGACATAGGTGAGCTTCACCACCCACAACCCCTCATCGGGGTATGCATCCACCTCCTTAACCCTGTCTTCGATAATGACCCGTTTCCCCAAATACTTGTTTACAACGTCGATATCCCCCCCCTGAATCAATACCTCTTTACGCTCCTCCGACAGCTTCAAAAGGGGCGGAACTCCACCGCTAAGGCCCAGCCTTTTGGCGCCAATCTTCAGTAGCACCAAAGCCATGAGAAAAGAGAAGACCAAAATAGTGAACACAAGAATCCTGAGCTTCATGATATCCATCTCTTTCATCTTTTCTAACCAGCCCATGTCCAGCCTCCTCTCCTCAAGATGCTTTCCCTAAGCTAAGGAAGAAAACTATAATGGGCACTGAGACCACCCCGGCAGATATGCTGACCATCCACGCCAGGTTTTTTAGAACTTCTTTTCTCTCAGATCCCATCACCCCGGCTTTAGAAATCAAATACTTCACCAAAGTGGAAGCCACAAGAGCAACTACAAAGGCCAATACCAGAGGAAGAGAGTGCTTGGAGAGCACATTTCCCAGTTCCTTGAAGAAAAGAAGGGGCGAGGGATAGAACACTCCCAAAGCAGCCCCCAGTCCCATCAGCAGAAACTCCATATCCAACTCCCTGAACATAGGGGCCAAAAAGGGTAGAAAAGCCAATACCAGAGAGAAATAGTACGCCACCACCCCCACCACAGCGGAAGAGAGGAAATAGGCCCATCCCTTACCCGAAACCAGGGCAAAGAAGGCAGCCACCAACAGAGACATCCCCAGGGGATAAAGGATCATATTCAGCAAGGCCACCGCCTTCTTTCTCAGAGACAATCCCATAACCATCCTCAAGAAAAGATAGTGAACCAAAAAGACTCCCAGAGGAAACCCTATATATAATGTAAGCTCTTTCATGGCAAAAAAGGAGGCTGGGAAGGTGAAAAAGAACACCTCCCCAGCCTCAATATGCTCTTACTTGGGGGCTCCAATAGGCAGGACTTCCCTGCCAAAGGCAGGATTAATGAGCTCAGCCCCCATGAGATACCAGGCGGTGAAAGCCGTCCAAATCCCTTCCCAACCGGCAAACTGGCCAATAGCCTTACTCCCTGTTACTACATGTATATCAAGCAATATAAACAGTATCAACAGGGAAACGAATATGACAATTAAGGCTTTGGCCTTGGGGAAGGTTGCAATGGTCATGATGAAAGTAAAAATAGTCCAAGCGATGAGGGTCCACAGCAAGGCCCCATGGAAATCCTTGAAGCCTGGCAAAACATTATTGTCTTTGAAATAGACGAGAGTAGCTAAGGCAATCCAGAATGCACCGTAAGATCCGAAGGCACACATACCAAAGGTGTTACCCGTGCCAAACTCCAGAAGACCGGCGCAGAGCTGGGCCAGACCCCCGTAGAACAGCCCCAGAGGAAGGGCTGTGCCCACATCCGCCAGAATTCCGGCATTGTGGACGTTCAAAACAAATGTAGTTAAAGCAAAGCCTCCCAACCCCAAAGGTGCGGGATTGGCCAACGGTCTAAATTCTGCCATCTTTCCACCTCCTAAGCTAAAAACTTTTTAGAAACCTCCTTCCTTCCACTAAACCCTCAACTGACAAGCCCTCACCCCCAACGGTTAAGGACTTCTCCCAACACCTCTCACCACATCACCCCCTTTCCTCTCAATGATATTCTAATTGGCCCTGAAAGGTTAGCCATTAATCAAACGTTTTGTCAAGACCTCACCCACCAGAAATTCCAAAAATTCATCCACAGTTTATTAATTTTCACTCTCCTTCACTCTTTCTATACCCCAAGAAGGGTAGAGAGGTAAAATCCAAAGAATCTAGGGCATTAGGCCAGACAGCCAGTGCAGAAAGAGAAATCTATTTATATTGTACAAGCACCTTTTTACCATTCTTCCGATAACTGATTGACAATTTGCTGCTTTGAGTAGAACAAATTGAGACAATATTATATATATTCCAATACATGATTTAGCGACTATATAATAACGATATATAAATCCCAAAAACCGGTAGGTCTCTACTCCGGGAGAGGCCCCCTAACGGGCTAAGGACCTGACAGATCCACGAGCATGGCCACCTCGTCACAGTCAGGAAACTTGGGACATTTCCAGCAGTCAGACCACACTTTATGGGGCAACTCCCGCTTGTCCACCATGCGAAAGCCCAGACGGGAAAAGTAGTGAGGGGAATTGGTCAAGACAAAGACCCTTCTAACCCCCAGCTCCCGGGCCTCCCTGATACAGGCCTCAATCAAAGCCCGGCCCCAACCACGACCTTTGTACCCTTCGGCCACCAGTACAGACCTTACCTCCGCCAAATCCTCCCACACCACCTTTAAAGCAGCTGTGCCCACCACCCGATCACCCTCTTTGATAACGAAGAAGTCCCGGATGGATTCGTATATTTCCATGAGGGATCGGGGGAGAAGAAACCCCTCCCCGGCATAGGAATTGATAAGCCTATGGATCTGAGGAGCATCTCCAAGAGTGGCCTTCTCCACCTTCACCTCTCTCCCTCCAGATTGACAAAGAGGAATGAGGCGTTCTAATTAGCAGATACTTTCACGGAAGGAAAGGGAAAATGAAGAGAGACCTGCTGTGCATCCTGGATTTATCTGGGGATGAGATCCTCCATCTTCTTGAATGGGCAGTAAAGCTGAAGGACCTCCAAAGAAGGGGCATCCCTCATAGACCCTTGGTGGGCAAGACCCTGGGGCTCTTGTTAGAGAAACCCTCCACCAGAACCAGGGTCTCTTTCCAGGCTGGTATGTACCAACTGGGGGGGGAAGTGATCTTCATGAGCCCCTCCGAGCTCCAGATAGGACGGGGAGAGACCATAGCCGACACAGCCCGGGTCCTCTCCCGATATCTGGACATAATTGCCCTGAGAACCTACAGCCACAAGACCATAGAAGAATTCGCGTCCCATGCCTCCATCCCCGTGATCAACGCCCTCTCTGATCTATACCACCCGTGTCAGATTCTGGCCGATCTGGTGACCATTAAAGAATCCCTGGGAGACTGGAAGGGAATCAAAGTGGCCTTCATAGGAGACGGCAACAATGTGGCTGCCTCCTGGGCCAATCTAGCCGCCAGGCTGGAGATGGAAGTGTGGTTTGCAACCCCCCCGGGATACGAGCCTCCCCATGATGTGGTGGAAAGAGCCCAAAAGGAAGGTGCCCGAATCCGAGTAGTCCATGAGGCCTTTCAGGCTGTGGAAGGGGCCCAGGTGGTCTATACCGACGTGTGGGTGAGCATGGGCCAGGACGGGGAAAGGGAGGAACGGCTCAGGGCCTTCGCTCCTTTCAGGGTCACCCCTCAACTCATGGAAAAGGCAAACCCCGGTGCCATATTTATGCATTGTCTTCCCGCCCACAGAGGAGAAGAGGTGACAGACGAAGTGATAGACGGCCCCGCCTCGGTGGTATGGGACCAGGCAGAGAATAGACTACACCTCCAGAAGGCCCTGGTTCTTATGCTTCTGGAGCAGATTTAGCAGATTTAAAGGAGGAAACCATGGGAAAACCTAAAAGGGTGGTGCTGGCATACTCGGGAGGACTGGACACCTCTGTGATCATCCGTTGGCTGGTGGACAACTACGGGTGTGAGGTTATCGCCTTTTCCGCCGATGTGGGCCAGCAGGAAGACATGGAAGAGGTGCGTAAAAAGGCCTTGGCTACGGGAGCCAGCAAGGTCTACATCTACGATTTAAAAGATGAGTTTCTCAGGGAATACTGCTTTAAAGCCTTGAAAGCCCAGGCCCTGTACGAAGGGAAGTACCCTTTGGGCACAGCCCTCAACAGACCCATCATCTCCAAGTACCTGGTGGAGGTGGCGGAAAAAGAAGGAGCCGATGCAGTGGCCCATGGAGCCACGGGAAAAGGCAACGATCAGGTGCGTTTCGAAGTCTCCGTCATGGCCCTCAATCCAGACCTGAAGTGCCTGGCCCCTGTGAGGGAATGGGAGTTCAAGTCCCGGGAAGAAGAGATAGAATACGCCCAAAAACACGGTATCCCCGTGCCCGTAACCAAGGAGAAACCCTACTCCATAGACCTGAACATCTGGTCCATCAGCATCGAATGCGGGGTTCTGGAAGACCCCTGGGCCGAGCCTCCCGAGGACGCCTACCTCATCACCAAGAGTCCCCAGGAAGCCCCCGATGAGCCCCTATATCTGGAAATAGGCTTTGAGAAGGGCATCCCTGTGTCCCTCAACGGCCAGGCCATGGATCCTGTGTCCCTGGTGCTAAAGCTCAACGAGCTGGGGGGCCAGCACGGCGTGGGCCGGGTGGATATGGTGGAGAATCGCCTGGTGGGTATCAAATCCAGAGAGGTGTACGAAGCCCCGGGAGCCACTATCCTCTATGCCGCTCACAGAGAGTTGGAGCACCTCTGCCTGGACCGGGAAACCTTCAGATTCAAAGAGTACATGTCTGTCAAATACGCCGAGCTGGTCTACTATGGACTGTGGTTCTCACCTTTGAGAGAAGCCATGGACGCCCTGGTGGACAAAACCCAGGAACGCCTCACGGGCACTGTAAGAGTGAAGCTCTTCAAGGGCCAGTGCATCCCCGTAGCAAGGCAGTCCTCCTTCTCCCTTTACGACTACGAACTGGCCACCTACGAAGCCGCCGATGCTTTCGAGCACAAAGCGGGGGAAGGTTTCTGCAAAATCTGGGGGCTCCCCCTGTCTGTGGTGGCCAGAAAGACCCATGGCCACCAGGAGTGAGGGCATGGGGGGCAAGGGCGAGAAGTAACCTATCATGAGAAAACTGAGAAATCGCATCAGGACGGCCTTCCTGGCAGGGTTGGCCGTCCTAGTTCCCCTGTTCTTCACCTTTTTCACAGTGGCTTTTATCGTAAACAAAGTGGACAGGGTCATCATTCCCATCCTCTTCGATCTGCTGAGAAGACTGGGCACGCCCCCCCAGTATTTACGCCACATCCCTGGCATGGGACTGGCCCTCACCCTCCTCTTCATCCTCGTGGTAGGCATCCTCACCACCAACATCTTGGGGAGAAAAATCTTCCAGTTGGGAGAGAAGATCCTGGAGCATATACCTTTCATCAGGGGCCTCTACATCTCAGCCAAACAACTGGTGGAAACGGTGATATTCACATCTTCCGCTGGCTCTTTCAAAAGGGTGGTCATGGTGGAATACCCAAGAAAGGGGGTGTGGTCCATTGCCTTTGTCACCAGCGAGGCCAAGGGAGAACTCAAGTCTCACTTCTCTTCCCCTTGCCTCACCCTATTCATCCCCACCACCCCCAACCCCACTTCAGGTCTCATGATAGTGGTGCCTGGAGAAGAGGTGATTCCTCTGGACATGACCGTCGAGGAGGGGATAAAGCTGGTGGTGTCGGGAGGTCTCATCCAGCCCGGCCTCCACCCCAACCCACCTGAAAATGGAGAGGCTTCATAAATATCTGTCCCGGTGTGGAGTGGCCTCCAGGAGGGAATCAGAATCTCTCATCCTCCAGGGGAGAGTCACCGTCAACGGAAAAGTGGTCCAGGAATTGGGGACCAGGATACAACCCGGAAGGGACCGGGTGGAAGTGGACGGGTCCACCGTCAACCCCCAGCCTTTCACCTACATAGCCCTGAACAAACCAAAGGGGTTCATCACCTCCGTTGAAGACAGGGAGGGACGCCCCACAGTGATGGATCTTCTCAAAGGCCCAAAGACCAGAGTGTACCCCGTAGGCAGGCTGGACTCAGATTCAGAGGGGCTCCTCCTTCTCACCAACGACGGGGAATTGGCCTATCGCCTCATGCATCCCCGCTACCACGTGGAAAAGCGGTACCTGGTGAAAGTGAAGGGCATCCCTCCGGAGAAAAAACTGGAGAGACTGGGGAAAGGTATTCGGCTGGAGGATGAGAAGAGGAAAGGGGTTTTCCGAAAAACGGCCCCCGCCCGAATAAAGGTGATAAAGAGCAAAGGAAAAGAGACCCTCCTAGAGGTAGTCCTGAGGGAGGGTCGAAAGCGCCAGATCCGGCGCATGTTCCAGGCCATAGGCCACCCTGTGGTATCCCTGGTGAGGGTGGCCATAGGCAATGTCACCCTGGAGGGCCTGCCCAAGGGAAAGTACCGCCACCTCACACCCAAGGAGGTGGCCGAACTCAAGAGGCGGGTGGGGCTAACCCCAGATCAGAAGGGCGCCTGAGGATCACCTCCCACCCGTACCGGGGATGATCCCTCAGCACACCCACCACTTTGACCCGGGTTCCCATCCTCAAAGACTCGGAATCCAGGTCCCGGGCCAAATAGGGGTAGGCCACCACTTTGAATCCCCCGATCCACAGCAGAAGGGTCCCTCCCCTGGTCTCTCTCTTCTTCTCCAGAAATCCCTCCAGCCGCACCAGCACACCGTCCAGATGGGCTCTTCGGGCCTCAACGGCAGGCATGGGGGCCGCCCTCACCACGTCCACAGGGAAGGGGCCCTGGGGCCCATGGGGTGGGGGTGCAGCACCCGTGAGCAGAGGAGAAAAGCGATAGGCCAGGACCCCCAGGAGCAGAAGGAAGAGCCACCAAAACCCCTTGGACTTCTTCGCCCATGCTCTCATTTCCTTGAGCCCAAATAAGCCTAATCCCCGTCCCCCCATAGCCTCTCAAACTCCCTCTCATAGGCCCCGGCCACCCCTGGGGCGTTCACGAAAATCAAGAGGTTCTCATAGTTCACCCGCTCGGCCCTGGCCGTCCAGTTGTAGGAACCCGTGATCACCACCCTCCCGTCTATAACGGCGAACTTGTGGTGCATGAGACCCTTGATCACTCTTAACCCCCTCGTCTCCACGGGGGTCACCAGCCTCACAGGGATCCCCTTTCTCTTCAAAAAGTCTCCTTTGGAGTACTCACTCTCTTCCTGGAAAGACCGGTCCAGGACCACCTTCACCTCTACTCCCCTTTCCCTGGCCCTCACCAGGGCCTGGGCCAGATACCGACTGGTAAAGGCATACATGGCCACGTGAATATAGTCCCTGGCCCCATCAAGCTGGGCCAGAATGGCCTCTTCACACCCACCCCGGGGACTGAAGAAGACCCTCACCTCCCCCGCCCACGCTCGGAGGGGTAAAAGAACCACCAAAAGAAACCAGACCGCGCGCCTCATCCCCTTCCCCTACAGTAGCAGCATGGCATCACCGTAAGAGTAGAAGCGATACCTCTCTCTTATGGCCTCGTCATAGGCCCTCAACACAAGTCCCCTGCCTCCAAAGGCACACACCAGCATCAGCAACGTGGATCTGGGCAGGTGAAAGTTGGTGAGGAGCATGTCCACCACCTTGAACCGATAACCGGGATATATGAACAGATCTGTCCAGCCCTCGAGTCTCACCAGCCGTCCTTCCTCGTTGGCGGCGCTCTCCAGGGCCCTGGTCACCGTGGTTCCCACAGCAAGAAGGGGCCTTCCCCCGGCCCGGGCCTCTTCTATCCTGGAGGCCACCTGGGGCGAAATCTCGTAGTACTCCTCCTCCATCTTGTGCTCCTCCACCTCCTCCACCTTCACGGGCTTGAAGGTTCCCGGCCCCACGTGGAGGGTGATGGAAAGAATTTCTATCCCCTTGGTCTTGAGGGCCTCCAAGACCCGGTGGGTGAAATGGAGTCCCGCGGTAGGAGCAGCCACAGCGCCTTTCTTGACAGCATAGACCGTCTGGTATCGCTCCCTGTCCTCTGGACGGGGCGGACGACGGATATAAGGAGGAAGAGGCACCTGTCCCACCTCTTCCACAAGCTCCTCCAGCCTCCCAGGGCCGTGAAAAGAGACCACCCTTTCCCCCGAAGGCAACACCTCCCGGACCTCCCCCCACCAGCGCCCGTTGGCAAAAAACACCTTCTCTCCGGGCCTCAATCTCCTTCCAGGCTTCACCAGGCACCGCCAGAGCTCTTCACCACGGGAAGGATGATCGGAAGACCCGCGGCCCTTCTCAGGCGCAACCAGAAAGACCTCCACCCTGCCTCCCGTGGACCTCTCTCCCAACAATCTGGCAGGAATCACCCGAGTATCGTTCACCACCAGAAGGGTGTGAGGGGGTAGGATATCCGGCAGCTCATAGAACCGGTGGTGAGAAAAGGAGCCCTCCTCCCTCCTCACCACCAAAAGTCTCGACCGGTCCCTCTCGGGGAGAGGCTCCTGGGCTATGAGCTCCTGGGGCAAATGGTAGTGGAAGAGAGAGACCTTCAACCTAGTCCAAAATCTCCCTAACGAACTCCTTGAGCTCAGAAGCCAGATCCTCCCTCAACAGGGAGTAGTGGATGACGGCCTTGAGATAACCCAGCTTCTCTCCACAGTCCAGGTAGGTTCCGGGGAAGAGATAACCATAGACAGGCCCGTCTTGCAGTAGCCTGGACAAAGCATCGGTGAGGTGAATCTCCCCTGTAGGCCCGGCCTTGGTCTCCTCAATGTAGTCGAACACCTCGGGAGGCAGGATGTATCTCCCAATGATGGCCCAGTTGGACGGGGCCACCTCCAGACTGGGCTTCTCCACCATGTTGCTGATCTCTATCACCCCGTCTCCCAAAGGCTCGCCCCCCACTATGCCATAGCGGGTCACCTGCTCCCTGGGCACCTCCCTCAAGGCAATGACGGGCCTCTGGTACTCCTCGTAAATTTCCAACATCCGGGCCAAAGTGGGCTTCTCAGGATCATAGATAACGTCATCCCCCAACAGGACGGCGAAAGGCTCGTCACCCACGGCCTCCCTGGCACAGAGAATGGCGTGCCCCAGCCCCAGGGGCTCCTTCTGGCGCACATAGACGGTATCCG
>JALUVF010000009.1 GCA_027020915.1 bacterium
GTACCCTTCTCTTCTGGGGTTGGTGGGGGTGGTGTTGGTCACTTTTGGAGCCTACACCTTGAATATTCACCTCAGAGACGAGGGGCTCCTGGCTCCTCTGAAGGCCGTTTATAAGGTGAGGGGGGCCCGGTACGCTGTGCTGGCCGCCTTCATCTTCAGTGTGGACACGGCCCTGGGCAAGATGGCCTTGAGAGCCTCCAGCCCTGCTTTTTTTAGCTTCTTCTACTCCCTGGCTTTGGGTGTGGCCTTCATCCCCATCATTGCCAGGATGAGCTCCAGACCCCGGATGGTTCTGGAGGACTGGAGGTTCGGTCTCGTCGGTTTTCTCTTTGCCGCCGGGGTCTATGCTTTTCTCCTGGCCATAGGCCGGGCCAACATTGCCTACGTTTCGGGAGTGGGCAGGCTCAGCATGGTCATAGCCGTGCTTTACGGGCGCCTCTTCTTCGGGGAGATCCACTGGCGCCAGAGGCTGGTAGGGGCCTTCATAATTCTGGCTGGGGTTCTGTTCATTCTCTGGAAGTGAAGGTGATGGGTGAATTACCTATTCACCCATCCTCCCATGGACTCACTCTCCCCTGGCCATGGCCTCCAGTCTGGCGATTCGCTTCTCAATGGGGGGATGGGTGGCGAAGATGGAGAAGATGCCCTCTCCCTTCAGGGGGTTTACGATGAACATGTGGGCCGTGGCGGGATTGGCCTCTTTCATGGGGGCAGCCTGGACTCCATAGGCCAGCTTTTTCAGGGCGTTGGCCAGGTAAAGGGGCTGGCCACAGAACCGGGCCCCGTCTTCATCGGCATAGTACTCCCGGGACCTGGATATGGCCATCTGGATGAGCAGAGCGGCGATGGGGGCCATGATGAGGATGAGGATGGCCCCTATGGCCCCCAGGGGATTGTCCCTGTCGTCTCCTCCCAGTCCGCCGAAGATGAGGGCCCACTGACCTATTCTGGAGAGCATCACGATGGCCCCTGCCACTGTGGCGGCAACGCTCTGGATGAGGATGTCCCTGTGCCTCACGTGGGCCAGTTCGTGGCCCAGAACCCCCTTTAGCTCGTCCCAGGAGAGGAGTTGGAGGATGCCTTCTGTCACGGCTACGGCGGCATGCTGGGGGTTTCTACCCGTGGCAAAGGCGTTGGGGGTTTGAGTGGGGATGATGTAGATCCTGGGCATGGGGAGCCCCGCCCGCTGGCAGAGTTCCCTCACAATGGCGTAGAGCTGGGGTGCCTCTTCCTCCTTCACCTCTCTGGCCCTGTACATGGTGAGAACGATTCTATCGCTGAACCAGTAGGCTGCAAAGTTCATCACTGCAGCCAGGAGGAGGGCGAAAGCCATCCCTACTCTTCCTCCCAGGGCGTCTCCTATGAGGACGAAGAGAGCCGTGAGAATGGAGAGGAAGAAGAGGGTTCTAAGCTGGTTCTTCATCTCTGCTTACCTCCTAATGGGGAGACTTCAAAGAAGAATCTTGTGCCTCTTTCTCCCATTGTCAACCGTGCTTTTCCCAGAGCTCCTCGGGGGCAGGGGTGAGGGTCTCTGTTCCCGTGGGAGTGATGAGATAGGTGTTCTCCAGGCCCACCGCTCCCTCTCCGGGGAAGAGGAATTTGGGTTCCACTGCCACCACCATGTTCTCTTTCAGCTCCATCTCCAGTCCCCTGGCGATGAAAGGGTACTCGTCTATTTCGATACCCACGCCGTGGCCTATGAAGTTCACCCGGTAGTCGCCGTACCCCATGAAGCAGTCCCTGAAAGGAGAGTCTTGAGCGATCTTTATGACGCCGTTGTAAATGTCCAGGGTGTTAGCCCCCGGTTTCAGGTTTTCTTTCAAGAACCTGTGGACCTCTACCAGGACCTTGTGGGCCTCCCGCATCTTGGAGGGAGCCTGGCCTATGCAGAGAGTCCGGGTCATGTCCGTGAGGTATCCCATGTGGGTGGCGAAGAAGTCCATGACTATGGTCTCTTTCCGCTGGATCTTCTTCAGACTGGGTCCCGTGGGGTTGGCAGGGGAGAGGCCCACCCCGTTGAGGGGGGCGTTCATGTAGCTGGGAAAGGCGGCCGTATAGCCCGACAGGATGTGTCCCATGAACCCTTCCATGCGTCCGCTCCTCATGGATTCCCCGTCTTCGTGGCCCAGGAATCTCATCTCCAGGAAGATCCTGGCGGCCAGCTCCATCTCCGTCATTCCTTCTTTCAGGAGGCCTCTGGCTTTTATGTAGCCCCTCACCACTATCTCTCCCGCCTTTCTCAGTACCTCCACCTCCCATGGGGTCTTCACCCCTTTGGCCTCTCTGATCAGGGGGGAGACATCCTGCCACAGGACCTGGGGAAAGAGTTTGCTCAGCCTTTGGAGCCTGTTGTGGGTGATGAGGTCCATCTCTGTGCCCACTCTTCCATCCAGGGATATGTGAGCCGGGAGTTCTTTGAGGCTCTTGAGAGGCACTACCGGCCAGGGACTCTCCACCTGAGCCCTGGGGGCGTACTTTTGGACCAGGTAGAGGGGCTCTCCCTGGGCAGGCAGAAAGAAGTACCCCTCTTGGGTGCTTCCCGTGAAGTAGTAGAGGTCCGGAGGATGAAAGAGGAGAATCTTTTCCACTTCACCCTTTTTCATGAGATCTTGAAACCGCGCTGCCCTTTCTCTGATCTCCTGGGGAGGGACCAGTGGGGTGAGTTCCTTCAATGCTTCTTTCAGGTCTCTTTGCATGTGGAGCCTCCTTTCCTGGTGTTCTCTTGGCCTTTTGACTTTGTTTTTTATTGAATTTTATATATAAGTTGTAACCATGGGTGGCAATAACAGAAGCTTGGAGGGGCTTTCACAGATACTGGATCTAATGAGTAGAGCCGTCAGGACCTGCCAGGTCTATCCTCCAGGCCATGACTTGAGGAGTACCTTTCTCGTTCAGCTGCACAGGGAGCTTGGGAAATATTTGGAAGAGGCTGGCAGGCTGGAGTGTCGCATTGAAGAGCTGGGCCTCTACGATTTAACGGGTCACCTGGTGTTCCAGGGGAGGAGGGAGGACCTTTTCCCCTGGGCCCTGTACAAAAACGGGATCAGGGGCCTTTCCCTCTATCAGGGTCTCACCTACAAGGAGCTGGAGGGGTTTGTAAACCTCATGGTGGAGTATCCAGACGATCTCCTCTACTTCCTCCTGGAGGAGGACATGCCCCACATCTCCTTTGAGGTGGCGGAGTACGCGGTGTTGGATGAGGAGGTGGAGGTCCCCCAGGGGGATGGGGAGGTCTCGGAGGAACCCCTCAGCTTTTCAGACGCCTATCCCGTCTCTGCCGATGTCCCCGAGGATGTGACCCTCACCCAGGAAGATATTGCTTACCTGGATAGGGAGCTGGAGGCGGAAGAGAAGAGGGATTACCTCTCTTACTATCTGGATCTCATACTCAAGGTTTTCCCTATGGAAGGCTATGCCGATGTGGCTGAGGATTTTATAAAGGGCCTGGGTACCCTGGCTTTGGAATCTCTGGGCTGGGGCGACATCTTTCTATCTCTCACCCTGACCAAGCGTTTCAGGGAACTCCTAAAAAAGGGGAACCTCGATCCCGAGAGGACCGCCCAGGTGGTGGAGGTCCTGGAGACCCTCAGGTCTTCCAAGACCCTGGATCTCATCAAGGAGAATTATTCCCCCTCCTGGGGGAGCAATCTCCGAGAGCTCCTTGTCCTTTTGGATCCCGCCAACGTGGACGGGGTGCTGGAGTGGCTGGAAGAGGAGAACAGGGAAGAGGTGAGGGATGCCCTCCTCCATTTCCTCTGGGAGAAGGTGAAGGCCCGGCCCTCCCGCCTGGTCACCTACTTCAGCAGGGGAGGCCCCGGGGTGAAGAGGGAGATGGTTCTCCTGGCTGGCAGGCTGGAAGGAGAGGAGGGCAAGAGAGTCTTGGACATGGCTTTGGAGTCCGGCCTGGAGGATGTGAAGAGGGAGGCCCTTAAGGTGGTCCTAAAGCTGGAGCCCGATGCCTTGGAAGGACTGGCCGGGAGGTTCCTGGAGAGCGAGAGCTCCGAGATCAGGGCCCTCCTCTTCGACGCCGTTCTTGAGTCGGGAGGGGTGCCTTCAGTGGCTCCCCTTCTCTCTCGTGAGGTGGCAAAGGAGGGGTTCGTGTTCAGGGGATACCTGGAGAAACGCCTCCACTTCTCCGCTTTGGCCCTCAGTGACAGGGTGCTCTTCATTGAGACCCTGAAGGGCCTCCTTATCTCCCTTCCCGGCTGGAAGAGCAGGAAGAAGTGGGGGGAGAGCCTGGAGGTGGCCTTCAACGTGGCCCTTGACAGTGGGGACATGGGTTTCAGAGAGTTGGAGGGGTTGGTTAGGGCCTCGGGCAACAGGAGGGCATTAAAAGTGTGGGAGAGATTGGTGAGGGCAAGAGAGGGGGTAAGGTGAGGGACGAGGTTGCGGGGTTTGGTCAGGTGGATTTTCTGGTGGCCTTTCTCAGGTTGCTGAAAGGGGTGACGGTCTACCCCAAGC
>JALUVF010000010.1 GCA_027020915.1 bacterium
CCATCTGGGTGGTGAGTTTTGTGGTGGGTGCAGTCTTGACCCCACCCGACGTACTCTCCCAGGTCATGATGTCCTTGCCTCTCATACTCCTCTTCGAGGTCAGCCTGCTGGTTAGCAGGGCCTATCTGAAGGCCAGGGGCAGGATATAGGATCGGGGGTAGAGGTCAGCTGGTGGATTGCCGGGGTGCTTTGGGGTGGGAGGGGGAGGCGGCAGACCATCGGGGCCTGAATGTCCCGCCGTCTTTGTGGTGGCGGCCCGAAAAATGTGTTATGAAGCAACATCAGGATGGGCGAGGAGGGAGATATGGGTAGTATAGGTTTCACAGAGATTCTATTAATTTTTCTGGTGGTTCTGCTCCTTTTCGGTGCCAAGAAGCTTCCGGAGGTTGCCCGAGGCATGGGGCAAGCACTGAAAGAGTTCCGTAAAGCCGCCCGAGAGGTGGATGTGGAGGATGTGGCCGGCATGAACGCCGATGAGTCGCCACCCATCTCTTCCGGTGCCCAGGGCAGCCAGGAGGGAAGGGAGATGGAAGGAGAGGAGAAGGTTTCCTGACCCGCACTTTCGACTTTTTCAAGGCCCTTACGGTGGGTGAGCCCCAGGTTTGCAAAGGGGTTTGAGTCTTCCAGGGAGGGTTCAGTCTTTTGGGTAGAACCGGGACACCGTTTCTGTCACTTCTTCAAGCCACTGGCGCCGTTGCTTCTCTGAGCTTGTGACTATGATCCTGAACATTTTTCGATAGAATTTTGCCACTCCACACAGTCCAAAGACACAGTTCTTCCACAGGGTTTCCAGGGGGTCGCCGAAGACCCTTTCTTCCCTTTCGGCGGAAGTGTTGGAGGTGTTGAATACAATGGCTGATCTTGCCTTCAACAATCCTCTAGGAACCCCTTCCCCCTTATCGCCTTCCAGGAATTCATAGGCAACACCCGGGCGAATTATTCTGTCAATCCAGCCTTTTAGGATGGCCGGAGGCTGGCCCCACCAATTTGGATGAATGATCACAATTCCATCTGATTCCATCAACTCGTCACAGTATTTTTTTATGGAGGGAGGAAGCTGGGCCTCTTCCTGGAGCTCATCGGCAGGAAGAATGGGATCGAAATTCTCTTTATATAAATCATGAAAGTAGACACAATGTCCGTTACATCGCAGGGCATTCAACACTGATCGTGCTATTGCGTGATTGAAGCTCCCTTCATTTGGATGGGCCAGTATTACAGAGATTTTCATCTTCCCCTTCCTTTTGTTGGTATGATTGGCTGTCATCAGAGTGTTGGAGATGGCGTAAGTTGTGATGTGTTTTGGATACTACATCCATTTCACTCTCCTCTCAAAAGGGGAGAAGGGGCTGGACGGTGGGAACCTCATGGAGCCCGTCTGGATGGATGCCCTGCCGGATCCCCTGCCGCCAGTTCCCGCCGGAGCACTTTGCCCACCATGGTTTTGGGTAGACTGTCACGGAACTCAAAGTATTTAGGCACCTTGTAGGCCGCCAATCTCTCCCGACAGTGGGCGCGGATCTCTTCGACTGTGGCCTCCCGGCCCTTTCCCAGGACCACCCACGCCTTCACCGCTTCTCCCTGGTAGTCATCAGGCACGCCAGCCACACCCACTTCGGCCACGGCAGGGTGGGAGGCGATGACCTCTTCCACCTCCCGGGGCCAGACCTGGAAACCTCCGGGTTTGATGACGTCCTTCTTCCTGTCCACGATGAAGAGGTAGCCGTCCTCGTCCAGATACCCCAGATCCCCTGTATGGAGCCAGCCATCCCGGATGGCGGCGGCCGTCTCTTCCTGGTTTCTCCAATAGCCCAGCATCAGTTGGGGGGCCCGGATCAAGACCTCACCCACCTCACCGGGGGGCAGGTTGCCGTAGCCGGTCTCTGCGTCGGCAATGCGGATCTCTACGTCTGGTAAGGGCAGACCCACTGCCCCGGGCTTGTTGGTTCCCAGCACCGGGCTGACCACGGAGGCCATGGTGGACTCGGTGAGGGCATAGCCCTCCACCATGCGCCCTCCCGTCAGGGTCTCGAAGCGGTTTTTGGTTTCATCCAACAGGGGTGCCGCCCCGGAGATGCACAGTTTGACGGACTTGAGGTTCACCCTCTTGGCCTGGACTTCGGGATGGTTGAGGAGGGCGATGAAGAGTGTGGGGGTGCCGGGAAGGAAGGCGGGGCGGGTCTTGCGGATGGTGGTGACTAGGTCGTCCAGATCCCGGGGGTTTGGTACCAGGACCATGGGGTTGCGACCGATCAGGCATGTGGCCAGGATGCCCACATTGCCGTATATGTGGAAGAGGGGCATGTTAAGCATGATGACGTCCTCCCAGTCCTTAAGTACGGCGCTGAACCAGGCGTGCAGTTGTGTTCCGGCTATCAGGATGCTGTGGTGACTGCTTACGGCCCCTTTGGGTGTGCCCGTGGTGCCTCCGGTGAAGAGGAGCAGGGCTGGGCTTTTCGGTTCCACCACCACATCCGGATGGGGTGCGCCGGTGTGCAGGCGGAGCAGGTCTCTCAACCACAGGTCTCCCGGCCTAAGGGTGATGCTGTGGCCTTCCCTTTTCTCTTTGAACAGGGTGAAGAGGAGCCGGGGGAGGGGTGGCAGATACTCCTTGATGTTGGTGGCGATGACGCACCGCAGGGAGATGTGGGGTTGCAGGCCTTTGATCTTGTGGTAGAAGGGGGTCAAGACCACTGCTATCTCGGCGCTGCATTCCGCCAGGGCGTGTCCCAGTTCGCGTTCAGTGTAGAGGGGATTGAGGGGAACGGCAATGGCTCCCGCCTTCCAGATGCCCAGCTGGGTGATGATGGACTGGGGGCTGTTGACCAGCAGCAGGGCCACGCAGTCTCCTTTCTTCACTCCCCGGGCCACCAGGGCTGCTGCGAAGGCGTCACTCAACCGGTCCAGTTGGGCATAGGATATGCCCCTTCCTTTGAAGAACAGGGCGGGGTGGTCAGGTCGCCGGCGGACTGTGTCCCTTACCACGTCCAGCAGGGTGCTCTGGGGGTAGGGCCGGAGGGAATGGGGCACCCCCTCATCATAGTGCTTGAGCCACGGTTTTGTCTCCATAGTGTGCCTCCCCGGAGAGGGATGGGAAGAGTCGCCGAATGAGGATTGAATGAAATAGTGTTTTTCTTTGTCTCTCCTATATTTTGGTTCCCGTGTCAATACGGGGATGGGCCTTTTCACCGATTCTTCCCCCGGGACTGCTCTCTCGGGCCAGGGGGTGAGGGGCGGCTCCATTCGCTGAGAAGGAGACCCCTGGGGCTTGGGCATCCGGGTATGGGAAAGCCTGGACTGTAGAAGTGGTCTCAATTATTGTTGTACCCATGGAGGTCAAGGATCTGGGGGGCAGGAGGGGTTGTTTTCCGTTCTGGGCAAAAGAATAGTCTTCTCCGTAGTTGCCATTCTGGGTTTGTGCTGGCTCTTCCTGATGATATGGCTCACCACTGAGCAGAGGAAGTTTCTTCTGGATCAGCTCCGGTACCAGGCGGAAGGGGTCTATCACTACATCGCTCTCTCCAGGCACTGGATAGCCTCTAAGGGAGGTATATACGTGAAGGAGGGGGATGGGTACAGGCTCGTCACCCCTTCCCACTTCACCAAGGACGTGGCCAATTACGCCCAGGGTAGGCTTCCTTATAGGGTGAAAGTGGCCGTCCTCCATGCCAAGAACCCTTTCCACATCCCCGACGATTTTGAGAGAGGGGCCATCCTGGAGCTCCAGAGGGGGAAGAGGAAAGAGGTGTGGCAGGTGGTTAAGGACCACGGGGAACCCCTCTTCCGCTTCGCAGCCCCCATCACTTTTGAGAGGGAGTGCAGTAACTGTCACGGGGAGTTCAGCGGGAATAAGGTCCAGGGCTGCATTAGCATAGCTTTTCCTGCCATGGGAGTCTTCAGGCAGTTGGCCAGGAACAAAGTCTACCTTTTTGCATATCTTCTGGGCTCTCTCATGGTGGTCTTCGGCCTCCTGGGGTTTCTCTTGAAGCGGTCCGTTCTGGACCCTCTAAACAAGTTCGTCCTGGCCTCGGGAGAGATTGAAGAGGGGGATCTGGGGGTGAGGGTGGATCTCCAGGGCAGGAGGGACGAATGGGGTAAACTGGCGGAGAGTTTCAACAAGATGGTGGATAGGCTGGCCAGGCACCACAGGGAGCTGGAGACAGAGGTGGAGAGGGCCACCAGGGAGCTCTCCAGGGCCTATGACGAGCTGAAGGAGACGGAGCGTTTCCGGGCGGAGTTCTTCTCCAACATCACCCACGATCTCAAGACCCCCATAACGGCCATCAAGGGGGCAGTGGATCTGGTCCTGCGCAAGGGTGGCGGCAAGGACCCCCATGTGGAGATCATTCGGAAGAACACGGAGAAGCTCTCCAAGATGATCAGCGACCTCCTGGACTGTGCCCGGCTGGAGAGTGGACAGCTGGAGTTGAAGAGGGAGGAAGGG
>JALUVF010000011.1 GCA_027020915.1 bacterium
CCTTTCTCCAGAAGGTCGGGGACGGTGGCCATGCTGGAGCCGTGGGGGAGGCACAGGAAGGCCAGGTGGGCCTTGTCCGCCACTTCTCGGGGATCCAGGGGCCTCAGTTCCGTATCCACTATTCCTCTGAAGGCGGGAAAAACCTGAGAAAAGGTCTTTCCCTGGAAGGTTTCCGAGGTGATGAGGGTCACCTCCACCTGGGGATGCCCGGAAAGGATGCGCATAAGCTCCAACCCTGTGTATCCCGTAGCCCCCACAACTGCCACTTTCAACACCATGTTGTCCCTCCTCTGGCCCAGGGCGGATGAGCGGGGAAGGCTCCCTGGATCTCCGCCTCCCTCATTGTCCTGTACTTCGCTCCTTCTTTTTTTCCTTTTTGCCCTTGGCCTTTGGCCTCTTCCTCTCCCTGAGACTGCTGGTGGTCCACACGGTGCCGTCCTTCTTGAAAAAGAAGCGTCCGCCGTAGGGATCCCGGGGTACCCTGTTCAATAGGCCCGCTTCCACCAGATCCCTGGGGGTTCTGGGAAAAGTACCGTACCGTTTTTTATACTCCATGCCCAGTTTTTCCAAGCGGTCCATGATGATGAGGGCCGAGAGGCGTTTCCCTATGGTCTCTTTCAGCTTGGGGTCCTGGGTGGATCGGTAGAGCCCCTCCAGGTAGGCAATGGCCGCTGAATAGTGGCCTTTTTCCGAGTAGAGACGGGCCACCAGGAGGGGAAGGTAGGAGGGGGCATGGGGGTTTTGGGTGGCCATGGAGAGATATTTGGCCCCCTTCACGGGATCTTTTTTGAAGTAGAAGTAGATGAATCCCAGGTAGAAAGGGATGCGCCAGTCCCCTTTCTTGTATTCTATGCCCCTTTTCAGGATGGGGATGACGGTGTCCACGGCCCCGTACCAGGGGATGACATTTCCGGCGAAGTAATAGGGCTCCGTGTAGTAGGGATCCAGGGAAGCGGCCAGGTCCAGGGCCCTGGCCATCCACATCACCTCTTCCTTTCCGAGCCTGGCTTTCATCCCGCCGTATAGCTGGGCCACCAGAACCAGGTAGTAGTCTGAAAGCAGGGGACGGAATTCCATGGCCGAGATCTGGGCCACTTCTTTCCTGGGCAGGGGGGAGAGGGTCTGGCTCTTGATGGGGGTGGTGTGGATGTGGAGCATGTGGATGACGGGGGCCAGGAGGAGAAGGAGCGAAACAAGGATGAGGGATGGGGGATGGAAGGTGAGGGTGGCCTTTCTCACTTCATCTCCCTCCTCTTGAAGATGAGAGAGGCGGCTATCAAGAGGAAGGATATGTAGATCAGGGTGTAGAGGAAGGCCTTGAGGAGATCCCCTGGGGGCATGGGCAGATCGTGGACGGCGGCCGTCTTCAGGTCCAGGAGGGAGAGGTCGGGGAAGACGTAGTAGGCCACCTTGGCCAGGGCCTTCACCACGGGAGAGGTCCTCTTCCCCAGGGGCCCCTGGACGAATTCCATCACCTGGTGGGTGCTCTGGCCCACGATGTAGACGGCCAGGGTGAGGAAGAGGGCCAGGAGGGCCGAGCTGGTGAAGCTGGAGAAGAAGAGGGAGACGGCCAGAATGAGACTGGCCTCCAGGAAGATGAAGCCGGAGGCCACCATGAGCTTGAACCAGGCCACATGGGGCGGTGTGTAGAGCCTGGTGGTCTTGTAGAAATAGAAGGTGGTCACCAGCATGAAGAGGGATACTAGGAGGGTGGATAGACCCACCAGGGCCGTAAGACCACCGTATTTGCCGAAGATATAGTGGCTCCGACCGATGGGCTTGGAGAGGACCATGTATATGGATCGCTTGTCCAGGTCCTTGGCCATGAGGTGGGTGCCCATGAAGAAGGCCAGAAGGAGGACGGTGAAGGAGACGGTGGCCAGCCCCAGGTCCTGGGTCACCTTTATGACGTTGCCTATGGAGAGGTCGGCGATGGCCCCCGAGGCCAGCAACAGGAGGAAGGCGAAGATCATGATGCCCAGAAAGGCCCGCTCCCGGAGCCCCTCCTTCAGGGTGACCCAGGCCAGTGCCAGGCTAGCCCTCACTCTTCACCTCCTTGACGAAGATATCCTCCAGGCTCAGGCGTTTTCTCTCCAGGGAGTAGAGGGTAAGACCCAGGGTCCGAATCCTTTCCAGGGCCTCCCACAGGTCCTGGGGAGGGACCTCTACCTGGGTGAGGTGGCCCATGAGGACCACCCTGGGGAATCCCGCCTTCCTCAGAATCTCCTGATGGTTGCCCTCTAGTCTCAGGACCCACCAGGGACTTTCGGCCAGCTGGGAGGGGCTTCCCAAATAGGTGAGACGTCCCTTCACGAGGATACCCACCCTGTCACATATGGTCTCCACATCGTGGAGGATATGGGAGCTGAAGAAGACCGTCTTTCCCTGTTCCTTGAGGCCCAGGATGAGGCGCACCATCTCCGCCCGGCCCAGAGGATCCAGACCCGACATGGGTTCGTCCATGACGATGAGGCGGGGATTGCCTATCAGCGCCTGGGCGATGCCCAGGCGCTGCATCATGCCTTTGGAGTACTTCCTGATGCCCATCTTCCTGGCGTGGGCCAGGCCTACCAGATCCAGGAGTTCCTGGGTTCTCTCTTTCAGCTCCTTCCCTTTCATACCCACCAGGGACCCGGCAAAGAGGAGGAACTCCTCTCCCGTGAGGTGGTCATAGAAAGAGGGGTTTTCAGGGAGATACCCCACTTCCCTGCGGGCCCGGGGAAGGTGGGCCTCTGTACCCATGATGGCCGCCCGACCCCGGGTGGGAAAGAGGAGGCCCATCATGAGCTTTATGGTGGTACTCTTGCCCGCTCCGTTGGGTCCCACAAAGCCGAAGATCTCCCCCTGGTGGATCTCCAGGTTCAGCCCTTCCAGGGCCACGATCTTTTTCTTGACGCCCTTCTTGTAGTGTTTGGTGAGGTCTTCTATCTCTATGGCCGGCTGTTCCACTGCCTTGTCCCGCCTCGAAAATGGGCACCTGGGGAGTTCATGTCTACTCGGAGAAGACGCCCATGGCCCGCCATTTCTTCTGCCTCTCTTCCAGGAGCCGGTCAGGTTCTTTATGGAGCAGTTCTCCCAGGTGGCGCCTGATCACCCTTTTGAGAATGGAGGCGGCCCGCTTATGGTCCCTGTGGGCCCCTCCCAGGGGCTCTTTCACGATCTCGTCTATCACTCCCAGCCGATGGAGATCCTGGGCGGTAATGCGCATGGCCTCGGCAGCCAGGGGGGCCTTGGCAGAGTCTCTCCAGAGGATGGAGGCGCAACCCTCGGGAGAGATGACGGCATAGATGGCGTTCTCCTGCATGAGGAGCCGGTCTCCTACGGATAGGGCCAGGGCCCCTCCGCTGCCCCCTTCTCCCGTGATGGATACCACTATGGGTACCTTGAGCCGGGACATCTCGTAGAGGTTGTAGCCTATGGCCTCGGCCTGCCCCCTCTCTTCAGCCCCCATGCCGGGATAGGCTCCCGGGGTGTCGATGAAGGTGAGGATGGGGAAACCAAACTTCTCTGCCAGTTTCATCACCCTCAGGGCCTTTCTGTAGCCCTCGGGGTGGGGCATGCCGAAGTTCCTCTCGATGTTCTCCTTGGTGGAGCGGCCCTTCTGGTGGCCTATGACAGCCACCGTTCTGCCTTCGAACCTGGCCAGGCCTGCCACAATGGCCCTGTCGTCGGCGAATCTCCTGTCCCCCCTGAGCTCTACGAAGTCCGTGGTCATCTCCCGGATGTAGTCCAGGGTATAGGGTCTCAGGGGATGGCGGGCCACCTGGACCTTTTGCCAGGGGGAGAGCTTGGAGTAGGTGTCCCGGAGGAGGCGTTTCAGCTTCTTCTGGAGCTTCTTAATCTCCTCGTCCAGGTCTACCTGGCTGCCTCGACCGATGCTCTTGAGCTCGGCGATCTTCTCTTCCAGTTCCCGGATGTTCTTTTCAAAGCCCAATGGTTGAACTGTCATGGTCCCTACTTATACCTGGACTTCCCCTTAATTCAAAGCCCCATGGAAAAACCGGGTGAAGGGGCTTCTTCCCTTCTCCGGCTTCTCCCTTTCTCCTCGAGTACCCTGGGTCTAGTGGATCTCCACCCTGCCATCCCCCAGGAGGCTCTCTATCTCTCGCTTCAGTTCCTCTTTTGGGGTTACGGCGAACTCCCCGTCGGCTTCTATCTCTACCCATTCTCCCTGGGGGGATACGAACCTGAGGACCAGATGGGCTTCGCCGGAGTGGGCCTTGGCCACCTCCCAGAGGTGATCTATCACTTCTTCCTCCAGGCTATCCAGGGGCATTTCCACCAGGACCCAGTGCTTCTTCCTGTTGTTCTTGGGGGGGCTGGAGATCCG
>JALUVF010000012.1 GCA_027020915.1 bacterium
TGGCCGCCGATAGCATGGGCTCTAGGAGTATGGCCACCCTGGTGAGGTTGGGAGGGTGGAGCATCCTCATAGACCCCGGGGCGGCCCTGGGACCCAGGAGGTACGGTCTGCCTCCTCACCCTTTGGAGGTGGAGAGGCTCAGGGAGCACCGGGAGAGTATCAAGGAGGCGGCCAGGAAGGCCCAGATCCTCGTCATCACCCACTACCACCACGACCATTACCATCCGGAGGACCTGGAGATCTACCGGGACAAGACCCTGGTGGTCAAGGATCCCGAGGCACACATCAACAAGAGTCAGGCCGGAAGGGCTCGGGCCCTTTTGGAGGCTGTGGAGGGGCTGGCCAGGGGCGTCATGGTGGCCGAGGGGAGGGTCCTCTCCCTGGGGGAGGGAGAGCTTCTCTTCTCCCAACCCGTGCCCCATGGGAAGTCTCCCAGGCTGGGATACGTGGTCCAGGTGGCGGTGAGAGAGAGGGGGGACACCTTCCTTTTCACCTCCGACGTCCAGGGTCCTCTCCTGCCCTCCCACCAGGAGTTCATCCTGGCCATGGACCCCAGGCTCCTGTATGTGGACGGGCCCATGACTTACATGCTGGGGACCAGGTTTTCCCGGGAGGACCTGGATGTGGCCCTTAAGAACCTCATGGAAATCCTGGCAACCACCCGGGTTGAGACCTTGATTCTGGACCATCACCTCACCCGGGACCCCGGGTATAAAAGGGCCATAGAACCCGTTGTGGCCTTGGCCAGGGATTTGGGCAAGGAGGTGGTTTCAGCCGCCGGCTATCTGGGGAGGGGGGAGGATCTCCTGGAGGCCAGGCGCAGGGAGCTGTACAGGGGGGAACCATGAAGGTGACCAGGGTGGTGATCTATCCTTTCGACACCTCTTCCCTGGGGGGCCAGGTGAAGGCCATGGCCGATGTGGAGCTGGAGGGGGAGCTCCTCATCAAGGGTTTCAAGGTGGTGGCCAGTAAAAGGGGCGGGGTTTTCATCAGCTATCCCTCCAAGAGGGTCCACGGTGGAAAGTATTACGATGTGGTCCTGCCCCTCTCCCGGGAGTTGAAGGAGCATATCAGGGAGGAGATCCTCAAGGCCTACAGGGAAAGGGTGGAGGGGGAGCCTTGCCCCGATTGATCCTGAGGGTGACTCCCCATAACCGCTACAGCTGGACTCCCCTCCTGGCGAGCCTGGAGGCCCGGGGCCTTTTGGAGCACTGGGAGGTGATCCTGGCCAGGAGTGTCGAGGCCCTGTTGCATGCCTTGAAGGGCCCTCCTGGGCCCCTGGTGGTGGCCTACTCCTTCATGACCTTCGGCCTTTCCCGGGTGGAGAAGGAGCTGAAGGTTCTCATTCCCGGACTGCCGGATCACGCCTGCCTGGTGGCGGGAGGTCCCCATCCTTCAGGGGCACCGGGCTCCACCCTCAGGATGGGTTTTCACCACGTCTTCGTGGGGGAGGGAGAGGAGGTTTTCCCCTCCTTCTTGATGGGACTCCTGGAGGGGAGGGATCAGCCTTCTATCATCAGGGGCGAGAGGGTGGAACTGGGCGGGACTTCCCTTTTCCCCCGAAGGGTGGCCCATCTCTCCCCCATAGAGCTCACCCGGGGCTGTCCCTACGGGTGTAGATACTGTCAGGTGAGTTACCTTTTCGGTTTCCTTCCCCGTCATCGTCCACCCCGGGAGGTGTTGGACTGGGTGAGGGGAGAGGGAGGGCGATCCTTCCTCCGGTTTGTCACCCCCGATGCCTCTCTGTACCTCTCCCGGGGAAAAGAACGCAATCTGAGGGCCCTGGAGGGGTTCCTGGCGGGTCTGAAGGAGACAGGGGTGGAGAAGATCTACTGGGGTACCTTCCCCTCGGAGGTGAGACCTGAAGGGATCACCCCCGCCTTCCTGGAACTGGTGAAAAAGTTCTGTGATAATACGAGCTTGACTATTGGGGCCCAGAGTGGCAGTGAAGAGAGGCTTCAGGCTATTGGTAGGGGACACGGAGTGGAGGAGATCAGGAATGCGGCCCGTTGGGCCAGGGAGTACGGCTTTACGCCCCACATGGACTTCATCTTCGGTTTTCCTGGAGAGGGGGAAGGGGAGAGGAGGGATACGGTGGCCTTGATGGAGGAGCTCATCTCCCTTTATGGCGCCAGGATCCACGCCCACTACTTCATGCCCCTGCCCGGCACCCCTTACGCCCATACTCGACCCCAGCCCCTCTCTCCCTGGCTTACCAGAAAACTGGGGGATCTGAGCCGCATGGGTCTGCTGGACGGTTCCTGGCAGAGCCAGGCCAGGGAGGTGGGGCTGTGGGATTGAGGGTGACCGTGGCCCGCCATGCGGGCTTCTGCTTCGGGGTGAAGAGGGCCGTGAATATCGCCTTCAGTGCTGCCCAGGGGGAGAACAGGGGACCCCTTTACACTCTGGGTCCCCTCATCCACAATCCCCAGGTGGTGGAGAAGCTGGAGACCATGGGGATAAAGTCCGTGGATTCCCTGGGGAATCTGGAGGAGGGGAGGGTCATCGTCAGATCCCATGGGGTGCCTCCCCAGGTACTGGTGGAGGCCGAGGAGAAGGGGATGAAGATCATAGACGCCACCTGCCCCTTTGTGAAGAAGGCCCAGCAGAAAGTGGCCGAGTTGGTGGAGCAGGGGTTCTGGGTCTTCATCGTGGGTGACAGGCATCATCCCGAGGTTCAGGCCCTTCTAGGATACGGTAAGGGCAGGGCCTGCCTCATGGACGATATGGAAAGGGTGACAGGGGTCTCCAAGGTGGGTATCGTGTGTCAGACCACCCAGTCCCAGGAGAGTCTGGCCCGGGGGGTGAGCAAGGTACTAAGCCTTCTGGGGGGCAGGCTGGAGGAGTTGAGGATCCACAACACCATTTGCGAATCCACCTTGATAAGGCAGAAGGAGTGCATGGCCCTTGCAGAAACATCGGATGTGGTGATAGTAGTGGGTGGGAAGAATAGCGCAAACACCACCAGACTTGCGGAGATTTCCAAGGCTATTCTGGAGGATACCCATCATATAGAGGACGCCGAGGAGTTGGATCCCCAATGGTTCAGGGGTAAACGCCGGATAGGAGTGACCGCGGGAGCCTCAACCCCTGATTGGATCATTGGGGAGGTGGTGGAAAGGATAAAACTGATAGGAGGTAACGGAAAACATGGAAGAGAAGATGGAAGAGAAGGACGAAATCACCCAAGAGGAGCTGAGATCCATTTATGAGGAGACCATAAAGGGGGTTTCGCCGGGAGATGTGGTGAAGGGTAAGGTGGTGGCCCTTAGGGACCAGGAGGCCATGGTGGATATCGGATACAAGGCCGAGGGGGTGGTGTCCCTTACGGAGTTCGATGAGCCTCCCCAGGTGGGGGACGAAGTGGAAGTCTATGTAAAGACTCTCTCCCACAAGGGCGAGGGACCCCTCCTGTCCAAGAAGGAGGCCGACAGGATCAGGGCCTGGGAAGGGCTCAAGGAGGCCTTTGAGAAGGGCACCCCTGTTACGGGTAGAGTCTCTCGTAGGGTGAAGGGGGGATTCAGGGTGGACGTGGGAGGCGTGGAGGCCTTCCTTCCCATGTCCCAGGCCGACATCAGGCCCGTTAGAAATCCCGAGGAGCTCATCGACAAGGAGTTCCAGTTCAAGGTGGTGGACCTCAACGAGAGGAGCAGCAATGTGATCCTCTCCAGGAAGCAGCTTCTGGAGGAGGAGTTGGAGAAGGAGAAGGCCT
Source organism: bacterium (assembly GCA_027020915.1). Lineage (GTDB taxonomy): Bacteria > Thermosulfidibacterota > Thermosulfidibacteria > Thermosulfidibacterales > B14-G1 > B14-G1. Next base: position 3,713 of record JALUVF010000012.1, read on the forward strand.
CTTTCTGGGAGAGGATGAAGGTGGGCAAGGTCTTTGAGGGGAAGGTGAAGAGCATCACCACTTACGGTGCCTTTATAGATCTGGGGGTGGTGGACGGCCTCCTCCACATCAACGACATTTCCTGGAAGAAGATCAAGCACCCTTCCGACCAGTTGAGCAAAGGGCAGAGGGTGTGGGTGAAGGTGCTGGACTTTGACAGGGAGAGGGAGCGGATCTCCCTGGGCATGAAGCAGCTCACCCCCGATCCCTGGGAGTCGGTGGACGAGAAGTATTCCGTGGGCTCCAGGGTGAAGGGCAAGGTGACGGGCATAGTGGATTACGGTGCCTTTGTGGAGATCGAAGAGGGCCTGGAGGGTCTGGTGCACATCTCCGAGTTTTCCTGGTCCAGGAGGATAAAGCATCCCTCCGAGGTCCTGAAGGAAGGGGACGAGGTGGAGTGTGTGGTGACCGCTGTAGACCGGGAGAACAGGCGGTTATCCCTTTCCCTGAAGCAGGTGGCCCCCGATCCCTGGGAGACTGTGGAGGAGCGCTATCCCGTGGGTAAGGTGGTGGAAGGGGTGGTCACCCGCATCTACCCCGACAGGGCCCTCCTGGAGCTGGAGGAGGGAGTGGAGGGTGTCCTCAGGGCAGAGGACCTCTCCTGGAACAGGAGGGTCCGCCATCCCGGGGACCTCTTCCAGAGGGGGGACAAGCTGGAGGTGAAGGTCCTGGGCGTGGACGTGGAGAGGCGCAAGGTGAAGGTGGGCTACAAGCAGACCAAGCCCGATCCATGGGACGAGTTTCTCAGGACGTACACCGAAGGGGACGAGGTGAGGGGCAAGGTCTCCAGCGTCACAGACTTCGGTGTCTTCCTGGAGATCATGGACGGTGTAGAGGGTCTCATACATGTCTCCCAGCTGGACGACAAGAAGGTGAAGGATCCCCGGGACGTGGTGAAGGAGGGAGAGACCATCACCGCCAAGATCGTCAAGATAGACCCCGCCGCCAGGCGCATCTCCCTCAGCGTCAGGGAGTACAAGAGGGCCAAGGAGGCGGAAGAGACTAACAGGTTTATGGACACCCAGTCCCATGGCGAGGGCTTTCTCAAGCTGGGAGAGATCCTGGGCAAGATGATAAATAGAGAGAGCAACAAGTAACGGGACGTCATGGAGGGTAGGGGGTTCTGGAGAGGGCTGGTCCTTTTCTTCCTACTCTTGGGTCTTCTCCTGGGGGGGTATTACGGCCTGGCATGGTGGAGGCTGAACCTCCAGCGGGGCACCTATGTGGGACTGGTCTTCCTGGAGGGTCCCATAAACTCCCAGAAGGCGCGGGACTTTATAGAACTCCTTCAAAGGGCCAGGGAGGACCCCCGGGTGGGGGTGGTGCTGGTGAGGATAAACAGCCCTGGAGGGGGAGTGGCCCCCTCCCAGGAGATCTACAGGGCCATCATGAATATGAGGGGGGAGAAGCGGGTGGTAGCCTCTCTGGGCTCCGTGGGGGCCTCGGGAGGATACTACGTGGCCTCGGCGGCCCAGGAGATCTACGCCGACCCCGGAACCATCACCGGGAGCATAGGGGTCATCTTCACCTATCCCCAGCTTCAGGAGCTTCTCAAAAAGGTGGGAGTGGGAAAGGTGGTGGTGAAGAGCGGAGAGTTCAAGGACATAGCTTCGCCCTTTCGCTCTCCCACCCCTGAGGAGAAGGCCATCCTCCAGGGAGTGGTGAACGATATATACCAGCAGTTCGTGGGGGATATCGCCCGGGCCAGGGGTATGAAGGTGGAACGGGTGAAGGCCCTGGCCGATGGTCGCATCTTCACCGGACGCCAGGCCCAGAAGCTGGGCCTGGTGGACGGGCTCATGACCCAGGAAGAGGTGATCGGGTACGTGAGCTCCAAGGTGCTCAAAGTGAAGGGTAGGCCCAGGGTGCTGGTTTTGCGCAGGGAAGGGAATTGGAGGGACCTCTTTCGCAGGGCCCGGGGTTTGTTGAATGCCCTTTTGTCTAAAACATCCAAGATATCTACGTGGGAGGTAGAGTGATATGACGAAGTCCGATCTTGTGGAGAGGATAGCGGAGAAGCTGGATATCACCAAGAAGGAGGCGGAGGCCGTAGTGGGCGTGGTGTTTGGTTCCATCGTGGAGGCCATAAAGAGGGAAGAGAAGGTGGAGCTGAGGGGCTTTGGGTGTTTCAAAGTGAAGACCAAGAGGGCGAGAAAGGGGCGCAATCCCAGGACGGGGGAGGAGATAGACATCCCTCCCAAGAGGGTGCCCTATTTTAAACCGGGCAAAGACATGAAGGAGGCCGTGAATCGAAAATGACCCTCATAGGGGTCCTTTCCGACACCCACATACCCGTGGTGGCCCCCAGGTTGCCGGGAGAGATCCTGGAGATCCTGGAGAAGGAGGGGATCTCCCTCATTCTCCACGCCGGAGACCTGGTGGTTTCCGGCGTGGTGGACGATCTTCTGGAAGTGGCCCCTGTCAAGGTGGTGGCGGGGAACATGGATAGACCCTCTGTTAGAGAGGAGTGGCCTTTGAGGGACGTGGTCCAGGTGGAGGATGCGAGAATAGGTCTCATCCACGGCTGGGGTCCCCCCCAGGGCTTGCCCCTCAGGGTACTGGAGGCCTTTGCCCGGGACGGGGTGAACTGCGTGGTCTTTGGCCACTCCCATGTGCCTTACCTGGAGATGGAGGGAGGGGTTCTTCTCTTCAATCCCGGTACACCCACCGACACCCGTTTCTCCTCGGTAAGGAGCCTGGGGATCTTGGAGGTGGAGGGTGGGAGCATCAGGGGGCGCCACATATTCCTGTCTTAGATGGGGAATCGGAAAGAAGGGTTTTCTCCTCTTTTTCTGCCTTTACTTCTGCCTCTTTCTTCCCGGGACGGTCTGGGCCGCCCGGGTGGTGGTTCTGGATTTTAAGGGTGTCTTGAATCCACCCATGGCCCATTACCTGGTTTCGGGGCTAAGGAAGGGGGCTTCTACAGGAGCCTCTGGGGTATTGATCCTCATGGACACTCCCGGTGGTTTGGACCCTTCCATGAGGGAGGTGGTCCAGGCCATTATGAACTCTCCCATCCCCGTCATCACCTATGTCTATCCTCCCGGCTCCCGGGCGGCGTCGGCGGGACTCTTCGTCCTGGAGGCCGGCCATGTGGCCGCCATGGCCCCGGGCACCAACACGGGGGCGGCCCATCCCGTCTCCATGGGAGGCAGGATGGGAAAGACCATGGAGGAGAAGGTGGCCAATGATGCTGTGGCCTTTCTCCAGTCTATAGCCAGGGAGAGGGGGCGCAACCCCCAGTGGTTGGAGGAGGCGGTGCTGGCCAGCAGCTCAATCCCTGCCCGGGAGGCCTTGAAACTGGGAGTGATAGATCTGATGGCCTCCTCTCCTTCCCAGTTGTTGGAGAGGCTGGATGGCCGTAGGGTCAAGGTGGGGGGGAGAGAAGTGGTCCTCAAGCTGAGAGGGGCCGCTATGGAGAGGGTGGAGCCCACCGTGAAGGACCGTGTCCTCTATTTTCTCTCCCTGCCCAATGTGGCCTATATTCTGGCCGTTTTGGGTTTCTATGGGCTCATTTTCGAGCTCTCCAATCCCGGGCTCATATTCCCGGGGATAGTGGGAGTGGTGTTTCTCATCCTCTCCTTCTACTCCTTCCACACCCTTCCCTTGAGCTACGCTGGGGTCTTCCTTCTCATCTTCGGGGTGGGGCTCATGCTTCTGGACATAAAGGTGCCTTCCCATGGACTCCTCACCCTGGGAGGGGCTGTTTCCTTCATTCTGGGCTCTATGATGCTGATAGACACCTCCGCCCCATACATGAAAGTCTCTTTCAAAGTGATCCTTCCCGTGGTGGCCGTTACGGCCCTCTTCATAGGAATCATCGTTGCTGCCGGTGTGAGGGCCCAGTTTAGGAGGCCTGTGTCGGGAGCCGAGGGATTGGTTGGAGAGGAAGGGGAGACCAGGACCCGGGTGGATTCCCGGGGAGGCCGGATCTTTGTTCATGGGGAGATCTGGAGGGCCGTCTCCTCCAGGCCCCTTCCTCCAGGGACCAGGGTGAAGGTGGTGGGTGTGAAGGGGCTCATTTTGGAGGTGGAGCCCCTGGAAGGGGAGGAGGCCAGGGGCTCCTGATGGCTCAGGATGAGGAGCAACTGGAGCAACTGGTGGCGGAGCAGCTGGAGCAGGAGGACTTGCTCCCCGAGGAAGAGCCGGAGGATCCGCTGGAGGAGCTACCTCCGCCGTTCTTCCTGGCGTAGTCCGTGGCGTACCAGCCCGACCCTTTGAGGATGAAGGAGGATCGGGAGATGAGCTTTCTCACTTCCCCACCGCACCGGGGACAGGACTTCACGGGTTCTTCGCTGAAGGACTGGAGCTTCTCGAACCTGTGACCGCACGCGCTGCATTTGTACTCATAGATGGGCATGGCCACACCTCCTAACTCGTAGGCCTTTCATTCCACATAGTCCAACCACTTCTCGTACCGGGGGTCTTCACCCCTGGCGGCTTTGAAGAAGGCTCCCTGGAGGTCCCTGGTGATGGGCCCCGGTTCTCCCTTGCCGATGGTCCTCCTGTCCACTTCCCTCACAGGGGTCACCTCGGCGGCTGTGCCGCACAGGAACACCTCGTCGCTTATGTACAGCTCATCCCTGGAAATCTTCTCCTCCTTGATGGGGTAATTCCTGTCTTCGGCCAGCTCCAGTACGGAGTTTCTCGTGATACCCTCCAGTACTCCCGTCACCGGGGGGGTCTTGATCACCCCTCTCCTCACCACGAAGAGGTTCTCTCCCGACCCCTCGGCCACCGTGCCGTCCACGTCCAGCATAAGGGCCTCGTCGTAGCCGTCTTCCAGGGCCTCCATCTTGGCCAGCTGGGAGTTGACGTAGTTGCCGCACACCTTGGCTTTGGTCATGGCGATGTTCACGTGGTGCCTGGTGAAGGAGGAGATCCTGCACCTGATGCCCTTCTTTAGTCCTTCTTCTCCCAAATAGGCCCCCCATGACCAGCAGATTATGGCCACTTCAACGGGGTTGTTCAAAGGATTCAACCCCATGGCCCCAACACCGTAGAAGATAATGGGTCTGATGTAGCATTCTTTCAAGTGGTTAACTTTGATGGTCTCGAAAGCCGCCCTACGGATCTCTTCCCGGGTGAAGGGCACTTTTATTTTTACGATGTGGGCGGAGTTGAAAAGCCTCTCTATGTGCTCCTGGTGCCTGAAGACTGCCGGGCCTTTGGGTGTGTTGTAGCACCTGATGCCCTCAAAGACCCCCAGGCCATAGTGGAGGGTGTGGGTGAGGATGTGGACGTTGGCTTCGTCCCAGGGGATGAGTTCTCCGTTGAACCAGATGTATTTTGCCTTCTCCATTTTCGGACTCCTATCTGTAGTCTTCCCGAGGGGGAGAGAAAAAGTCCACAACCTTGGCCCCTTGATTCCCCGTCCTGGCCCCATGGGCCACCCCGGAGGGGGCCACGTATCCATCCCCTGCATTCAGGAGCCGTTCTTCGTTTCCGATGATCAGGGTGATCTCACCCTCCAGCACGGTGCCCATCTGCTCGTGGGGATGGGAGTGGGGGGGAATCTCTGTATGGGGCCCTATGTCGAAGAAGACCATCATGCCCTTATCCCCTGAAACCACCCTCATGGTCACTCCCTCCTTGGGTACCCTGGTGGGGATCTCGTGCCACCTGAAGAACCTGGGATCCACTTTGTGCCCTCCTTTTCAAGTCTCTTCATCGAGTCTCAGTGTATACGCCAAAAATTCTTTTCTGGAAAGCCCCGGGTTTGACTTTAAGGGAGGCAACAATGAGAAAGGGGCAGGTTTTGAAACAAAACCTGCCCCCTGTTTAATTACCTCTCGATCCAGAATTGTATCTTGGAGGGCAGGAATTTGGGTTGATTGGATAGCTCCACAATCTGGCCTGTAGAGAGTTGGATGTAGGTCTTGAGCTTTCTACCCACCTTTTTAGATACTATTCCCTCTCCAATAGCTGGTGCCCCTTGACCCAAACTGACGGATTTCTTCAGGATGCCGTTCAGATAGGCCTCCTCTTTGAGGATGGTGGGCTGCTTATAGGGTATCCCGGCTTTGTAGTAGAGGGAGTACAGGTAGGAGTTGCCTCCAAAACCGCACACATCTGAGTTCGGAGTAAAAGTGGTGAACATGGCCACTTGTCCGATCACGGATGGCTTAGAGATGACCCTTTCGGCTGGACTTGATACGCTAAGAGCCAGTTTCCATCCATCATGGGACGCTATGTAACTGGCACAAGATTGCCAATCTGTGTGGTTGTCGCAGTTGCTCACGGTTACCCCCGTAACTTTTGTAACCACTTTGTCCCCACAGTGGCACTCATTGTTCTGTTTTGCCGGTTGGGTGTCTGGACAGGTTTCCACTTCTCCTCCTTCACACATGCACATGTAGTCGGCCACGGTTGCTGAGACTTCTATGTTGGTGGTGTCATAGATGTCTGTCACTGCACTGCATGACGAACCGTAACTCCATGATCCGCTATTATATCCCCAGCAGGTGTCTTTGACGCCATAGAGATACTGTTGTTCGGTGCTGGTTTTGTCTCCCTGGCCGAAGTACTTTCCTGTTCCAAAATAACACCAGAGGTTGCCCTGACTATCGAAGGCGAACTCAGGGGACGCGGTTACAGGACCATCGGTGTTTACCAGGGTGGTCACGGTCCAGTTTGTGATTATGTTGCTGGCATCCTTAGTGGGTACGGCTTCCCCGGTCAGAATTCTCATCATTCTCCCCACCAGATTCCCACTGGGTTGCTTTTCTACTGTCCCACAGTATATGGCGTCTACAGAGTAATCGTTTTCTGGATCAACTGCTACACAGTCTCCGGTGTAAGAGTTGGCGGCAGGCAGTGGGAGCTTCCCTGCCAGAGTGCCGTCTCTCAAGTTTATCACGTAAACGTAACCTTGTGATGGTGGGGTATCGCCTCCATAGTCGGTGGGACCGGAACCTACCACTACATACCAATATCCGTTCTTGGCGCTGTCTCCAATCCTCACTACTGTGGGGTATGAGTTGGTGAATCCCAATCCCGGATCCGAGAACTCCCAGAGGAGAGAGGGATTTTCCGGATCGGTTATGTCCAGGGCAAAGATGGAGGAGAGACCCACAGTATTCCCATTCACCGTAGGAGAGCCGCTTGGAGGTGTTGGATTTCCTCCAAACCGGAGCTCTCCAATGAGTATGGTTCGCCAGCTGTTTTTGGTTTTGTCTGCGGTTGCGGCACCGTTTATGCTGGCGTCCAGGAGCATGGAACGCTGGTCTACGTAGTATATGTGACAGTAGGTGGGGTAGGCTAGATATTTTAAGTAGGGTAGCACGTTCATGGGGATATAGGCCCACACTTCATCACCGGGATCGTAATTTGTGTTGGAGTCTAAAACGGCAGCTTTGACGTTCGGGTAGTTGGCTGGGTCGGGGTCTTCCTTTATCCTTCCCATGTAGAAGCAATGAAGCATTCCGTCATTGGCTCCTACAAAGAGATAGTCGTCTCTCTTTATGGGATTGGTGAGGGTGGGATCGTAGGCCGTTTCTCTTATGAAATCCGTGTATGTTCTGTCATTATACCGGATATTATAGGTTCCCAATGGAAAGTGAGACAGGACTCGGGGATTAGAGTAAATGATATCTCCCAGTTTCCATATATGTGTGACGCTGTTCATTGTAAGGCTCCTGTTACGATGGCCGGTGGAGGAGCAGGTACCACTGTCACTGTCCAGGCATACATCCACATCTTCGCCCCGTATGTATTTGATAATGTTTAGAGCGTCGGTGTTGTCATACGCTCTTAGGTAGGGTTTTAGCTGACTTGCGGTAGAGCTGTCTGCTTTAAATTCGGTTAGGGTGCTGGCATCCAGAGAGGTATAGATCTTCCTGTCGCTGGGGCTTTCAGTCCAGAGCTTCTCACCCACATTCCAAATGGTTCTTAGCAAAAGATTTGGGTTGTTGGTATCCAACAGTCTCGTGGTAATAGAGGTACATGGTGTTTCTACCTTCCCTGTAGAGTCTGAGGTATACAAGTGGACTTTTGTTTGGCTATCCGTGGTGTCGAAAAAGAACTTTGCGACATAGTCTTTATTGTACTCCAGTTGGGCTACAGATGTGGGTATATCGTGGCTTTGGTCGGTATCTTCCCTTATCTGGCCAAACAGGTCTACCCACAGGCCTTTCATTTCTCCGATCCATGTCAAGTCTTCACCGCTGGCAGAGGTTTTCGCAGGAATGAAATAGGCTTGGGACAGGTAAGCACTTCCCCTGGTGGATGTAGACAAGACGGACACAGCTGTCCCGGAAGAAGTACGTTTGAGGATGTCTATTATGGCCTTGTTGATGGCACTACGCAGTTCCCTGGCACTAGTAGCCGAATAGAAGGTGTCTGGAATTCCGTCGCTATTGTGGTCCCAGTCTGGAGAGGACGAAGGGAGAGAGGTACATGAACTGCCTTTCCCACAATTTGACCAGCTACAACAGTCGTCAACGGGTCCACATGTTGAAAGGGGATATCCAGACAGATCGTCTGGCCAGGTTCCGTGTAGTTTGTCGAAAGAGCCGTACATGGCCACGTTCTTCAGAGCCTTTTCCCCCGTTCCCCCCAGCCAGAGCCCTATTGTGTAGACGGATTCTATTTGAGTCTCTATACCGGTTTTAGCGTTTGTGAATCCTTTGTGCATCCAGTAGGCGGGGACCACTGGATCTGCAGAGTGCCGTTCGAAGCCGGTGTCTATGGAGCACGTTCCGCTTACACGTCCGGGATTTCCTCCATAGTTCCACTGTCCATCCGATAGCAGGATGACAAAGTTTTTTGCACACTGGACCAGCTTTAACTCGCTGCCCTCGCACACTCCGTTGTTGTTGTCGTCGAAGCACTGGTACATGGGGTTTCGCCATGTATCTCCGCTGCCTTGTTGTGGAGTGAAGCCTCCATATTCGGGGTCGTTTTGGGCAAAGTAGTTGTAAGCGTCCCACATTGCAGGGCCTGTTGGCGTGGCTCCACTGGCGTATTCGTAGTTTATATAGGTTATAAAGTTCTTGTAAGGATTCAGTCCGTCGAAATTGGCGCTGCCAGTAAAGTCTCCTATGTAAACTTTATCGCTTCTCACCCCGTATCCGCTGAAGAAGAGGACCCCCAGTCTTGGCGTGGTACTGAGGTCCTTGAACTTGAAAGCGAGTCCTTCGTTGATCCTGCTCCATGGGACCTTGACCTTTTCTCCTCCACTCGTCTCCAGGATACAGCCATAGCTGTCGCAACTGACTTGACTTCCGGGGTTGCCATAAGTCTCAGGATCGCACCTGTTTACGTTGGCCCAGGTACACGATTCCAGTTTGCCTCCGGTAATTGCCCATCTAACAAGATCTATCCTGCTCATGAGCAGGAAATTGAGACAGCTCCCGGAGTATTTGTTTGATATGTTTATGCTGGATGCCCGTTTGGGACACGTGGAAGCCGTTCCCGTCGTTTCTTGCCAGTATCCATCCCGGCACCACCATCCCCATCCCCACGTGCAGTGAAACTCGTAAACTTTATCGGGGTCGAAGTAGCCTTCTTCATTCCCCTGGTAGGTCCAGCCGCAGCCGCTTGAGTATCTACAGCAGCCTGTTTTGTCTGAATTCGGGTTGTAGGCGCACCAACTCATGGAGCCGCTTGTGTCTATGGCAAAAAGGACATTGGGTTGTACGGCCGTGCCTATGAATGGAGGCACGGCACAGTAGTCGCTCATTATGGCTGCCGAGTTGAGCTGGGAGGCGAGGACAAGAAGGAAGGAGCATATAATGATCTTAAATATTTTCATGATTTACTCCTCCACCTCTGTGATTTTGTCCAGCCTTTTTTTATGGCAAACGTCAGAATCTATCATGAAATAGATTTTGATACTGAATCTGTCCTTGTTTTTTTTGATTATCTTGTAAATCTCGCTATCGATCTTGAACTTTTTCTTTCCTTTACAATTTTCGGAGGTTACATAGATGACAGCGGAGTTTTTTTCCAGTTTTTTCAATCGTCCTGTTAGGAAGAGAGTATCCTTTGCAGCGCCGTTATTGGGAATAATACCCAAGAAAAGGAACGTTCCTATTAGTGCTAACAGTGTTTTCTTCATCTCTTTTTCCTCCGACCAACTTTGTGTTAATTAGTATCCTTTTACGTACATTACGTATAGGTCTGCCTGGCTTCCTTTCACGGTGGCTTGTGAGTGGATCAGATAATATACACCTATGTTTGCGATCCCGGAGTATGCTCCTGAGGTGGGTGGGAAAACTGGTGCTCCCCCAAATCCTGAGAGATTGTTCCAGAAGACCCTCCATATTCGATATTTTGCGCCTGATGCTGCTGTTTCTTCAGAGCCGAGTTTAACTTCGATGGAATCGTAAGAATTGTTGTCGATAAACACTATGGCTTCTGCCACTCCTCCCTGGGCAATATTGATGGCTTTGGCATAATTTTTCATTATGGAGTATGTCTGATTTCCCCTATTGATGAGATAGAAACACAAGGCTGCTATTATCAGTCCTATGATCATAACCAAAAAGACTGCCAGAAGGGCTACTCCCCTATTATCATCACTTTTCTTGAAGAATATTTTCATTCCACTTCCCTCAACGGAATGACGAGCTTAATGGTTCTCCAGTGATAGTGCTTCTGCTCTGAGGAGAGGGTGATGGTGTTATCGGCAGTTTGGATGGTTGAAGAGGAATATTGGTACTTGGGGTCTTTTTTGCCCTGCTGGATCACTATGTCCACCCTCACCAGCTCAGGGTAGTTTCCTTGGTTGGGGAGGCTGTTCAGCCAGGTTACACCACTGGAGCTGACATAGCCAAATTCTACCTGGAAATCCAAAACACAGTCCATAACTGGATCTTTGCCTCCTCCGTAAACCCTGATCAAGGTCCTTGTCCCTGGAGCACAGATGGATTCACTGCTGGGACTGGAGGTCAGTTTGTAGCCGGTGAAGCCGGAGAGATAATTGGAAAATTGATTTTCTGTAACCTTGAGGTAGCCTATGCTGAAGATCAGGCTTCCCTTCTTTCTAATACTGAAATTTGTATTCTCTCCTAATGATACAGTGGACACGTGATTGGAGGTTTGTATCCCTGTCACTGGATAGACCTTGTAGACTCCATTGTTGCCCAGAAGCTCTTTTGTCTCTGCATCTATAAAGACTATCTTTTCATTCTCTCCACTACTGTTGGTGCTAGAGCTGAAGTTGGGAAAGCTTGGAAAACTGCTACATTGCGGATCTGATGGTGAACTTATGCATGTTTCTGGGTAGGTTGAGATGTCAACAGAAGTAGAATTTAGCTGTATGTATGAGTAGTTATATCCCCATTTCATGAAGGTGTCAGCTTTGGAGGATATTATTGGTCCCTTGATTATCAGCTCGTCATGATATTCAGATTGGCCATAGGAGACGTTGTTATTGGAGTCTATGGGTACGAAGCTGTTGTTGTACTCTTTGGGCATTCCCAAACCCGCCATGGATACATCTCTCATTACAACCAGCTCAGCTATTATGTTGCTCTGAAGAGACTCTGTCTTTCTTGCTTCTTTATAAGAGGTTTTCGTTTGATGTATCAGCAAAGCAAATACTCCTGTCAATGCAATGACCAGTATGGCCATTGCTATAATGAGTTCTATGAGGGTGAGTCCTTCTTTCTTTGCCACCAGCATATCTTAAGGTCTCCTCTTATATGTTGTAAGGGAAACATAGTGAGAGTGTTGAGCGTCTGTGAATCCCCTTTTGAACCAGTAGACCACGACTGTTATCCTTTTCTCATCAGTTAAAGTCTTTATGCCCCAAATTTTATAATATGTCACAGAACCTATCTTCTCTATAGGCTGGATAGAAGAATAGTTAATAGACCCTGTCGGATGGTCTATTCCCTTGGAGGCATCTCCTTCGTCGTTAATGTCTGTACTGGAGTAGCTACCATTATGGTCTTTATCCAAGATGTAGACATTGCCATCGCCATCAGGGTCTGGAGAAGGAGAGTTCAAAAAAGTGGTATCGGATTCTGTATCAGATAAGAGTTGACTGGTATATGGTAGAGAATTGAGAGTGGTTATGGTTCCTTGGGCTAGAGTTAAGGCGGTTTTCCTATGCTCGAGTTGGGCATTGCTTTTTATGATAATTACAGCTGCGTGGGTTAATGCCACGAGGATTATGCCCAATAAGGCAAGGGAAATCATCACTTCTATCAAAGTCAATCCTTTTTTATCCATTTCGTATCCTCGCTTTGAACAATGATACAGAAATCCGTTTCCTCTGGTTTTTATCGTTTGTGAGAGTTAAGGTGAAAGTGGGAGACGCTATTCCCCTCCTTGAATATACGAATCCGTTCTGAGGGTACCCTGACAGGGTGATATGGTTGAGTTCTCTTTCTCGAATCTTGGTGTCTGTGCCATCGTCAAATACTCCGTTATCGTTGATATCTTTAAAAATAATGTATTTGTGGGCGGAGAACGATATGCCTAGGCTATGGGGAGCTCCCATGGAGTTCTGCTGGCACCATACTATGTCAGAGTAAAGTGTATGGGCAGCACTGTTTAGATCGTATCTGGCTTTGAAGCCCCTGAAAGAGGCAAATCCTATGGCTACAAGAAGAGCTGCTATGGCAATTGTTATCAAAATCTCTATCAGGGACACACCACTATTGGATTTTTGCAACTCCAGCCCCTTTCTATTTGTTGTCTTTATCGCTGTCCAAGTTTAATTTTAACTGTAACAGTGTGTAAATCAAGGTATAGCACCCAGTTGTAGGTGTCAAATTTGATCAATCCTGAAGAGATAGGTTTCGATATAGGGGTTTAAATGTTTGTCCCAGGGGGCGGAGGATCGTCTGATTCGGCTTTCTGGCCTTTTCAATTGACAGCAGGGCCTCTTCAGTGCTATCTCAGCCCTTGTTTTTGAAGACAAAAAACCTTTAGGAGGGTAGATTATGTATATGTTGGGTTTACATATCCTCAGTTCGACGGCATGGGCGGCGGGGGGACAGGCCCCTTCCGGCCTTCAACGGTGGGGAGGTTTCATCACCCTCATCTTCATTTTTGTCATCTTCTACCTTCTCCTCATTCTTCCTCAGCAGAAGCGTCAGAAGCAGCACAAGAAGATGATTGAGGCCCTGAGGAAGGGAGACGAGGTTGTCACCATGGGAGGGGTTCACGGCACCATCGTTCAGCTGGATGACAATACGGTGGTGTTACGGGTGGACAAAGAGAAGGACATAAAGATCAAGGTGAACAGAACCGCCATCGCTGCCGTCAAGGGCAAGAAGGAGTGAAGGGCTTTTTTGTCGGTCTTGGTATCCTCTGAAATTTTCGGCTGTTAGGGGGACTGGATGAAAGGCTGGTTTAAGCTGCGGGTTTTGGCCATTGTTTTGATTGTGGCTGTTTCTGCTTGGTATTCTTATCCCCCTTCCAAGAAGATCCGCCTTGGGCTGGATCTGAAGGGGGGAATGCACCTGGTCCTGGGTGTGGACATGAAGAAGGCTGTAGATGCCGCTGTGGAGAAGGAGATTACTCTCCTCCAGGGGGATCTGGAAGAGGCCAAGGTGGACCTGGACTATATCAAGAGAAAGGGGCCCACCACCTTCGAGGTCAAGGTGATCATCCCGGAAGACGTGGAGAAGGTGAAGAAGGTCTTGAAGCGTTATTCGGAGCTGAATGTGGAGGATGAGGGGAAGGACTACGTCGTTGTGGGCCTGAAGGCAAGAGAAATCAGGCGCATAAAAGAGAACGCCATCAACCAGACCTTGGAGGTTATTCGAAACAGGATAGACCAGTTCGGCGTGGCGGAGCCCACCATCACCCGAGTGGGTAGCGACAGGGTCCTGGTCCAGCTTCCCGGAGTGAAGGATCCCAAGAGGGCCATAGGCATCATTGGGAAGACGGCTCGTCTGGAGTTCAAGCTCTTGGACGAAGAGCACAGTGTCCAGGAGGCCTTGAAGAAGGGGGTACCTCCCGGGGACGAGATCCTCTACGGCAAGAGGGTGGACAAGGCCACGGGCAGGGTGACCAGGATCCCTTACCTGGTGAAGAAGAGGGTGCTCCTCACGGGTGATCACATCACCGACGCCCGGGTGAAGATAGACCCCATGTACAACGAGCCTTACGTAGCCCTCACCTTTGACAGGGTGGGTGCCAAGATCTTTGCCCGCATCACCAAGGAGAACGTGAAGAAGCGCCTGGCCATCATATTGGACAATGTGGTCTACTCTGCCCCCGTGATCCAGGAGCCCATTCCCAATGGAAGGGCCCAGATTACGGGACACTTCACCTCCCAGGAGGCCCACGACCTGGCCATAGTCCTCAGGGCAGGGGCCCTACCCGCCCCCGTGAAGATCCTGGAGAACAGGACAGTGGGCCCATCCCTGGGCAGGGATTCCATCAGGAAGGGTATAAAGGCGGCCATTGTGGGTCTGGTTCTGGTTTTGGTCTTCATGGCGGGTTACTACCGCCTTTCGGGGATTCTGGCCGATGCGGCCCTGCTCCTCAACATGGTCCTTATCATGGGAGCCCTGGCGGCCTTCGGGGCCACTCTCACCCTGCCCGGTATTGCCGGTATCATTCTCACCATCGGTATGTCCGTGGATGCCAACGTCCTCATCTTTGAGAGGATCAGGGAGGAGCTCCGGGTGGGACGTACCGTT
>JALUVF010000013.1 GCA_027020915.1 bacterium
CCATCCTTCCTCCCTGAGGGGAGTCTACAGGATGGTGTTCAAATCCCATGTCAACGCTCCCCGGGCCTTCATGTCCAGGTGCGTGGTCCTTAGAAAGGACGGGGGGACCCGCATCACGGAGCTTAGGGCCACCTCCCTCCAGGTGGGAGAGAGGCGGTACGTCATGGGCTTCTTCCGGGACAAGACCCGGGAGATCCAGGCCTTGGAAGAGGCGGCCCAGCTCAGGTACGTGGAACTCCCCAGGAGTCGGGCCGTCTTCGAGGTCCTCTTCCAGGCCATTCCCGAGGCGGTCCTGGTTATAGATCCTTCGGTCCCGCGTTTTCTCATGGCCAATCAGAAGGCCGTGGAGAGGTACGGCTACTCCCAGGAGGAATGGGCCAGGATCCACCCCCGGAAGATCTGTCCCCGCTGGAGCGACGAGAACTGCAGGACCCTTCTGGGGAGGTGTCTCCTGGGGGGGAAGGTGCGGGAGGAGGGGTGGCACATCACCAAAGATGGGGAGAGGTTTCCTGTGGAGGTGCACCTCTCCAGCACGGAATTCTCCCAACAGAGGTTACTGGTGGCAGTTGTGGTGGATGCCACGGAGACCAGGAGGCTCCTGGAGGAACTGAGACACTCTGAGGAGCTCTACAGGGAGACGGTGGAGGCCATTCCCGATTACCTCTACAAGGTGAGGTGGGAGAAAGGGGAGTTGAAGCCTGAGCTCTGTACTCCGGCGGCGGAGAGGATCACGGGCTATCCCCCCCAGGCCTACCTGGAGGACCCGTGGTTATGGTTCAAGATCATCCACCCCGAGGACAAGCCCCGGGTGAGGATGCTCCTGGATCGCCTCTTCCGGGGAGAGGCCGTGACGGGGGAGTTTCGCATCCTCTGCAGAGACGGAGGGGAGAAGTGGATCAGGGACAGCGCCACCCCTATCCTGGACGGGGAGGGCCGGGTGGTGGGGATAACAGGGGTGGTCTCGGACATCTCCCGGGCCAAGAAGGCAGAGGAGGAACTCAGGGCCCTCACCCAGGAGCTGGAGAGGAAGGTGGAGGAGCGCACCCGGGCCCTGAAGGCCTCGGAGCAGCTCTACAGGAATCTGGTGGAGAACGCCCTGGTGGGTATCTCCCAGGTGGACGAAAGGGGAAGGTTTGTCTACGCCAACCAGGCCTTCCTCGATCTCCTGGGATACTCTTGGGAGGAGGTGGAGGGGCGGTTCTTTGCCGACTTCGTGACGGAGGGCTCCAGAGAGGAGATGCTCAAGAGATTCAAGGAGCGGCTGGAAGGGAAGAGGACCAGGGAGACCTACGAGACCCGGCTTCTGAACAGGGAGGGAGATGAGGTGGAGGTCCTCATTGCGGCATCCCTGTTGAGGGACCTGGAGGGGGCGCCGAGAGGGACTATAGCCCTGGTGGTGGATATCTCTACCCTGAAGGCCTTGGAGAGGCAACTCCAGATGAAGATAGAGGAGCTGGAGACCTTCTCCTACTCGGTCTCCCATGACCTCAGGGCCCCTCTGAGGGCTCTGGAGACCTTCTCCCACCTTTTGGGGGAGGAGTACGGTGATCGGTTGGATTCCAGGGGGAGAGAGTACCTCCGATACCTCGGCCAGGCCACGGTGAGGATGGCCATACTGATAGACGATCTCCTCCAGTATTCCCGGGTGGGGAGGCGGGGCATCCAATTCCATTGGCTGGATCTGAGGGAGGCTGTGGAGGAGGCCCTGGAGTACCTATGGGAGGGGATAGAGGAGAGGGGGGCCACGGTGGAGGTGGCCAACTCCATGCCCCGGGTCTGGGGGGACAAGAGTACCCTGGTCCTGCTCTTCACCAATCTGGTGAGCAATGCCCTCAAGTTTTCCAAGCCTCAGGAGCCTCCCCACATCAGGATCTCCTGGGAGGAGGGGGAGAGGAGCTACTGTGTCACCGTGTCTGACAATGGGATAGGGATAGACCCCGGACATCATCAGCGTATCTTCCAGGTCTTTCAGCGCCTCCATACCGATGACGAAGTCCCTGGCACGGGGATGGGATTGGCTATATGTAAGAAGGTGGTGGAGGTCCACGGAGGGGAGATCTGGGTGGAGTCCTCCCCGGGAGAGGGTAGCCATTTTCGTTTCACCCTGCCCAAGAAGAGGGGCAAGGGAGAATGAAGGAGGGATCTGTGGAAGGGAGGAAGGGGGTCGTAGGCGTGGTCTCCGTCAGGGAGGGCTCCAGACTCGTGGGTGCCCTGGAGGTATCCTTTCCCTCAAGGGAGGTGAGGCTTCTGGATGGGGAGGAGGGTCTTGGGGACGTGGCCCTGCTGGTGGTGGATGGTGAGGGGGGAGGGCTCCTCGGAGAGGCCTTGGCCCGGGGAGTGAGGGTGGTCGCCATCAATCCCGCCTTTCGGGTTCCCCCGGGGGTGGAAGTGGTTCGGAGTCTCAAGGAGCTGGTGGAGGTGGTGGGGGTCCTTTTAGGGGAACCGGCCCTTTCTCTCTATAAAGAGGCCCTGGTGAGACTGGATGACGCCCTGGTCATTGCCGATGGCCAGGGGCGCATACTCTTTGTGAACCCCTCCTTCTCAGCTCTCACGGGTTACACCATGGAGGAGGTGAGGGGCAGGACACCCCGTTTCCTGGCAGGGGGCGGGTGGCCTCCCGGTTTTTACAGGAGGATGTGGACTTCCCTCCAGGAGGGGGTACCCTGGCGGGGAGTGGTGAGGGGAAAGACCAAAGAGGGGCGCCTCTACCATCAGGAGATGTCCCTGGTTCCGGTGAGGGACTCCCGGGGGCGGATGATTTACATACTGGCCCTGCTCAGGGACGTGACGGGGGAGAAGGCCTTGGAGGAACGGCTCTTTCGCCTCCAGAAGGAGAAGTCTGTGTCCCGGCTGGTGAGGGGCGTGGCCCACGAGTTCTGCAACATGCTCACAGGCATTCTGGGTTACACCCAGCTTCTGTTGACGGACAAGAGGAGGGATCACCCCGACTACCAGAAGCTGAGCCTCATAGAGTCCCAGACCCTGAGGGCTGCCGAGGTGGCCCGCAACCTCTTGAGCCTGGGGCAGGAAGAGATCCCTGAGAGGAGGAATCTCTCGGTGAGGGACAAGATGCTGGAGCTCAAGAGGCTCCTGGAACACCTCCTGCCTGAGAGGATAGAGGTGGTCTGGGAGGTAGAGGAGAGGTTGCCGGCGCTCATGGCCGATCCCCTTCTTTTGCGCCAGATCATCCTGAACCTGGTTATCAACGCCCGGGACGCCATGCCCAGGG
Source organism: bacterium (assembly GCA_027020915.1). Lineage (GTDB taxonomy): Bacteria > Thermosulfidibacterota > Thermosulfidibacteria > Thermosulfidibacterales > B14-G1 > B14-G1. The sequence continues at coordinate 3,230 of JALUVF010000013.1, forward strand.
GCGGGAGGCTGGAGGTGAGGGTGTACAGGGAGCGGGTACGCCTGGGGGTACCTGGAGGACATGTCCACGGAGACCCCCTTCCCGGGGACTACGTGGTCTTCTCTGTGTCGGACACCGGGGAGGGGATTCCGGGGGAGGAGTTCTCCAGGGTCTTCGAACCCTTCTACACCACCAGGCCCCGGGAGAAGGGGTCGGGCCTGGGGCTGGCGGCTGTCTCCCGCATGGTGAGGGCCCACGGGGGCTTCGTTGTCCTGGAGAGCCAGGTGGGCAGGGGCTCGGTGTTCCGGGTCTACCTCCCCCTGTTGGAGGAGGCGCCCCGGAGGGAGGAGAGACCTCTTCCCCCCCAGGAGTGCTCCGTGATGGTGGTGGAAGACGAGGACCTGGTGAGGAAGGTCCTGGTGGATGCCCTCATGCTTCACGGCTACAGGGTGATGGATGCCTCCAACGGGGAGGAGGCTTTGGAGAGGCTGAGGAGGGAGAGGGTGGACCTCCTGATCACCGATCTGGTGATGCCCAAGATGGGGGGAGAGGAGCTGGTGGCCAGAGCGAGGGAGCTCTATCCTGAGATGAAGGTGATCATTGTGAGTGGCTACTCCTCTTCCGAGAGGGACCCCGGGGTGAGGAGCAGGATAGGAGAGCACCTCTTTCTCTATAAGCCCTTCGGGGTGTGGGAGATCCTGAAGGTGGTGGAGGAGAGTCTAACTTCCAAGGAGGGAGGAAGGGATGCCCATCTATGAGTACGTGTGTCAGGAGTGTGGCAGGAGGCAGAGCTTTCTCCTTTTGAGCGGATGGGAGACCCAGGTGAAGTGCAGAGGCTGCGGCAGCCTCCAGCTCAGGCGGGTCATCTCCAGGGTGAGGGTCTCTCTCTCGGAGGAGACCCGTCTGGAGCGCCTGGCTGACCCCTCCCGCTGGGGCGATGTGGACGAGAACGATCCCCGCTCCATGGCCCGGTTCATGAGGAAGATGGGGTCCGAGCTGGGGGAGGACCTGGGGGACGAGTTCCAGGAGATGGTGGACCAGATGGAGGCTGGGGAACTCCCC
>JALUVF010000014.1 GCA_027020915.1 bacterium
AGGGCATCGAAGATATCAGCCAGGCCGTCCAGGTGAAAAGCCCCGGTGAGAGCCACGGTAAAAGCCAGGAGAAGGGCCGCTCCCAGGGCCGGAGGGAATACCCCCCTTAGGAAATAGGCCGCTGTCAGAGCCAGGAGGCCCAACACCAGTCCCACAAAGGGGAACACGGCCACCATGCCCCCCAGGTCCTTTCCATCCACCACCCCACCCCCCAGGGGCAGAATGGTGAGGAAAGAGAAAGCGTCTCTCAGCCTCTTCACCATGGCTCTTCATCTAGCACACACTGGGCCTTTCCAAAAGGTGCACCAGGACCCTATAAAGGAGAACTGCGACCAAGAAACGAGGAAATGGGTATGATGAGAGCCGGAGCTGATTCGACCCCTGGAGATGAGGCATGAAGCCCCTCAATCCCCTGATCCTGGTGGGGGCGGCTCTCCTGGACCTGATCCTGGGAGACCCCCAATACCCCCTCCATCCGGTAAGACTAATAGGGCATGCCACCCATTGGGGAGAGAAGGCCTGCCGTGGCCTACCCCTCTCCCCCCGGCTCCAGGGGATGGCACTGGTCCTGGGGGTCCAGACCCTGGTGGTGGGTTCCACCCTGGCCCTCCTCTCCCTGGCTCAGGGTATCCATCCCTGGGTGAGATACGCCCTGGAGACCTACCTGGCCTACTCGGCCCTGGCAGGAGGGGCCCTATGGCGAGAGGTGGAGGGTATCCTGGACTTGGCGAAGGATAACCGCCTTCCGGAAGCAAGGAAGCGCCTATCCTGGCTGGTCTCCAGGGACACGGAGTCCATGGCAGAGGGGGAGATCTTCATTGCCGCCACCGAGACCCTGGCCGAAAACACCTCCGACGGTGTCATAGGCCCCCTCTTTTACTTGGCCATAGGGGGAGTGCCCCTGGCCATGGCCTACAAGGCCGCCGACACCATGGACTCCATGGTGGGTTACAAAACGCCCCGCTATATTCACCTGGGATGGGCCGCCGCCCGTCTTGACGACCTGATGAACCTCATCCCCGCCCGCCTGACGGTCCTCTTTATGGCCTTCAGTGCCAGATTGCTGGGATTCTCGGGGGTGAAGAGAGTCCTGGAGGCCGCCAGAAGATGGGGTACTCTCCATCCCAGCCCCAACTCGGGATACCCCGAGGCGGCCATGGCAGGGGCCTTGGGCATCAGGCTGGGGGGACCGTGCCACTACTTCGGCCAGCCTGTGGACCGGCCCTGGATGGGAGAAGGGGATCCGCCCGATGCCTCCGCCGTGAAGCGGGGCCTGATCCTGAGCAGGGTCACCTTCCTACTGGCCATCCTTGCGGTACTCACCCTCCACACCCGGTGAGCTCTACCCATTGCATTCTCTTCACTTTTTACTTAGAATTCCCCTTGTGAACAGGCGATGAGGTCCGCCTTTAACCGCCGCTGGAGCGGCTGATGACCTCTACCTCTAAGATCCAAGGAGGTGGAGGCATGCAGTCGCAAAGACAGGAGGAAAAGAGAGTCCATCCCACCAAAGCCACGGGGGTGATTCATGCGCTTTGAGGAAGCCAAGGAGAGGATCACCCAAGCCATAAACAGCCTGGCTCCCCTGGTCCAAGAACAGGACAGGGAGATGCTCTCCGAGGTAGAGCACAAGCTCAGGGAGAACAAGTTCAACCTGGTGGTCCTGGGACAGTTCAAGAGGGGAAAGACCACCTTCATCAATGCCCTCCTGGGCCAGAAGCTCCTCCCCTCGGCCATCCTGCCTCTCACTTCCATAGTCACCCTTCTTGAGTACGGCCCCCAGATGGAGGTGCAGGTCCATTTCCTGGACGGGAAGGTGAAGAAGATCAAGCACGAGGAGATCAAACTCTACGTCACAGAGAAAGAGAACCCCAAGAACGAAAAGGGGGTAAAGTACGTGAGGGTCCTCCATCCCGCTCCCATCCTCAAAAAAGGTATCATTCTGGTGGACACCCCAGGGGTGGGCTCCCTCTACGAGAACAACACAGACGTCACCTACGGATTCCTGCCCCGGGTGGATGCCGGGGTCTTCCTTCTCACCGTGGACCCTCCCCTCTCCAAGGAAGAGATCGCCTTCCTGAAGGACGTCTATCCCCACGTGGAGAGGATCTTCTTCGTCCTAAACAAAGTGGACTACGTGGACTCTGACGACCTCCAGGAGGTCATGGAGTTCGCCCTGGGTAACCTCAAGGATGCCCTGGGCTCCAACCACATCCCTATATACCCCCTCTCGGCCAAAATGGCTCTGGAAGGCCGTATCCAAAAAGACCAGGGAAAGGTGGGCAGGAGCGGCATCACAGAGCTGGAAAAGGCCCTGGAGGACTTCCTCCTCAAGGAGAAGGGGAGCATTGTCCTTCGTTCCTCGGCCAACAAGGTGCTGTCCCTTCTCTCCACCTTGCTCTTCCGGGTAGACCTGGAAATAAAGGCAGCCACCACTCCTCTGGAGGAGCTGGAGGAGAAGATCGGCAGATTCCAGGAAATCAAAGAGGAGATCGCCCAGGAAAGGCGAGACAGCGAATTCCTCTTCAAGGGAGAGATCGACTCTCTCATCAAGATAGTGAACAACGACATGGAACGCTTCAGGACCCAGAAAATCCCCAAAATCTACTCCAGGCTCATGGAGGTCTTCCAGGCCAACAAACACAAGGGCTCCCTGGAACTCTCCAAGCTCCTGGACCAGGCCATGAAAGAGATCCTGGTGAAAGAGTTCGACCAGATGGTCATCCAAGAGAACGAGAAGGTGAACGCCGAGTACAGCCGCATAGCCCGGCGCTTCGCCGACAAGGTGAACGGCATCATAGACCAGCTCATGACCCTGGCAGCGGAACTCTTTGAGATTCCCCTGGAGCGCTTCCAGGTGGAAGAGAGCATCACTGAAGAGTCGGCCCTGTGGTACAAACTGGAGGACAGGCCCAAACTCCTGGACCTGGAGGGAGCGGGCAAATTCATCTCTTACTCCATCCTGCCCTCGGCCGTGGTCCACAAAAAGATCAAGGCGGAACTCCAGAAGAAGCTTCCCGAGAAGGTGGACATGAACTGTGGCCGGGTGAGGTCAGACTTCGTGGACCGCATCACCAAGAGTGCCATGGAGCTTCGTTGGGGTATGGAACAGAAGATGAACCAGACGGTGGCCTTCGTGGAAGAGGCCATCCAGAAGGCCCTCAGCCTCAGAGAGAAGAGCCAGGAAGAGGTGAACGCCGCCCTCAACGCCCTGAAAGAGAAGAAGCGCCTCCTGGAGGGCACAAAGAACCAGCTGAAAGAGATACTGGAAGAGAGAAGGGAGAAGGCGGCTTGATCTCCTTGGAGAAGAGGGAAGAAGTGATAAATTACCTTTTAGCCCTGGAAAAGCCTTCCGGGGGGTTTGCCTTCGCCAGAACGGTGCCCTCGGGCATAGAGGACACCTACTTTGCCATTCACGCCCTGGACACCCTGGGCCTGGAGAAGGACTACTCTGCCACCCGGAATTGGCTGGCCAAGGAGAAATGGGACCCCGATCCTACGGGAAGGGTTCTCTACTACAGGATACGCCTGTACGAGAGGATGGGGCTGGAGGTGCCCTGGGAAGTGGTGACACTGGAAATCGAAAAGGCCCTGCCAGGGATCAAGGGGAATCCCAGGAAGCTGGACTTCTTCGGGCGTATCCTCTCCCTGGCCCAGAAGGAAAGGGTCACATGGCCCCAACTGGAGAGACTCCTCTTCATGGAAGCTGGAAAGGTGGATCTTCACATCACCCCCAGAGACACCCTGGAGAGCCTCTGGAGGAAGGTACGGGTGGCCACCATCTACAGAAAGAGGTTACCTACCGCCATGGTTCTGGGCTTTCTGGCGGCCTGCTACAACCCCGACGGGGGATACGGATGCAAGCCCCACACCACCTCCTTCCTGGAACACATCTACTTCGCCTATCGCATTTACCAGGCCCTGGACACCCGTCCCCGACACATGGAAGAGACCAGGGCCTTCGTCACCAACTGCCAGAGCAAGAAGGGAGGATTCGCCAGGGCGCCGGGAGGGGTGCCCTTCATAGACACCACCTTTTACGCCCTGCGCGTCCTCCAGTTCCTGGACGGGTTCCCTGAGGTCACACCCAAAGGGGGTGAAAAGTATGCAGAACTTGTTTCACCTTGACTTAGGAGAAGGCTTCCCTCAAAGGGTAATTGCTGTGGTGGAGGTACCGGCAGGGAGCAGAACCAAATACGAGTACGACATCCACAAAGGCATATTCCGTCTGGACAGAATTCTCAAAACATCCGCCCGATACCCGGAAAACTACGGCTTCGTTCCCCAGACCCTGAGCAATACGAGAAACCCCGTGGACGTCTTCATCATGCTTCCGGATGCCCTGTTTCCCGGCTGCGTGGTGGAGGTTAGACCCATAGGGCTCTTGGAGATGGCCGACGAGTTGGGCGTAGACAACAAACTCCTGGCCGTACCCGTCAAAGACCCACGTACAGAGGAGATCTCCAGCCTAGCCCACGTAAACAAGGCCACCCTGAACGAGATCCGCCACTTCCTGGACACCTACAAGAGGATCACCAACGTCAAAGGCTGGCTGGACAAAGAAGAGGCCTTCAGATTCTTGGAAGAGGCCCACAGAGAATATTTACGCAGATTCAAGGGGGTGACTGAAGATGGAGATTAAAGGATTAATCCGTCAACTGGATAATCCCAAGGAAGAACTCCAAGCGGAGAAGGAGCTGATATCTCGAGGGAAAGAGGCCATTGAAGAGCTGAGGAACTTCCTCTCGTCCCCTCCCCGAAGCTCCACCCCTGCCTGGGTGAGAGCCGTGGACATACTGGTGAGGATCGATCCCAACGCCTTCGACTTTCTGGAAGAACTCCTCCTCAAACCCTGGACGACCCCGGAGGATTCCCCAGAAAGGCTGGCCGAGGAGATCCTGAAAGACCATATAGCCTCCGTACTGATGGACATCTCCCCTTCCTCATCCCGGGTCAGACACACCCTCCTCACGGCCCTGGAAAGGTACAGGCTCATGGGTGCTGCCCGGGTTCTGGCCAGAAGAAGGGATCCCGAAGCCATACCCTACCTACTGGAGATGCTGGAGGATGACACCAAATCCGGTGGGGCCAAAGGGGCTCTTCTCCACTACGGCGAAAAGATCATCCCCCAGCTGGTAAAGAGCCTCAACCATATCCAGAAAAAGGAGAGCGGGGATGAAACCCCGGGCAGCCTCCTCAGGAGGAAGAAGATCATCGACCTCCTGGGCCTGATGACCTGGGAAGACAGCACGGAGATCCTCAAGTCCTACCTCGACCACGAAGAGTTGGGGGTAGAAGCGGCCCTTGCCCTGGTCCACAGGGGCTACATAGACGAAGAGTCCCTGGAGAAGCTTATCGAGGGATACCAGGGGGAAGACTGGTTCACTTCTCTCAGGTGTAAAGAGGCACTGACTTCAGTGGTGGAACGAAGCAACGCCTTTCCCCATCGCCTCAGGGAAAAGGTCCAGTCTGTCCTTCAAAGGGGCTGACACCCTTTGGAATGTAACCTGGAGAAGACCCTGTCCATAAGACTGGCTCTCCTGGAAGAGAGAGTCCTGGAAATGAGGAAGTTCCTTCGCACCCCCGGGTACCGGGGTAACTTCTACTCCTTGACCCAGGATCTTTCCCCCCGGGAAAGGGAAGAGATGGATGCCCTGCTGGAAGAGGTGCTCCAGATCCTGAACAGCCTCAAGGGAGAGACCTCCATCCCCGCCCATGAGGAAAAGACATCCCGAATCCTGGCAGGTATGGCCAATACAGCTTTCGTCTCTGGACTGGAGCTGGAACCCAAAAGGATGAAGGGCTACGGCGGCGACACACCCCAGTACCAGGAAATCTGGGAAACCCGTTTAAGGCCCATAAGGGACCTATTTCACGCCCTCGCCCAGAAGACGGAGGAGGCCCGAAAGTGACGCTCCCTCCCCCAATTCAACGGTGTTGCCAGGGCCCCAGGCCCAGACCTCCCATTCACTTAAGGCAATAAAAGGGAGACCGGGGCCTCACTTTCTCCCCAAATCCCCATCCACAAAAGTCACCTTCAGGCTCCTCAGACGGTTCATGGCCGCAGCCACCTCGAAACTCCTGGGCATGGCCAGGTTGCCCACAGGCCACCCCGTGAGGACCTCGAAACCCTTATCAAGCACCACATCCAGGACCCTGGATATGCCCTCCTTCATGGCCGTTTTGGATCCAGCCATCTGGCGCCCGTAATAACGCAGGATTTCCGCCACGGCCCTGGCCTGGGAGTGGTCCACCATCTGCTCCACGTCGGAGACGTCGATCACCTCCTCACCGAAGAGGATCTCTTTCAAACCCTTGCTCCTCACCCTCTCCTTGCGCCCCTTCCTGGGGCTGAAGCTCTCGGCCAGGGGCGCTCTGGACCTCACTTCTCCAAAGGTGTCACCACCCTCGGGATGGCGGGGCGTGGGAAACTTCCGGGCCACCTCCCGGGCCCTCTCGGTGAGGTCCAGGACTCTGTAAGAGTCCAGGGCTATCACTGTGTCCGCTACATCCAGATAGTCCCCCGATCCGCCCAGAACCAGGACAGTGGAAACCCCGTACTCTCTGTAGAGCTGCCGCACCTTGTCTATGAAGGGGGTGATAGGCTCCTTCTCCCGGGGGATAAGGGCCTGCATGCGGGCGTCCCGGATGAGAAAGTTGGTGGCCGCCGTATCTTCATCCAGCAAAAGTACCCGGGCACCCATCTCCAGGGCCTCCATGATGGAAGCCGCCAGGGAAGTGGATCCCGAGGCGTCTTCCGTGGAGAAGAAGGAGGTGTCCCGCCCCATGGGGAGGTCTTTTATGAAGGGTGAAATATCCACCCCCTCAACGTAACGGCCGTCCTCGCTCCGGACCTTCACGGCACCAGCGTCGGTGACCACCCACTCCCGGCCGTCGCCGGGGATATGGGGATAGACACCCCGACTGATGGCCTCCAGGAGGGTGGTCTTACCATGGAACCCCCCTCCCACTATGAGGGTGACCCCCTGGGGAACGCCCATGCCTGTCACCTCACCATGGTGAAGGGTCTCCATGGTGACCCTCAACTCGGGAGGGCTCTCGAAGAGGACCGCACCCCTCTCCATGGGTCTATCATCCACCCCAGACCGCCTGGGCAGGAGAGCGCCATCTCTCACAAAAGCCACCAGTCCCCTCTCAGCCAGTCGGCGGCGGAGGTACTCCTGATCCTCCACAAGATCCACAAAGGCCTCCACCTCTTTTGCGCTATGAGCGGCATACTCCAGAGAACGGGCGGCCCTGGGCAGGTCCACTAGGATCATCTCCAGGGCCTCTTTTCCCAGTACCCTGCGCCCCGCGGCAGGAAGGCCCATGAAGAACCGGACCTCTACGTATTCACTGGTAACCACGCATCCCGAACGGAGCAGGATCTCCTGACCGCCGGCATCCACAGAGTAGCGTCCACTCCCCCCCGTTCCCCTTCCCCGGGAAAAGGGACGGATCTTCTCGGCAAAGGCCCTCAAGATGAAATCCTGGAGAGCCATACGCCTCACAGGATTCTTAAAGAGCCGAGGGGGATATTGGGCCTTGGTCATGTCCATTCTGAGTCTCACCCGACTAGGGGCCGCAAAGGGGTCCCCCTGGGCATGGTCCAGGTAAAAAGTGAGCCCAGGTGCCAGACCATAGCTTCCCTCCAGATCTCTATAGGCCTTATATCCCCTACCGCTTATCCGAGACAAAATTGCTTTGATCCTCTCCCGATCCTCCAAGAGTTCCTCCTTTAATAGAGATAATCGCCATGGCTGGTGACGTTGAGAGAGATCCAGAATCTGCCCACCACCTCCATCATCTCCATGAAGTCCTCGAACTTCAGAGGCTTCACAAGGTAGGCACTGGCCCCAAGTTGATAGGCCCTGTTCACGTCCTCCCACTGGGAGGAAGAGGTAAGGACCACAACGGGAATAGAGGAAAGGGCAGGATCACCCTTCACCTCTTTGAGGAACTCGAACCCGTCCATACCAGTCAACTTCAGGTCCAGAAGAACGAGTTTAGGCTGGGACGGAAGCCGGGTCCCTCCAAATCTCCCCGCTCCCGCCAGATAGTCCAAGGCCTCTTTACCATCCCTGGCCACCACCAGAGAGACCCTCAACCCCCCTTTCCGGAAGGAGCGTTCCACCAACATGGCGTCGTGGGGGTCATCTTCCACCAGAAGGACCACCTCCCTCTTTCTCCTTCCCCTCTCCTCCATCCATACTCTCCCCAGCCCAACCTGGAGCCTTCAAAGGCAAGGCAACTAAATACCACCGAGACTGAGTAAAGAAAACCCACGGAATCCAGCAGATCCTGGAAAAAGCAGAATTTCCCCCTACAGAGAGGGTTTTTTAATCTATTGTAGCTAGTTAGAAACCGGTATTAAGCAGAGAAAGACCAGAGAGTCACTTCCTCTGTTCACAAACTGGTGCTCCTCCCCGGGGGATACGTACACCACGCTTCCCGGGCCTATAGCCCAGCTCTCCTCCCCCTGCCTCACCTCCCCCTCTCCAGATAAGACAAAGACCTCATGCTCCCAGGGATGGGAGTGGGAAGGGGTCCGTCCCCCGGGTTCCACGGTGAAGTACCTCATGATGAAGTTGGGGGCCCCTTCATCCTCCCCAATGAGCACCCTCAGCTTCACCCCCCATGCCCCTGGCAGCTGGGGTTCTACCTCCTCCACTTCCCTCCAGTGTTTAACCACCACGCCTTCCACCTCCCCTGCAGGCCTGTTGAAGGGCCTCTACGAATTTGCCGTACGTCCAGCCGTCCAGCTGGAAGGCCAGCTCTTCTCTCCCCATTTTGGCCAGAAAGTAGCCTCCTCCATCCAGAGGGAAGAAAGAGAGGGTTACCCTCCTCTCCTGCCCTGTCACCTCCACCACCAGGGCGGGAGAACCTCCCCCCTCTTCCATGATCTTCTGCCAGGAAGACTTTTTGGAATTCCTCACCAGCGTGCCCCAGGCCTTGACCAGGTCCGGGGGCACGGGGGAGACTTTACAGTCCCCCACGTAGATGGCAGTGGGAGTGAATTTGAGGAAGGTGAATCTGCCGCTCCTCAGCATATCCATGGCCAGGTATACCATAACAGCCACCAAAAAGACGGTGATGGAAAGATCTATCGCCCGGCCAAGGGGCGTCTTCTTCCTCCTTCTTTTCAACACGCCCAAAAGACCCTCCCTACTGAGGACCAACCCTCCAAAAGATCCCAGGGGCCCCCAAAATCCTTCCTTTTAGGTACCTTCAACGGCGTAGCCTGTCCACCCTTCACTTCTCTATGCCCGGTCTTGCCATGACCCCTTTCTGGTAATAGTGCTTCACCTCCCTCATTTCGGTCACCAGATCGGCGGCGTCTATGATCTCCTGGGGGGCATAACGACCGGTCAGGATAAGCTCCTTCTCCTCGGGCTTGTTTTTAATGAGCTCCAGCACTTCTCTTTTGCCCAGCAATCCCAGGTACATGGCCACGTTGACCTCCTCCATGATAACGATCCTGTAATCCTTATCAAAAAGGATCTCCTTCACCTTCTCCAATCCCCTCCTGGCCAATTCGTAATCCTCGTCGCTGATCTGCCCCGTCTTGACGAATTTGGGGGTACCGAACTGCTCGATGGTCACCAGATCCCCCATGCGTTCTCTCAACACGTAGAGCTCCCCGTAGTCCTGGCCTTTGAGGAACTGGGCAATGTAGACCTTCATGCCGTGGGCCACTGCCCTGATGGTGAGCCCCAGGGCCGCCGTGGTCTTTCCCTTGCCGTTGCCCGTGTAAACCTGGACGTAGCCTTTGGAAAAAGTCTCCTTTTTGAATCCCCCCATGGTTCTCTCCTCCCCTCCAGAAGTCCGGACTGTTAAGCTTAACAAGATGGGGGACAGTTTTCACCGTCCCCCATCTTGAGGTAGGCAGGCTTCCCCCAGGAAGATCAGAACTGGACCTTGCCCCCCAGATACCAAGAGGCTCCGGGGGCCTGGTATCCTTTAGCCTCCTCGTACTTTCTGTTGAAGACGTTCTCCCCCCTAACAAAGAGCTGGAAGTACTTGCATACCTGGTAACTCAACTTTCCATCCACCACGGTATAAGAGTTCACATAGTAGGTCCTGTGGGAACCATAAGAATCCACCCTGTCTCCCACGAACCGGGCACCCAGATAGGCCTTCAGCCTGTCGCGCCAGGAGTAAAAGACCGAAGCGCTCCACTGGTTCAAGGGCACCCTCTCCACCCTGCGATGGTGCTCCCTGTCCTTGGGATCCACATAGGTGTAGTTGGCCTTCACCAAGAGGTTGGACAGAGGCCTCAGGGTCAGGCCCACCTCCACTCCCCTGTCCACCACGGAGGCAATGTTCTCGTAGGTGCCATACCAGGTGACCGGATCATACACATAGAGGATCTTGTTTTTCACCGCCTCCCTGAAGAGGGTGAGATCCAGGGCCAGCCTCCTTTCCAAGAGGTACTGGGTGAAACCCACCTCGTAACTCTGGGCCCTCTCCGGAGTGAGGTTCCTGTTACCCCCCAGGAAATACCAGGCAGGCACGGGAGGAGCATAAAGTTCATAGAGGGTAGGAGCCTTGAAAGCCGTGGCAAAACGGGTCCTGAAGATAGTATCCGTCTTTCTCAAATGATAGCTGGCTCCTAAGTTGTAAGTGGTTCTGCCTCCAAAATCGTCGGGATCGTCGATTCTCATCCCCGTGAGAATGGTGAGGCTGTCCCAGAGCCTGAGTTCGTTCTGGGCATAATACCCTATGAGCTGGGCCCTGCGGAAGGGAAACCTGGACTTGTTCACCCTGACGCCCAGGGGCCACCCTCCCCAGAAACTCTCCGTCTTTATGTAAGATGTGCTCTTACCTTCGTCCTCTCTATACTCGTATCCCACCACCAGGGTATCCTTCAGGCCGCTCCTGTCCAGAAGGTGGAAGGTGTTCTGCCAGTCTATCTTCTTTATCCTGCCCGTGTAGCTCTGCTCGCTTTTCAACTGGTCCTGGACAAAGCTTCCCCACACCTGGTGGTCCATGGACTCGGAATCGATACGGTCGGAGTACTTGCGTCGGGTGTCCGACATCCCCAGCCTGAGCTGGCTCTCCCACCACTGGAAGGGGAGATAAGTGGCGGTGAAGGTGAAAATCAGGTGGTCCGTCTTCTGCCACTGGTTTGGGTCGTTCACCGCTTCTTTCAGTGACCAGTTATAGTCGTCGTACTGCACATCGGCGTTGGTGAATCTGACGGTCCCCTCCAGGCGCAGGTCCTCCAGCAGATCGGCTCCCACCTTGAGGGCGTAGGTGCCGTTCCAGTATCTGTCGTCCTTACCCACGCCGTTGGTCTCCAGGTGGGATGCAGAGAGAGAATAGTCCAGGAGTCCCACCCGCCCCTGGGAAGAGAGACGGGTCTGCCATGTATCCATGGACCCCGTGTAACCCGATAGAGCCAGGGAGGGTTTACCCCGACCCGTCTTGGTGATGATATTGATAACACCGGCCATGGCATCGGAGCCATAGAGAGAACTGGCAGGTCCCCTCACCACCTCTATCCGGTCTATATCGTCCACGGTGAGGTTGGCGAAGTTGAAGGCCCCTCCGATGGACGATGGGTCGTTCACCTCCATGCCATCCACCATCACCATAACCCAGCGGGAGTCCAGCCCTCTGATTTTGAGATTGGTGAATCTGCCCGGTCCTCCCGTATTCTGAACATAGAGCCCCTCCACATATCTCAGAACATCGGCCACGGTCTCCAATCCCTTGTCTTCGATCTCCCGGCCAGAGACCACTGTGGTGAAAATGGGCAGGCGAAGTTGAAAGAGGAGGGAATGGGCCACGCTTCCCCTCCGGGAGAAAGAGAGGGAAAGGAACACCTTTTCCAAGGACAACCTTTAAAACCCAGAGCCAAGGAGAAGACCCCCACGGCCATAAAGAGAAAAAAGACCGTCCAGAGACCCCACTTCACCAGTCTATCTTCCAAACTCCCCCTCCTTGAACCCCCTCCGCGGCCCCCGGACCCACGTTCTTCCCCTTTAACTCGGGATGAAGAAGCCTTACCAGCTCCCCCAAAAACTCCACGAAGGTAACAGGGGTGGGACTGCACAGCTTGTAAGAATCCACCACGTACACCCGCCCCTCTCTCACGGCCTTGATGGTCTTGAACTTCTCCCAGGTACTCTTCTCCTTTTGCCCTACAATCCCCATGGTGACAATGATAATGACATCTGGATTCTCCTCCAGAACCTTCTCCCGGCTGTAGAGACCGCTCCTGGCATGGGCAGCAATGTTGATCCCCCCAGCCAACTTTATGAAATCATTGATGAAAGAGTCCCCCGTGGCGGTGAAGAGAGGTCGGACCCCAACTTCCACAAAGACTTTAGGCTTATTCAAACCCTTCACCTCTTCCTTAAAACGTGTCACCCGGGCTTTTACCCGGGAAATAATTTCTTTTGCCTTCCCTTCTCTGCCAATGAGCCTGGCGAGCTTCACGAACTGATTACATATCTCTTGAAAGTCCTTTGGCTCGGGAAAGACCACCACCTTCACGCCCAACTCCCTCATCCTATTAACGGCTCTGGGATCTGTAAGGGAGGTGGCAAAAACGATATCGGGCTTAAGGGCGATGACCTTCTCCAGATCCACCTCTATGGCCTTGCCCACCCTCTCCTTGAGTTTAGCCTCTGGCCTCTTACAGTATGTGGTGCAACCCACAAGGTGATCCCCAGCACCCAACAGGTAGAGCTCTTCTGTAATGGATGGCCCTAAGGAGATGATGCGTCGAGGATAGCTTTGGGCGCACAAGGAGCCTGAGCAAAACAGAAATGATATTACACAAAAGACAAAATAAACAGTGGCTCTTTTTATCAATATACCCTCTCTACCCCATACTTAACTTTGCACCCGTAATGCAGGATAGAGACATTCTCCAGATACTTTTCGGCAACTCTCTTTGCCTCTTGCATCTCTTCTATACTTGGCCTTCTGAACTTATCTTTCTCCCCAAAAGGCATATATGCATCGATGCGATATGGGATTTTACTGTCTATACTGCTGATAAATTTGGCTATCTTTGCTATCTCTTTCTGACCAATATATCCAGGAATAAGGACACTCTCTGCCCTCAGCTTCAAACAGGAGACAGAGTAATATTTTGCAAAATTGTTTAATACGCGTTCAGGATGGTCCCTTCCTGTAAAATCCTTAAATGTGACTTTTGTTATGGCCTTTATGCTCACACACACCTCATCTATTACCATCTCCCTCACAAGTTCATAGCCATTAGTGAGGAGAATATTATAGCTCAAGAACTCCTTTTTCAGCAACCTTGCTAATGGCAGAAACTCTGTGTCTACGGTGGGCTCTTTTCCCATAAATAATGCTCTCTTAAAAGATAGGGTCTTAAGATAAGATATGAGCTCTTTCACAGATAAGGTGCTACTCTTTCTTGCTTGTGGTCCTTTTACATGGCAATCTTCAGGATGATGATCAGTAATACATCCATGACATGAAAAGTTGCATTTAGCATCAAAATAAAGATAAACCTCTTTTAATTCCTTAGAATAAGTGATATGATAAATTCCCATAGAATCTACCCTCCAAAGACTTCTGGATGGATGAGCCTGGCCAATGCTTCTAACCCTTCAGCAGCACGAGGGCCAGGGCGACATATTAGCTCTGCCTTTAACCCATAGATATTGCCTTTTCTGTATGCATCTGTTCTCTTAAATTCTGGCCTTCCCATTACAGCCAAGAGAAGTTCCTCGCTTTTATCATATCCCTTTGAGTAGAGAACAAGCTGGGGATTTTGGGCGATTATTTCCTTGATGATGGCGTCTTCAGCTGCATTCTCAGCTATATCTCTTACCACATTTACACCACCGAGCATCTCCATTAGCTTGCTCATATGGCAGGATCTCCATGCGGTACAAGCAATGTCACACAAATAGCATACCCGTGTCCTATTAGAGGCCAAGACGGCTGTATCGAGGATGTTTTTCATCTTTTGTTCTATTTCTTCAGCGATATTCAAAGCTTTTTCAAGGCAGCTCAATACTTTTCCTATCTCAATGATGTTCTGAGGAGCTTTAAATATGAACTCAGAGGATAAGAGACAACAATGAATGCCTTTACCTACTAATTCCTCTGTAATCCCCATACTTTCATGAAAGTCCATGGCCAATACCAAGTCTGGTGAAAGGGAGAGAATCTTCTCTACATCAGGAGTGGAAAAGCCACCTACTTTCTCAATCAGCTTTGCCTCTGGTGGGTAATTGCAGTAATCCGTCACTCCAACTAGCCTATCACCCATTCCAAGGGCGAAGACGGTTTCCGTATTGGAAGGGGCCAAGGAGACAATTCTGCTGTATCGCATGGGCATTTCACCTATAATCCAATATCCGATCCATAGTGAGGAATTGGGTGTCCCAATCCGGAATGACAAACCTTGACACCTTGTCAATCTCTCTGAATTTCTCCATCAGCCCATCGTCTCTTATCTCTATGCACCTATATGGATCGGGTTTATAAGCCGTTTTTGTCGTGTAATACTCCACTCCTTTTAAATAGCGCCTAGCGATATAGTATGCATCTTGCACCTCACTTGCTTCGGGTTTTCTGTATCTGCAACCTGCAATCTGCTCGGGAGCAAACTGATAGATTTTATAAGGAATATCCTCGCTGATATCACTCAGAAACTTGGCGATCTTGCATATCTGATCTGCTTCGACAAGACCCGGAATATGTATTGTCCTGGCATAGAAGGGCAAGTTATACTTGTGCAATAGCTCCGCAGCCCTAAGGACCGTTTCGTTACTCTTACCTGTATACCTTTTGTGGACTTCTTCATCAAATGCCTTTATGTCAAGTTTTATATAGTTTATATTCAGCGACTTTAGCTCTCTCGCAAAGTTTCCATCAAGCAAAAACCCGTTTGTCGAAATGCCTATCCTTGGAATGCTCAACGCCCTTAGACTATATATAAGCGAAAGAAGATAGTCTCTATTTGTAGTCGGTTCTCCTCCGGTTATCTGAACATCACCAACCAGGTGACCATATATGACTGATGAAGACCTCACAATGAGCTGAATTAGTTCATCTACTGTGAATTTTCTTCCTATTTCGTTCTTAGCCAGCGCAAAACAACCCTCGCAATCAAAATTGCACCCTGCCATGTTTACCTTTATTTTTTCATACGGGCTAACTACACAACTAAGAAAAGGGATCTTTTTTCTTTTCATTCTCCTCGGTCTTTCTATAAATGGCCTTTTTCACAGCCTGAGTTACAGTCCTTGCCATTATTTCCCCTGCCTTTGTGTGCCCCCCAACAAAGGTGATCTTGGGTCCAAAGCCACTTACAACAATGGCACCATCTGTCCCTGTACCGGTTGCCTGAAGTCCTGGGTTGTATGAGCTCCTGATATCCAGATCCTGGAAGGCGATGGTCTTTGCCTCTGTGATAGTGATAAGGCTCCTGGTCATGGCCCCATCGGAAAGGTTTGCATTGGTGAGTAGGATGATGTTTACCGTACCGATACTTTCACTTTCAAACCTTCCCTCGCCCACCTCCACACTGCTGGCCTTATCCACTCCAATCCTTTGGGCATTTGTCTCAACCCCGGCTGTAACGCAAGCGCAGAACCTCACATCCCTATAGCCGCCGCAAACAACGCGGATGTTATCCACATCTGCGCCAGTAAAGAGCATAGATGTCTCCTCAAAGGTAACTCCCAAATCCTGACATAAACGATTCCTGTATTCGGCAAAATACTTATGGATGTAATCCCAGAGCCCTGGGGGAGCATAGTTGTTACCGACGAACCTCACCTCCTTGAAGCCATCATGGGTGCTTAAGGCCCGCCTTCTGGTATCAAAGGTGACCAGGAAGGTCTTCAAGTGGTGTCCATTGAGGGTATGATAGACAATGGCACCTTTTGCTCCTTCCAATTCGACATCAATTTCCCTCTTCATGGCTGATCTCCAGGTACAAGCGTTTCTCCTCTCTTCGAATGCCCAGCACGCTGAACCTTACCGGATGAAGAAAAAAAGGACCGTTATAGACAAAACTGTGATACTCTCCCAATTCACCGCAGAGATCTACATTGCCCAGGGCCTTTAGATCCTTGACAAATCCCCAGTTGATCTCCCTACCAAGCCAATCTTCTCCAAGCATCTCCGCCGTGGTGCTCACCACAATGGCCTTAAAGCCCGCTGAAATGAACTCGTTCATGAGCTCCCCCCTTTCTACACCCCAGAGCGGGAATACGGGCTCAATCTCTAAATCGCGGCAGACCCTCTCTATCCAGTCCCGGTGCTCCTGAAGCTCAATATCACCAAAAACCCCTGCTGTGATGCCTTTCTCCTTTAACTCTGAAACCGCTCCCTTGAAGGCGTCTTCATACCCCTTCCAGGTAGAGGGTTTTTGGATGATCTCCTTGCCCATAGCGGTAGCCTGGGCCTTCAACAGCCTGGCGGTGAGACCATGAGAACGGGAAGCGAAGCCATCCTCAGAAAGCATATTCAATAGGTAAGGGACTTCTATCCTCTGCACGGCCCTATAAAGGGCCAGCATGGAATCCTTCCCACCACTCCAGGAAACAAACGCCTTCTTCCTCATTTCTCTATCCCCGGTCTGGCCATAACTCCTCTCTGATAGTAGTGCTTCACCTCTACCATCTCTGTCACCAAATCGGCAGCCTCAATAATCTCCTGGGGAGCATACCTGCCTGTAAGGATAAGCTCTTTTTCCTCGGGCTTATTTCTGATGAGCTCCAACACATCTCTTTTATCTAAAAGTCCCATATACATGGCTACGTTGGCTTCCTCCATGATGACGATCTTGTAGTCCCTCTCAAATAAAGCCTCCTTTACCTTCTCTAGTCCCTTTTTGGCCAGCTCATAATCCTCATCACTGATCTGCCCCGTCCTGACAAACTTGGGAGTACCGAACTGCTCGATATCCACCAGATCCCCCATCCTTTCTTTAATGACATGGAGCTCCCCGTAGTCCTGTCCCTTCATGAACTGGGCAATGTAAACCTTCATATCATGAGCCACTGCCCTGAGAGTAAGACCTAAGGCCGCTGTGGTTTTGCCCTTCCCATTGCCCGTATAGACCTGCACATAACCCTTCTCAAAGGTTGCCATGACTCCTCCTCAGCCTTTTTGCTGCCTCCACCATGTTCCTCAAACCAGGCACCACTTCCTTCCAGTCCCTGGTCTTTAGACCACAATCCGGATTGATCCAGAGATTTGTTGGGTCAATAACTTTCTCTGCCCTTTCCACCATGGCCACCATATCCTCCACCTCCGGCACCACCTCTGAATGAACGTCCCACACCCCTAAGCCTATCCCTTTCTCGAATCCCCTTGCCTCAAAGGCCTTGAGAATTTCCCCCTTACTTCTGGAAGCCTCAACAGAGATCACGTCAAAATCCATCTCTTCCAGATACTCTACGATGTCTTCAAACCTGGAGTAGCACATGTGAAGATGAATCTGAGTCTCCGGTTTTACCCGTGAGACAATCAAGTTGTAAGCCCTAACTGCCCGGGAGAAGTAATTGTTCCACTCCCCCTTTTTCAAAGGGGCCTTCTCACGAAATGCAGGTTCATCTATCTGAATCACCTTTATCCCGTTGTTTTCATATTCTCTCACCTCGTCTCTCAAGGCGAGGGCAATCTGATAGGCCACATCCTCTTCCGGGATATCCTCCCTCACAAAACTCCAGGCCAGAATGGTGATAGGACCTGTGAGCATCCCTTTCACAGGCTTCTTGGTAAGGCCCTGAGCAAAAAGGATCTCATTTAGGGTAAGTGGACCAGAACGAGAGACATCCCCATAAATGATGGGAGGCCTGTAGCACCTGGTCCCGTAAGAGAGGACCCATCCACTTGAGGTGGTGGCTATCCCATTTAGCCTTTCCGCAAAGAACTCCACCATGTCTGAGCGCTCAAACTCCCCATGGACCAGTACATCCAGGCCTGCCTCCTCCTGGACCCTTATGGCCTCCTTTATCTTTTCCCTTATAAATGCTTCATAGTCTTCCCGCCCAAGCCTACCTTCTCTATAGGCCTTCCTCTTTTCCCTAACATCAGGGGTTTGGGGGAAGCTCCCGATGGTGGTGGTGGGGAACAGAGGAAGTTTCAGGTAATTCTTCTGAGCTCCCTTTCTCTCCAGATACGAAGGGGCCCGATGAGCAAGCTCGGCCTTGGCCTCCTCGACTCTTTTTCTCACTTCTGAATTCACACCGAAGGTAGCCGAAGCCCCTGTCTTCCATCGGCACTCATCTATAGAGCCC
>JALUVF010000015.1 GCA_027020915.1 bacterium
TTGATCTCGTCCACGGCCAGCTCCAGGCCCTGTTTGGCGAATTGCCCGTAGGTGGCGGCAAACCCCGAGAGGATGTACACGGAACCAATCTTGATTTTACCCTTGCTGGCCATGGCCTGACCCGGCATAAAAAGAAGACCTACCATGGCACAAGCCACCAGAATTGCTACCAATCCCCTTCTCATAACTCCCCTCCTCTCTAACGGTGGTTGTTTGCTATTGAAAATCTATACGGGTTGGGTAGGAGGGTCAAGGAGGAGGATGGAGGGAAAGACTGACAGGGAAGGCTTCTGAAGCAGAGGGTCAATTTCATTGAAAACGCTTAGTCTCGAATCTCTAGCCCTTGGATGGGGGGCCGCCCTGTGACAGTATGGAGAAGGGAGGGGATATGCGAAGAATCACCCGGGATCTGCCGGGCATAGGGGGCCGGATCAAAGAGAGCCCCGGGGTTTTCCTGGTGGAGGAGACGCCCCTATACCCCTTCTCGGGAACGGGGGACCATCTCCTGGTGAAGGTGGAAAAGGAGAATGCCACCACCCTGGACGTGGTGAAGGCCCTGGGCCAGATCTTTGGCCTCTCCCAGAAGGAAATAGGCTACGCCGGCATGAAGGATAAGATGGCCGTCACCCGCCAGTGGTTCTCCCTGCCGGCGGGAAAGGTGGGGGAAGAGGGGCTGAAGGCCCTGGAAGACCGGGGCTTCAAGGTTCTGGAGGTGACCCGCCATACCAACAAGCTGCGGGTGGGCCATCTCAGGGGCAACAGGTTCCGCATAGTGGTGAGGGGGGTGGAGCCCCATGCCCTGGAGAGGGCCCGGACCAAGCTGGAGTTCCTGGCAAGGCGTGGCATGCCCAACTACTACCACGGTCAGCGTTGGGGCAGGGATGCCAGTAACGTGAAAAGGGGATTGGAGCTCCTGGCCCGGGGCAGGAGGGGCCGGGGCAATCCCTACAAGGCCCGGCTCTTCGTCTCTGCCGTGAGTGCCTGGCTCTTCAACGAATACCTGGACTGGCGCATAGACCAGGGCCTCTTCCTGGAGGCTTTGGAAGGCGACATCGCCAAGAAGCGGGATACGGGAGGCCTCTTCATGGTGGAGGATGCCGGGGTGGAGACGGAGCGCCTGGAGGCCGGGGAGATAGACATCACGGGACCCATCTACGGGAGCAAGCTCTGGATGGCAGAAGGGATCCCGGGAGAGAAGGAAAAGTCCCTTTTGGCGGGGGCGGGTCTCACCCTGGAGTCTTTCAGGCCCTTCAAGAGCCCCGGCACCCGGCGACCCCTGAGGGTGGTACCCCGGGATGTGGAGATAGCCCAGGAAGGGGACCAACTGATCCTATCCTTCTTCCTGCCCCCTGGCTCCTACGCCACCATTCTTCTGGAAGAGCTCATGGAGCCATGAGGGTCTTCTCTAAGGAGTTGCCCACCTCATCGGGCTTTTTGTGTTGTACAGATATGAACTAAAAACTCCTTAGCAGTGTTCTGTAGCTGATCATCAACAATATGGGCGGCTGTGGAAACGGTTTCTTTCCTCGTTACTTTTAATGACTAAGCTCCCCCGCCGCTGTGGAATGGCGGTCAAGTGCACCCTATTGTTAGCTTTGTTCTTTTCTATTTTTTTCAAAATACTTTTTGAATTCATCAAATTTACCCAGCAGCAAAGGCAATAGAGATCTTAGACTAGTTCTATGACTAGAATGCAGTATAACGACATTCGAACTTGGGTCTATAAAAGTAGTCTCAGGAATATATTCCAGAAACTCATTAACTAACAAATTAATATCAACAGTTTTCTCTTTTCCAATAAGTAAATGAAAGAAGAAAGAATTAATTGAAACTATACGCACTAAAACTAAGTGACCATGAGGTGTCGTCAATTTAGCCCTTGCAGATCTATAGCCGATACTTGGAATCTCTTTAGGAATAGAAATTTCTTTACTATTATCAACTATGTAAGCAGGAGATACCAATTCCGCAATTATTGCAAATGGTGATGGAGGTACATCACCCTCTAAAATATAATTTTTAAGTGCTTGAAATGGAGCTGTCTCACTGCCAGCACTTCTAGCAGTATTGTATGCTATCTTTAATAGTACTCTTGACAATAAATTAAAATCATATTTAAAAATTACTTCAGAATTAGGCCCTCTTGGCTCCTTAAAATATATATCATATAAACTACAAAAATATTGGTCTAGTTTAGACAATTTTTCATTATTGCAGACCTGACATACATCTTTAACGATATAATCAGCACCATGAACATTGCCACTTTCTGGTGAATAATGAGCAGCTAGGTAATCAACACGTTCCAGAAAACATTTTGGCCAAATATGTTCTCGAGAAAATGTGCCTTCTTTACCACAATAAGCACATAACCGCGACAAGTTGATTATCTCCTATTATTCAGCTAACATATTGTATATTACTGCGATTTTGATAAGAGAATCTCATATTTGGGATGCCCGGTCAAGGAATCTCCTCGGGGAATTTGCCCTAGAATATCCTCAGAATATTGTATTGCTGCACCTTGATATTGAAGATGGCGATCCCTTATTGCGGGAAGTGGGGACCTGGGTGCGGGGATTGGGCGTTTAGCAGGTCGTGGTTTGGGCCTTCTAGTCCACCATGTGCATGCCGCCGTTGACGCTTATCACCTGGCCGGTGATGTAGCTGGCCGCCGAGGAGGCCAAGAAGAGGACGGTGAGGGCCACTTCTTCGGGGGTGCCGGGGCGTTTCATGGGGATGCGCTTGATCATCTTTTCCACCAGTCTCTTGCCTTTTTCGTTTTCCCGGAGCTCCTCCACCAGGGGCGTTTCGATGAGACCGGGGGAGACGCAGTTGACCCGGATGTTGTGGGAGACCACCTCCCGGGCCAGGGATTTGGAGAAGGCCACCACGGCAGCCTTGGCTCCGGCATAAACGGCCTCTCCCGGGCTTCCCACCCGGGCGGCGTCGGAGGTGATGTTGATGATGCATCCCCCTTTCTGCTCCATCATGGGGCCCAGGACGGCCTTGGTGGTGTTGAGGACTCCCAGGTAATTGATCTCTATCACCCGCCTCCAATAGGCGTCGTCCGTCTCCTGGAAGGGGGCGATGCGGGTCCATCCTGCGCAATTGACCAACAGGTCAATGGTTCCCCACTCCTGGAGGACCCTCTGGACCATGGAGTGGACGCTGGCGAAGCTGGTGACGTCCGTCCTAAGGCCCAGGTGTTCTCCTGGAAGCTCCCGGGCCAGCCTCTGGGCCTCTTCCTCCTGGAGATCGGCTATGGCCACCCTGTACTGGGAAAGGGCCAGGAGGCGGGAGATGGCCTGGCCAATGCCCCTGGCGCCTCCCGTCACGATGGCCGTTTTTGTTCCTTGTTCCATGGAAAACCTCCTTCTATCCGGCGTCTATGAGATCCAGGCCCCTGTGGTAGCCCTTCCTCATGAGCATTTCCTTTATGCCCCTGTGCTGGGGTCGGGAGAGGCCAGGGTCTTCCTTCACCAATCTGAAGGCCGTCTGGCGGGCCTCGGCCAGGACGCCGGCGTCCCTCACCAGGTCGGCCACCTTGAAGGGGGGAAGGCCCGATTGGCGGACCCCCAGGAAATCCCCAGGACCCCGGATCTTCAGGTCCTCTTCGGCAATGCGGAATCCGTCGCAGGTCTCCTCCATGACCCGGAGTCGGGCCCGGGAGACCTGGCTGGGGCCGTTGCTCACCATGAGGAGGCAGTAGGAGGCGTGGCTTCCCCGGCCCACCCGTCCCCTGAGCTGGTGGAGCTGGGACAGGCCGAATCTTTCGGCCCCCTCTATCATCATCACCGTGGCGTTGGGTACGTCTATGCCCACCTCTATCACGGTGGTGGAGACCAGGAGATGAATGTTACCCGCCTTGAACTCCCTCATGATTCTCTCCTTCTCCTCCCGGCTCATGCGGCCGTGGAGGAGGCCCACTTTGTAAGGGGCAAAGGCCTGGGCGATTTTGGGGTACATCTCCAGGACGGAGGGGAGCTGGAGCTTCTCCGACTCTTCGATGAGGGGATAGACGATGTAGGCCTGGCGGCCCTGGGCCAGTTGTTCTTTGATGAATTGATAGATCTTCTCCCTCTGGTGTTCCCGGACCACCCTGGTTTTGATGGGCTGGCGGCCCTGGGGCATCTCGTCTATCACGGAAACGTCCAGGTCGCCGTAGAGGGTGAGGGCCAGGGTCCGGGGAATGGGGGTG
>JALUVF010000016.1 GCA_027020915.1 bacterium
GCCACCACGAAGGGGACGGGGAGGTGGACGGCCAGGAACCAGGCCTTGGAGAACTTCTCCACGTTGGCCCGCCAGTATCCGAAGGGAAGGTTGATGATCGTGGTGAAGAGGCAGATGCCCAGTACCGTCATGAGGGTCTTATCCATGACTACTCTCCATGGTTATTTCCCAGCTTGGAATTATCACAGGTGCTTGGGGGGAGCAAGTTGGAGAAGGATGAGAGGGCGCGGCGGGGTACTGGGCTTTCCAACTTGTGGGAGCACTATTCAGTTTGGAGGCAGGGGGATTAAATGGGCAAGAGAGGGGTTCCTGGTCTGAAAAACCGCCATGGGTTTTATTCTACTAAAAACCGCTCTCTCCAGGTTTCCTTTATGGCCTGGGCCTGGTGGAGGGCTTCCTCTTCCTCCATGAGTCCCAGCTGGACCACTTTTTCCGTGAGGGCTTCCAGGGCCTGGATGCCCCGGCCGGGGGTGATGCTCAGGGAGAGGCGGCGAAGGAGGAGGTCTTCCAGGTCTTTCGCCATCTCTTCCTGGAAGGCATGGAGGATCTGGACCACCATGTCGGGGGAGGAGGGATGGATGGGTCTGGCCAGTTCCGGCTCTTCCCTGCATAGTTCCATGAGTTTAAGGGCCCTTCTCCCGTAGAGGGAGAGGAGGTGTTTCACCCGGTGGGGCTCCAGCCCGTATTCCGGCGCCATTCTTTGGGCCTGTTCTTCTATAGATGTATCGTTCAGTGCTTCCCAGTACCCTCCGAAAGGTGTGTGGCCCGTGGTGCATGGGGCCTGGTTCTTCAGGATCCCGGCGGCCCTGTCTACCACTCTCTTGGCCATGGCCCGGTAGGTGGTGAGCTTTCCCCCGCCCACAGAGAGGAACCTTCCCTGGGGACCCTCCTGGAAGATCCTGTCCTTCCGGGACATCTGGGAGGGGCTTTTGCCCTCCTGGTGCACCAGGGGCCTTACCCCGGCATAGGCAAAGAGGGGTTTTTCAGGCGGGGGATCCCCGGGAAACAGGCTCCTGTAGGTCTCCGACAGGTATTTCAGGTCTTCCTCCGTGGGGCAGACGGTGGCGGGATCATGGGTGAAGGGGGTGTCCGTGGTTCCCACCAGGGTGTTGTCTCCCAGGGGCAGGACGAAGACCATCCGCTCTCCTTTGGCCGTGTAGAAGCCCCTCTCCGGCCTGCCGGGAATCACCATGTGGGTGCCCTTGGTGGGGTAAAGGACCTTCCCCTGGAATCCCGCCAGTTCCCGCACCCTGTCCAGCCAGGAACCGGTGCAGTTGGCTATCACTTTTGCCCGGAGGGTCCGGTGGCCCCGGGGGGTGGAGAGTTTCACCGTGAAGCCACCTTCCTCCCACTTTATGGCCTCCATCCTGGTGTGATTCTCTATCCTGGCCCCTTCCTCCCGGGCGGAGAGGAGGATCTCCATAACCAGCCTTTCTGGCAGGGGTACCTGGAGGTCATAGTAGAGACCGGCGCCCCTGAGTCCCTCCCTTTTCAGGTGGGGCACCAGTTTCAGAACTTCATGGGGAGGGAACCACCGGCTCCCTGGCAGGGGACCCTTACCCAGGAGGCCGTAGACCTTGAGGCCCAGTCTGACGGCCAGG
Organism: bacterium; assembly: GCA_027020915.1. Classification (GTDB taxonomy): domain Bacteria; phylum Thermosulfidibacterota; class Thermosulfidibacteria; order Thermosulfidibacterales; family B14-G1; genus B14-G1. The sequence goes on from JALUVF010000016.1 coordinate 1,602, forward strand.
GGACCGTGGCGGTCTCCCCTGTAATTGGGCAGGAGGATGGGCATGGGCCTCATCAGATGGGGAAGCATCCTGGCCACCAGATTTCTTTCCCTCAGGGATTCCATGACCAGCCCCAACTCCAGGTGTTCCAGGTAGCGAAGCCCTCCGTGGACCAGGCGGGTGTTGCAGGAACTGGTGGCCCATGAGAAGTCCCGGGCCTCCACCAGGAGGGTGTCTATACCCCTCAGGGCCGCGTCCCGGGCCACCCCGGCTCCGGTGATGCCCCCTCCTATGACCAGGAGATCAACGGTATCCATGGTCTCTGGCCACCTCCAGGGCCGTGGCGGGGTCGTTGGTGAAGATGCCGTCCACACCCCAGGCGAAGAACTTCAGCATCTCCCGGGGGTCGTCCACGGTGAAGGTGAAGACCCTCAGTCCCAGACTGTGGGCCGTCTTCACCGTCTGCTCTCTGAGGTAACGGTGGTCCACGTGGACGGAGTAGCGCCCCTTTCTGGCATCTCTGGCCAGGTCCTCCACGGAGATGCGGGTGTAGATCCTGGCCACGGGTACCGAGGGATGGAAGCGGTGGAATTCCTCCACCTCTCTGGCCTTGTAGGAAGAGACCAGGAGACTCAAGGTACCTTTTCTTTTCAGGAGAAACCGGGCCAGGGCAGCCCCCGTCCCCTTGGCCTTGAGCTCCAGATTGAGGGGGACCCTGCCACCCACCAGGTCCAGGACCTCTTCCAGGGTGGGTACCCGGTGGCCTCCCTCCAGATCCACTTCCCGGAGTCTGGAGAGTCCCGTGCGTCTCACCCTCACCTTCTCCCGGGAGACCCTGGCCGTGGTGGCGTCGTGGAGCACCACCAGCCGGCGGTCCCGGGTGAGCTGGAGATCCAGCTCCATCATGTCGGCCCCCATGTCCAGGGCCCCCTGGAAAGCCGCCAGGGTATTCTCCAGATACCGGGCCGAGAACCCCCTGTGGGCAATGATGAGGGGGCGGCCTTGGGGAATTTTGGGCATGGTGGATATCTCCAAAACCTCGCCTCCCATAGCCCATGTGTACCAGTTAGAGGTTTTATTTGTCACGGCAATGATTTAAACTGGCTTCAAAATAGTAGGGAAGGTGAAGATGGCCAGGAAGGAGTTCATTCCCAGGTGGATTGCCTGGGAGATCACCGGCAGATGCAATCTCAACTGCATCCATTGCCGTTCGGCCTCCAGTGTCTCCTCCGACGAGGGGGACTTCACCCTGGAGAAGGCCCGATGGCTCATAGACGAGATAGCTAGCTTTTCCAGTCCGGCGGTGGTCTTGACGGGGGGCGAACCCCTGCTGCGCCCCGACGTCTTTGACATTGCCAGATACGGTACCCAAAAGGGGCTGCGCATGTGCCTGGCCACCAACGGCACCCTGGTGACCCCCGAGATATGCCGGAAGATCAAGGAGTCGGGCATCAAAATAGTCTCTCTGAGTCTGGACGGCTCCACCCCCGAGATCCACGACGATTTCAGGAAGCAGCCAGGGGCTTTTGAGGCCACGGTGAAGGCGGCCCGCTTGTTCAGGGAGCACGGCATCGAGTTCCTCATCAACTCCTCCTTCACCAAGCGCAACATCCACGACGTGGAGAATGTCTATCGCCTGGCCAAATCCCTGGGGGCCACGGCCTGGTACCTCTTCATGATCGTTCCCGTGGGCCGGGGGGAGGATGTATTGGCGGAGCTCATCGACGCTGACCAGTACGAGGAGATCCTCCGCTGGCATTACCATCTGGAGAAACGGGAGAAGGAGATGCTGGTGCGGCCCACCTGCGCCCCCCACTATTACCGGATATTCACCCAGATGGCCCGGGAAGAGGGGGAGTCCCTGGAACGCCGGAGCCTCAAGTTCTCCACGGGAGGGGCCAAAGGGTGCGTGGCGGCTCAGCTCATCGCCTTCATCGACTGCCATGGCGAGGTGAAACCCTGTAGCTACTTTCCCCTCACCGCAGGGAGCGTGTTCAAGGAGGGGTTTAAGAATATCTGGTTCAACTCCAAACTCTTCAACGAGTTGAGGGACTTCAAGGCCTACAAGGGCCGCTGTGGCCAGTGCGAGTATATAAACATCTGCGGTGGATGCCGGGCCCGGGCCTATGCCTACTACGGTGACTATATGGCCGAGGAGCCCCACTGCAACTACGTGCCCGTTCGGATGAGAAAGGGGCTGGAGAGGAAGGATGAGAGATAAAGGCAGAGGGGTGGAGGTCCTGAAGGATAGGCTCCTCAAGCCCGGGAGGTGGTCTTTCAGGGAGATCTTCTGGGACAGGCCGGATATAAAGGCTATGACCTTTGAGGAGTTTAAGGCCTATGTCCGGGACCTTAGAAGATTGGGTCGGTGGGGCGAGCTGGAATTCATCGTCAGACGATATGTGGAAAGGGGGAACTCCCTGGAGGCTCCTTATTTCTTCGAGCCCGAGGAGATCCTCCGGGTTATAGGGGAAGTTAAGTCTTCGTCCCGGTGGTCCCTCTTCTGCGATCCCCTCAGACTCAGGGCATGGGAGAAAGCCGCTCAACGCATGT
>JALUVF010000017.1 GCA_027020915.1 bacterium
ACCTCAGGGTACGAGGAGGCGGCGGCCCAGGGCCTGTGGGCAGGGGTAAACGCCGCCCTCAAGGTCCAGGGGAGGCCTCCCTTTGTCCTCGACCGCTCCCAGGCCTACATGGCCGTCATGGTGGACGACCTGGTGACCAGGGGAGTGAGGGAGCCCTACCGTATGTTCACCTCCCGGGCCGAGTATCGCCTGATCCTCAGGGAGGACAATGCCGATCTGCGTCTCATGGAAAAGGGCTACGAGCTGGGGCTCATCAGCCGGGAGGCCGTGGAGGAGATGAGGGAGAGGAGGCGCCTCATTGAGGAGGAGATGGTGAGGTTGAAGAAGACCGTGGTTAAGCCCTCTCCCCGGGTGAACAAGGTTCTGGAGTCTGTGGGCACCACTCCTCTGGAGTCCCCCGCTTCCCTGGCTCAGCTCCTCAAGAGGCCCGAGGTCACCTATGAGCATCTTAGGGGACTGGACGGGGGGATCAGGGAATTGCCCTCCAGGGTGGTCCGTCAGGTGGAGATCCTCTGCAAATACGAGGGGTATCTCCAGCGCCAGGAGAGGGAAGTGAAGCGCTTTCAGCACCTGGAGCGCATCCTCATACCCCGGGATCTGGACTACGATGGGGTGCCGGGTCTTTCCTACGAGGTGCGCCAGCTCCTTAGAGAGATCCGACCCAGGTCCCTGGGCCAGGCCTCTCGCATCTCCGGCGTTACTCCGGCAGCCATATCGGCCCTCATGGTCTATCTGGAGGGATTGAGGAGGAAGGCGGGATAGGCCCCTTGAGGGGAGCGGGTTTTGGGAGGTCTTGCCCACCTCTCTTTGACTCCGGGGAGGTTAGAGGTTATGTTTTTCATAGACTTTTCTTCAATCAGGGGGGATGTGGCCGTGCGTTATTTGAAGATAATAGTGGAGAAGCACCCAGAGGGGTACGTCCCTTACCCTCTGGGGAAGGCCGCTGGGGGAGATGAAAGCTAAGATGGGTATTAGGGAGAAGATAAAGAACGTGACGGATCGGATAAGGGATTATCTGGAGAACTCTTATGGAGAGGGGGTAAAGAAGATAATACTGTACGGCTCACACGCCAGAAATAAAGCAAATGCCCATTCTGATGTGGATATCCTGGTTGTAGTTGATGACTCCCTTGATCCTTCGGTGGTGAGGAGAGAACTGGGTGATCTGATATTGGACATCCTCCTGGAAGAAGGAGAGCTGGTGTCAGTGGTTGTAGTAAGGGAGAGCTTTTTCGAAGAATCAAGTTTTCCTTTTATGCTCAATGTTAAAGAAGAGGGTACGGCGGTTTGAAAGAGTGGGAGGTCCTGGTCAGAAAGGCAAAGAAGTTTGTTGATACTGCGAAATTGCTTCTTGATTACGGCGAATTACGATTCCTGTGTCTCTAGATGCTACTATGCAATGTTCTTTTTGGTAGAGGCGGTGCTTCTGACCAAAGGGTTGAGACCCACCTCCCATAAAGGGGCCATCACCCTCTTTGGGCAGCACTTCGTGAAATCGGGCGTTTTTGATAGGGAGCTGGGGAAGGTGCTTACTGAGGCCTATGACAAGAGGTTATTGGGGGATTATGCTGTAGGGATTAGCATTTCCAGGGAGGAGGCAGAGGATCTGTTGGCGAGGTGTGAGAGGTTCTTGGACGAGCTGAAGGGTTATTTAGAGTCCCTGGAGACTTAGCTCCCAGGTTACATCCATGCGGGTTCTTGTCACCGGTGCCACGGGTTTTGTGGGGTCCCACCTGTTGCCTGCCCTCGTGGAGGCGGGCCATGAGGTGGTGGCCCTGGTCCACGAGAAGAGGGAAGTGTCCTCGGGGGTCGAGGCCGTTCCCGGAGATGTGCTGGACCCCGAATCCCTGGGGAGGGCCCTTAAAGGCTGCCGGGCGGTCATCCACTTGGTGGGTGTCATCAGGGAGTTCCCCTCCAGGGGCGTCACCTTCAGGCGTCTCCACAGGGAGGCCACGGAGAATATCATAAGGGCCTGTAAAGGGGAGGGTGTCTCCCTCCTTCTCCACATGAGTGCCCTGGGAGCCCGGCCGGATTCGGCGGCTGAGTACCACAGGACCAAGTTTGCCGCCGAGGAACTGGTGAGGGGGAGTGGACTGGATTACGCCGTCTTCCGGCCCTCTCTCATTCTCGGTCCCGGCTCCCGGTTTTTGGAGGATATGAAAAGGCTCATGGCTTTCAGGGTGATGGGTCTGGTGGGGGGAGGGAGTTACCAATTGCAGCCCGTGGCCGTGGAGGATGTGGTCCGGGCATTTGTCCTGGCCCTGGAGAGGCCGGATTTGAGGGGGCAGACCTGGGAGCTCTGTGGTCCCAGGGTCTATTCTTTGAGGGAGTTGTTGGAGACCATGGCCCGGGTGTGGGGCAGGGGGGTTGTCTTCTTCCCCCTGCCCGCCGGGCCACTGAAATGGTTGGCCGGATTCCTGGATAGGTTCCCCTGGTTCCCTGTCACCAGGGAGCAGATCACCATGTTGGAGGAGGGAGGCCTGTGCCAGGGTCCTTCTTTCTACTCCGCTGCCGGGTTTGCTCCCAGGGATGTGGAGGAGGTCCTGAAGGAGGTCTGATCTTCAGGGGCCAGGAGTTCCATGCTGATGGCTTTATAGATGCAGGCCTTGATGCAGAATCCGCACACCACGCACTTGCTGGAGTCGAAGACCACCTTGTAGTCGGAATCCAGGGAAAGGGCCCCTGTGGAGCAGACTCCCACGCAGGCCCCGCAGTGGACGCAGCGGTCCTCGTCCCTAACGATGTTGCCATTGAGGTAGTGAACGGACACCCCCGTGGTCTTCACAAATTCCACGGCCTGGCGGATATTCTCATCGTCCCCCATGAGTTCCAGGACCAGTAGTCCCTCCTCTTCCGGGGTGATGTAGGCCTTGAGGATGTTGAAATCCAGGTTGTACTTCTTCACCACCGTAGAGGTGATGGGCTTGTCCACCACCTCCTTGGGAAATCTTAAGATCACCTTTGCAGATGCCATTTTTTCCTCCTTCTCTTTTTTACAAAAGGGAGAGGTATCTCTCTCCCGTATCGGGAAATACTGTGACGATCACCTTGTTCTCCGTCTCCCGGTCCAGGGTGAGGGCCCCTTCCAGGGCGGCCCCGGAGGAGATGCCCACGAAGAGCCCTTCTTTCAGGGCCAGTTCCCGGGCCCTGGTCCTGGCCTCTTCCGTGGTCACAGAGACGATCCTGTCTATGAGGGAGAGGTCCATTACCGCGGGTACGAAGCCGGCTCCGATGCCCTGGATGCCGTGGGGCGAGGGTTCTCCTCCTGCCAGGACGGGGCTCTCGGCGGGCTCCACGGCCACCAGTTGTACCTGGGGGTTGCGGTTCTTCAAGACCCTGCCCACTCCTGTGATGGTTCCACCGGTGCCCACTCCTGCCACAAAGATGTCCACTTTGCCCTCCGTGTCTCGGAGGATCTCCTGGGCGGTGGTCTCTGCGTGGATCTTGGGATTGGCAGGGTTTTCGAATTGCTGGAGTATGACGGCCCCTTCCTTTTCCGCTATTTCCAGGGCCTTATCCACCGCCCCCTGCATGCCTTTCTCCCCGGGGGTGAGGACCACTTCCGCCCCCAGGAGCTCCAGAATGCGCCGACGCTCTATACTCATGGTGTCGGGCATGGTGAGGATGAGGCGGTAGCCCTTGACTGCGCATACGAAGGCCAGACCAATGCCCGTGTTGCCCGAGGTGGGTTCCACCACCGTACCTCCGGGCTTGAGGTGGCCTTCCTCTTCAGCGGCTTCCACCATGGACAGGGCTATCCGGTCTTTCACGGAGGAGAGGGGATTGTACATCTCCAGCTTGGCCAGAATCAGGTTCCTGCCTGTTCCCAGACGGTTTATACGCACCAAAGGCGTGTTGCCCACCAGTTCAAGGACGTTTTTGTAGTACCTCATGACCTCTCCTCCTTCTGTCTATCCAGGTAGTCCTGTATGGCGGCCTTCACTCCCTCTTCCGCCAGGAGGGAGCAGTGGTGCTTGATGGGGGGGAGGCCCCCCAGTTCCTTTACCACGTCTTTGTTGGTCACCCGAAGGGCCTCCTCGATGGTTTTGCCTTTCACCAGCTGGGTCACCACGCTGGAGGTGGCAATGGCGGCCACGCATCCAAAGGTTTCGAACTTACAGTCTTTTATC
>JALUVF010000018.1 GCA_027020915.1 bacterium
GAGGCAGGGGGCCCTGAGGCCGAACTTGGCCTTTTTCTCTTCGTTGGTGAGGACCATGCCGTTGTTCATCTCGGAGCCCGATCCGCAGATGGTGAGGAGGGTGACTATGGGCAGGGCATCCTTGATCTCCACTCTGAACTCAAAGAAGTCCCAGATGTCGGCGTCGGTGAGGGCCCCGGCGGCTATGGCCTTGGCCTCGTCTATCACCGAGCCTCCCCCCACGGCCACCACCACATCCACCTTTTCCCTCTTGGCCAGCTCTGCCCCTGCCCGGGCGTGGGAGAGGACGGGGTTGGCCTTCACCCCGGGGTGTTCCACTATCTCCAGACCGGCCTTTTTGAGGGAATCTACTACCCTGTCATAGAGCCCCGTCTTTTTAATGGATTGCCGGCCGTACACCAGGAGGGCCTTTTTCCCCAGGGCCGCTGCGGCGGGCCCTATCTGGGGCACCGTGTCTCTGCCGAATACGATGTGGGTGGGATTGCGGTATTCAAAGTCTATCATGGTCTCCCTCCTACTCGTTTTAGACGAGCCTGTGAGCATGGGGCTTGGTGTTAAAGGTATTCCTCCTGGGGCTATTCCATCAACCTTCCTTTTCGGGTGGGTGGGAGTTTTTTTAAAGTTCCTTGTGAGGCGTTTTTACAGGGATTGTGACTTCCCATTCGGTTGACCTTCCTCCCCTTTTTGTGTTTTACACATCAGGAAAATTTGAGGGGAGGTAGGAATTTGAAAAGGACTTATCAGCCCAGTCGGAGGAAAGCCAAACGGAGACACGGTTTCATGGCGAGAATGAGTTGCCGCTCGGGCAGAGCCATCATCAAGAGACGCAGGGCCAAGGGGAGGAAGAGGCTTACCGTTTGAGGGACCAGTCTTTTCCCAAGGCCTTCAGACTCCTGAAGAGGGAGGAGTTTAAAAAGGTCTATGCCCGGGGTAAAAGGGTGGTGGGGCGATACATTTTGATCCATGCCCTGCCCAATGCCCTGGGGCACCCGAGATTGGGGATTACGGTGACCAAGAGGTCGGGAAAGGCCGTGGTGAGAAACAGGTGGAAACGACTAATCAGGGAGGTTTTCCGAAGAAACAAGGAGCTATTTCCTGCCATGGACATGGTGGTTACCGTGAAGAAAGGGGTGCAGCTTCCCTCTTACCGGGAGCTGGAGAAGGATATGTTGGGTCTAGCGAGGCGCTTATGAGGAGTTTGGTCCTGTTACTCATCAGGGGTTACCGGTATTTCGTGTCCCCCCTCTTCCCTCCCCGGTGCCGGTTCTATCCCACCTGTTCCCAGTACACCCTGGAGGCGGTGGAGCGCTATGGAGTGGTGAGGGGCTTGTGGTTGGGATTGAAGAGAATACTCAAGTGTCATCCCTTCCATCCCGGAGGATACGATCCGTTACCTCGCCTTTTGAAAACCAAGAGATTAGGGAGAGAAGATTAATATGGAAACGGAGAAGAGACTTTTATTCGTTCTGGCTTTTGCCATTCTTGCGGTGGTCCTTTATCAGAAGTTCTTTACTCCCCCCACAACCGTGAAGGGGAAGGCGGCGAAGCAGGCGGTCAAGGTGGAGAAGGCGCCTGTGAAGCCTCTACCCGGGAAGGTCAAGGCGGTGGAGTCGCCTGCTTCCAGGGAAGGGACTCGCTCTCCGTCGGAGGGGGTGATCCTCCTCAAGCCTGTGGGGGGGGAAGCCAGAAAGATCACCTTCTCCTTTCCCCTTTATAGAGTGACCCTTTCCTCCCGGGGTGGGGTGATGAAGAGCTATCTCCTCACCCGCTACAGGGACGATCAGGGTCGGCCCATGGAACTGGTGGGAGGGGATGGGTATTTCCGTTACTACATTCCTGGCAACCGGGGGGTATCGGAGGCCCTGGATCGGTCTGTCTACCAGGTGAAGGTGGCCCAGGGACCAAAGGAGAAGAAGGTCACCTTCCTGCTGGATCTCCCCGATAAGGGGGTGAGGGTGGAAAAGGTTTTCACTTTCTATCCCGATTACCGGTTTGATGTGGTGGTCAGGGCCTCTCTACCCGGCATAGGGGGAGGGGAGGGCATCCTCCTAGGCCCCAGGATCGCTCCCAAGGATAGGAAGAGCCACTACTCCTTCTCGGGTCCCCTGGTCTACAACGGCAAGAAGGCCATTGAAGTGAAGCTCAAGAAGGAGAACCAAGCCACCTATTCAGGCTTTGTGTGGACCTCTCTCCAGTCCCTCTACTTCACCGCTTCCCTGGTGCCCAGGGGGCCTTCCGAGGTGACCATCTGGAAGGGGGCCACCAAAGGGGAGTATTACCTCGCCCTGATAGCCAGGAAGGGCCATCTCTCCTTCTGGAGTTTCATGGGACCCAAGGATTACAACGTCCTCAAGAGTTACGGGATAGGTCTGGAAGAGAATATCAGGTTCGGTATGTTCAAGATCCTGGCCAAGCCGGCCCTGGAGATCCTGGATTTCATCTACAAGTATGTTCATAACTATGGCTGGGCCATAATCATCCTCACCATTCTCATCAAGATCGTTTTCCACCCCCTCACGGTGAAGGGGTACAAGTCCATGAATAGGATGCAGGAGATCCAGCCCTACATCAAGCGTTTGAAAGAGACCTACAAGGATGATCCCCAGGCCCTTAACCGGGAGATGATGGCCCTGTACAAGAAGTACAAGGTGAACCCCATGGGTGGATGCCTCCCCATGATCCTTCAGATTCCTGTCTTCTTCGCTTTGTACAAGGTGCTCATGGTGGCCATTGAGCTGAGGCATGCCCCTTTCATCTTCTGGATCGTGGATCTGTCCGCCAAGGATCCCTATTATATCACTCCCATCCTCATGGGCATCACCATGCTCATTCAACAGAAGATGACTCCCATGGGTGACCCCACCCAGGCCAAGATGATGATGCTCATGCCCATCGTCTTCACCTTTATCTTCATCAATTTTCCTTCAGGACTGGTCATCTACTGGTTGGTGAACAATATTATCACCATCTTTGAGCAGTATCTCATCAAGACGGTTTACGCTTGAGGCATGGAGGGCTCCGGGGAGACCACCGGGGCCCTGAACGGCTTCAAAGGTGATTAGAGATGGGCTGGGCTTTGGAAGACACCATTGTGGCAATAGCCACTTCCCCTGGGGTGGGTGCTTTAGGGGTGGTGCGCCTCTCAGGGGAAAGGGCTTTCGACGTGGCCTCCAGGGTGCTTCGAAGGCCCTCCGGTGGTCTCTACTCTTTGACCCGTCTCCCTTCCCATACTGTCCACTACGCCTTCCTGGTGGACCCGGATACGGGAGAGAAGGTAGACGAGGTCCTTTTCTCCCTCTTCAAGGCCCCAAAGAGCTACACCTGTCAGGACACTGTGGAGGTGACCTGTCACGGAGGACCTCTGGTCTTGGAGAAGGCTTTAGAGGCTTTCATCAGGGCGGGTGCCCGCTTGGCCCGGCCTGGAGAGTTCACCCTCCGGGCTTTCCTCCTGGGGAGAATAGACCTCATCCAGGCCGAGGCCGTGGCGGACCTCATCGAGAGCGCTTCTGAACAGGGGATACGGGCGGCTCTGGAGCAGCTGGAGGGTGGCCTCTCCAAGGAGATGGAGGCCATTACCCAGAGGCTCAAGAGGGTGCTGGTGGAGCTGGAGGCCTCCATAGACTTCTCCCATGAGGATTTAGAGCTTTCCCCCGACTTGAAGGGTGAGATAGCCTCCTCCCTGGATGCCGTGGAAGGGCTCATGACTACTTATAATGAAGGGAGGATCAGGCGGGAGGGGGTGAGGGTGGCCATAGTGGGACTGCCCAATGTGGGGAAGTCCACTCTGTTCAATGCGTTGGTGGGCGAAGACAGGGCCATCGTTACGGATCAACCGGGCACCACCAGGGACGTGGTGGAGGCCCAGGTCTCCTATGGGGGGAGGCTCTTTCGCTTCATGGATACGGCAGGGTTTCGGGAGAGTGGCGATCTGGCCGAGGAGGAGGGGGTGAGGCGGGCCAGGGGGGCCATGGAGACGGCAGATCTCACCCTGGTGGTTCTCGATGGGTCCCGTCCCCTGGAGCCTGGGGATTGGGCTTTGATGAGAGAGGCCGGGGATGGGGGGTTCCTGGTGGTGAACAAGAGCGATCTTCCCCAGGCCTGGGCCTTCCAGGAA
>JALUVF010000019.1 GCA_027020915.1 bacterium
GTAGCCGTGGTGCACTATCCCCGTATCTCCAATTTTTCCGATGTCACTCCCCTTGCCCTGGAGCCTTGGGTTTCTCTTCTTTATACCCAGGATCCACTGACCGTAGCTGGTGCTCATCTGGTGATCCTTCCCGGTTCCAGAGCCACTCTTTCGGATTTGAGGTGGATGAAGGAGCAGGGGCTGGATCTGGCAGTGAGGCTGGCCCACAGGAGGGGAGCGTGGGTCCTGGGGCTTTGCGGAGGCTATCAGATGCTGGGGGAGGAGTTGGAGGATGGTGTGGGTGTTGACGGAGGGGGTAAGGAGCTTGGCCTGGGATTGTTGCCCGTATCCACTGTTATGAAGGGGAAGAAGAGGGTGGGACCTGTAAGGGCCCGTCGGGTTGCAGAGTGGCCCTGGCTCCCTGAAGAGGTAAGGGGATATGAGATCCATAGCGGAGAGACCCGGGGTGGTGTACCCCTTTTTGTCCTGGAGGACGGAAGGTGGGACGGGTCCTGGGGCGAGAGGGTTTGGGGGACCTACATCCACAATATCCTGGCCCAAGACTCCTTGAGGAGGGCCTTCCTGGAGCGCTTGGGAGGAGAAGGCTCCCTGAACTTTCATGTTTACCTGGATGAGACCCTGGAATCCCTGGCGGATGTGGTAGAGGGTCATCCCCGTCTGGTGGAGTGGCTGGATGGGATCTTGAGTTAAGGGATTCCCCCGGGATTGACATCCTCCTATCATTTGTTCTAAAAGTGGTGTTCAGATCTTTGACACTTTTTTTCTCTCCCCTGGGTGGACGGGAAGTCCGGTGAAAGTCCGGCGCGGACCCGCCACTGTGACCGGGGACGAAAGCCGCATCTGGCCACTGGGACTATGAGTCCTGGGAAGGGGCGGTGAGTAGGACGATCCGGAAGCCAGGAGACCGGCCCAGGGAGAGCCTCACCCGGCTCAAATGCCGGTAAAAGGCCCTCGGGGAATGGGGCTGTGAGGGATTGGGTGCTTGGGTATGCTCGGTCCCCGGTTCTTCCTCTGGAAGGGCCGGGGATTTTTTGTGAAAAACTTTAGAGGAGGTTATGAAATGCAGATCAGGTCAGGGTGTTGGTGGTGGTTGTTGATGGTGCTATGCTCTTTTTTATGGGTCCTTCCCATAAATGCCCAGGAGAACCCTAAAGGGGTGGCGAGGATGGGGGAGGTGGTGGTGACAGCCACCCGGGTAAAGGAAAAGGCCAAGATCCTTCCTGTGTCCAGCTCAGTGATCACCGAGGACGAGATAAAGGCTACAGGATTTGAGACGGTCTCTGATCTCCTAAGATACGTGGAGGGGGCCTACATCCAGGCCTATGGGGGACCGGGCAGAGCCACCTCTTTAAGGATACGTGGCCTGGACTCCCGGTGGGTCATGGTGATGGTGGATGGTATGGAGGTGAACGATCCCATGAGCATCGGCGGGGCCTTTGACTTTTCCGATCTCTCCGTGGACGATATCGAGCGCATAGAGATTGTTAGAGGACCTGAGAGCCCACTCTATGGCTCCGATGCCATGGCGGGTGTGATAAACATCATAACGAAGACAGGGAAGAAGAAGCCTTCATTTTCCTTATCCGCTTATACAGGTTCCATGGACACGTGGCAGACCCGGTTTTCTTCATCTGGTAAGGTGGGAATCTTGGACTATTCTCTTTCTGCTTCCCACATGGAGACCAATGGGATTGCCAAGGACGACAGGTACTGGAGGGGAAGCTATGCAGCAAAAATAGGCGTTGACCTCCTGGAGAACCTGCGTTTGGATGGGACCCTCAGGTTTATCAACGGTGATGTCCAGTACGATGACTTTGATTATAAGGCTTATGAAACCAAGAACGATCCCAACCAGTATAAGAAAACCGATCGTCTGATTACCACCTTTACTGCTACCTATATTCCCTTTGACTGGTGGGAGACCCAGCTAAAGCTGGGGATGTCGGATACCAGAAGGAAGTACAGCGACAAATGGGATCCTGAGTCCACCGATCACTCCGTGTATCACACCGCGTGGGGGGACTATGTCATAGACAAGTTGAAGAGTGAATCAAGCTATACAGGCAGGATAAAAAAAATAGACTGGCAAAATACCCTCCATGTGATGGATAGGAAGAACGTCAAAGACACATTAGTGGTGGGATACGAGTACAGGGAGGACGAGGGGAAGAGCACCTATTGGAGCAAAACTGCCAGTTACTGGGGCGGGTGGCCCTTGGGTATCCGGGTGAGCAAGTCCAGATTCCCTTCCCACACCACGCAGCTCATCGGCTACTATGCCCAGAATGAGCTAAGAGTGTGGGATAGAGTGATTCTTTTAGCCGGCATCAGGTACGATGACCCTGATGACTTTGGAGGCAGGACCACGTACAATCTGGGTGCAAGCTATCATTTGAAGCCTACGGATACCATCCTCAAAGTCCGATACGCTACGGGCTTCAGGACACCCACACTCTTTGAGCTCTATGCCCCTCCTAATCCTTCCTGGTGGTTCCTGGGAGGCAATCGGGGGTTGTCATCGGAAGAAGGGGAAAGCTACGAGTTAGGCTTCACACAGTTTCTCTTTTCCAAAAGGCTGACATTTGATTTTACCTTCTTCCATGAGGCCATTGATAAAAAAATTATCTACTATATTGACCCTGTGACCTGGCAGGGGAGCTACAGGAACATTGCCACCGTGGTGGATCAGGGGATAGAAGCTGGGCTCTCATTGAGGCCCTTCAAAGGCCTTATCCTCAAGGCCAACTATACTTACACTAACCCAGAGGACAGGGAGCGGCACTTGAGGGTGGAGCGGGTGCCGCTGAACCAGTGGAGTGCCTCGGCCTTTTATAACTGGAAGGATAAGGTAAAGGCTTACTTAAGCGCTAGGTTCGTGGGAGATAGGGTGGATTCATATCGGAGAGATACCTCTGGCCATCTTAAGCCATATTATGCCAATGCCTATACCGTAGTGGATGGAAAGATAAGCTATAGGGTCCATTCTCACTTTGAGGTCTTTCTTAAGGGGCAGAACATCTTTGACAGACACTACGAAGAGGTGAAAGGCTATGAGGCCCCCACCGCCCAGTGGTATATAGGGGGTAAGGTGACGTTTTGATGAGTGAAGAGATAAAGACATACGCTTATGGTTTCCCGAGAATAGGCCGTGATCGCTCTTACAAGTTTCTCGTTGAGGGCTTTTGGAGTGGAAAGCTCGGTGAGGATGAACTGAGAAGGGGTCTTTTGAACCTGGAAAGGGAAAGGCTTCAGGCTTATGCAGATTCAGTAGATGCCTTTCCTATAGATGAGCTCAGCCTCTACGACAAGATGCTTGATACTGCTCTTATGGTAGGGGTATATGAGGCGGAGGATCTAAAGGATTACTATAGGTTCTGTAGAGGGAAGGATGCCTTGCCCCTCACCAAATGGTTCAACACCAACTATCACTACCTTGTGCCCTACATAGACAAGACCTCATTCATGAAGGATGCTTACTGGAGGAACGGGGGACTCTCAGCTTCTCATACGAAGGGCATTCCTTATCTCATAGGCCCCTTCACGTTTCTCAAACTCTCTCGCCTGAAAGAGAGTATCGGCTTTGCAGATGCCCTGATGAATCTGGCCTCGGTATATGAAGAGCTGCTTGATGATACCCCGGAGGTCCACATGGACGAGCCTGCCTTAGTGCTGGATCTTACCGAGGAGGAGATAAGGCTCTTTCGGGAGGTATACTGGGAGTTGGGTAGGGGGAATAGGATCCATCTCTTCACCTACTATGACTCTGTGGATAGGCTTTCCCTTTTATACGATCTTCCCATCGCTTCAATAGGACTCGATCTGGTGCATGGTAAAAGGAATATAGAGACCTTAGAAAGGGAAGGCTTTCCATCCGACAAGACGCTGATAGCAGGGATGGTGAGCGGTAGGAGCCCATGGAGGATCCATTTTGATTCGGTGCTTTCCCTGCTTGAGAAAATAGAAAAGAAGGCCCCAAAACTGGTGATCTCTAATGCCTCACCCCTACTCCACCTGCCCCTCACCCTCGAGGGTGAGGGGCTACCTCCTGAGCTTAAGGAGAGACTCGCCTTTGCCCAGGAGAAGCTAAAA
>JALUVF010000020.1 GCA_027020915.1 bacterium
CATAGAACAGGACGGGGACCTCATCATCTTCATCTACCGCCCCGAAGTGTATAAACCGGACAGGCCGGAGTACCGCGGCATAGCGGAGATCATTATCGGCAAACAGCGCAACGGGCCCACGGGCACCTTTAAACTCACGTTCCTGAAGGAGTACACTACCTTCGAGGAGTATACCGATGAGGAAGAGATGGAGATTGAGTAGCCTCCTCCTGATCCTTCTGGTGGCCTCCACCGCCGTGGCCGCCCAGGGGAGCATCCTGGAGAGGCTGAAAGCAGAGTACAGGAAGATCCATTCCGTGAAAGGGGATTTCATCCAGGAAACCACCTTGGGGGTCAGGAAAAAGACCGTATACCAGGGCAAGGTCTTCATTGTTCCCGGCAAAAGCCGATGGGACTACGAAGCCCCCAACCCCCAGCTTGTCATCACCCAGGGGGACCGGTTTCTCCTCTATGACCCCATCAACAAAGAGGCCGTCAAGGGCACCCTGGACAAGGAGGCCATTGTCACCCGGGGCCCCTTCTTCTCCCTGGTGGATCAGATCCAGAAGTACTACAACGTGACAGAGACCAGGGAGGGCAAGACCCCGGTGCTGATCCTCATTCCCAAGGAGAAGGGAACCCCCATCCAGAAGGTGACCGTGTACCTGAACCCCCAGACCCTCCTCATCGAAAGGATAGAGACCCTGGACTCCCTGGGAAACCTGAACACCGTCACCTTCAAGAACATCAAGACCAACGTGCCCATTGACCCCGCCATTTTCCAGGTGAAACTCCCCCCCGACGTGAAGGTCTCCCACCCCTGAGGGTGCATAATGGGCCAACCCGCAGGCTTCTTCATAAGATTCTGGGCCTTCGTCCTGGACCTCCTCCTGCTGGGGGTCCTGGAGGAGGGTATCCTCCTCTTCTGGCCCTCCCACTATCCCTACCCCCGGGCAGGGGTCTTCATTCTCTACTTCACCTTCTGGACGGGCTACACCGGCCAGACCCTGGGCAAATGGGCTCTCAACCTGAGGGTGACGGACCAGTGGGGTCTATATCCCGTGGGGTATCCCAAGGCCTTTTTCAGGACTCTGGGCTACTTGGTCAACCTCCTGGCCTGGGGACTGGGTTTCCTGTGGATCATAGGAGACAGGGAGAAGAGGGGCTGGCACGACCTGCTGGCCAGGACCCGAGTCTGTAAATGCTGAGGAAGAGAAGGGACATAGAGAAGGGGGAGACACACCGGCCGTCATCCAAGTGGACCCTGGCAGGAGAGATCCTCTCGGAAGTGGAAGGGGGAGTCCTGGTCATAGGCGTGGGCAAACCCTTCGGCCACCACGGCGCCCTGGGCTACCTCAATCACACCCTGGACCTCATCCTCGAGCGTCTGGGCACCAACATCCAAGGTGAACGGGGAGAGAGGACCCTCATAAACACCCAGGGCCGCTGGAAGGTGGACTGGATACTCCTCTTCGGCCTGGGGGATCTGGAGAGCCTCACCCTGGAAGACCTGAAAGGGGAACTGGAAGGGGTGGCCAGGGACCTGGATCGGTTGAACCTGGGCAAAGCCGCCTTCCTACTGCCGGGATACGACCCCTACAAGTGGTGTACCCCTGAAGAGTCCCTCCGGCTCCTAATAGAGACCTTCCCGAAAGGGGGGATCATTGCCCATCCCAACAGGAAGATCCTGGTCCGCCTCCAGAGACTCCTCCAGGAGACGGCTCCAGAGGAAGCACCCCTGGAATCCCCCCTCAAAGAGGAGCACCCCAAGGAAACTAGGGCCATCCTTTCCCCGGAATCCCCCCCCATTCCTGAAAAACCCCCACCACCCCCGAAGCCCCCTGAGGTCTCCCTTCCCAAGGAGGAGCCCCAGCCTCCCAGCCTCCCCATACAGGTGGAAGGGCCTCCAAAAAAAGAGATTCCCCCACCCCAGCCACCACCAGAGGTGACCATCTCCCCCAGAGAGCGGGAACTGCCGCCAGTGAGGCCCGAAAGGGCTCCCCGGACCATTCCCTTCGACCTGTGGAGCCTCCTGAAATTCAGGACCCTAGACCGTTACATCACCGGTGAAGTCCTATCCTCTTTCTCCCTGGGTATGGCCATCTTCATCCTCCTCCTCTTCCTGGGCAGGCTGGCCGATCTTCTCGGCTTTCTTAGAGGCGGCTCCCCCATCCTCATCTTCAATCTCGTGCTGGCCGTCACCATGGCCACTCTTAGCATGGCCATTCCCCCCGCCTTCTTCTTCGGCACCATCATGGCCATATCCCGCCTCTCCGCCGACTCGGAGCTCGTCGCCATGGAATCCCTGGGGATAAGCCTCAAAAGGATGGCCGCCCCGGTCATCCTTCTGGGTACGGGAGTCACCATCGTCACCACTCTCCTGGCCCTTTACGTCACTCCCCTGGCCAACCAAGCCCTCAAGGGAACCCTCTTCCGCATCGTCACCTCATCACCCCAGATGGGCATCAAGGAGGGGGAGTTCATGGGCCTATCCCGGGGCCTGTGGGTGTACTGCAGCCGAACCCAAAACAGGGACCTGAAGGGGATCTTCCTCTATGAAGAGAACAAGGGCATGACCAAGATCGTCACCGCTCGGAAGGGACGCCTGAAAACCAACCCCAAAAAGCTGGGGATCACCCTCCTCCTCAAGGATGGAGAGATCCTTTCGGTGAAGGACAAGGACTACCACCTCCTCACCTTCAACCGATACGGCTTCCTCATCTCGGAGCTGAGCTCCTCCCTCAAAGGGGGTACAAAGAAGGAGCTCACCCTTCCCCATCTCCTGAAGCGACTGAAAGAGGACAGAAAGCGAGGCAAAGGCAGGTACCTGGACACCCTCAATCACTTCTACAAGCGCTTCTCCCTGCCCTTCTCCACCCTTGTCTTTGCCCTTCTGGCCCTGGCCCTGGGCACCTTCCTCCCCCGATCCGAAAAGTGGACGGGCATCGTCACCGCCTTCGGCGTCTTCCTCCTCTACTACGTGTTCCTCACCCTCTCCCAGAATCTGGCCATGAAAGGTATCCTTCCACCTTTCATGGGGGCATGGGCCCCGGACATCATCCTGGGCGCCCTGGGAGTCGCCCTGTTGTGGGCAAAGTCGGAAAAGGTGGGCCTATGAAGATCTTCACCCGATACGTCCTGAAGAGATACTCCTGCCTCACGGCATTCATCCTGGTGGCCCTCTCCTCCGTATACACCCTCATACTCTTCTTCGAAGTCTTAGACGACGCCCTGGAAAACAGGTCCCCCATGACCAGCGTCCTCCACTACCTCTTCTACAGCCAGGCCCGGGTGATGAAGGAGATGATACCCCTTGCCTTCTTCTTTGCCACCTTGGCCTACGTGGTGATGAGCAACAAGAACTTCGAACTGGTGGTCCTGAGGGCCCTGGGGGTAAAGAGCTCCCGGGCCCTCATACCCATGGCCATCCTGGCGGGGGTGGTGGGATGCTTCATGACCTTCTGGAACCTCAATGTGGCTCCCTGGGGCATCTCCAAGAGCACGGAGATACGGAAGGTGGAGATAAAGAAGGAGAAAGAGACCCTCCACCTGCGGTACACAAACCTCTGGGTGAAAAGCGGAAACACCGCCTGCTTCATCCACTTCTTCGACGAGAGGAAGAGAATATTCCGAAACATGCGGTGTATCTGGTTCCAGAACGGAAAGATCCAGTCCCTGGCCATGGCCCCTCAGACCCAGTGGGAGGGGGGGAAATGGCAGATGGTGAAACCCACCCTCATCACCATAGAAGGGGGCACCATAAAAGAGAAGACCCCTCCTCTCCTCCCAGTGCCCCTGGATATCACCCCCCAGAACCTCCTGGAAAGGAAGAAGGGGGCCTGGGAGATGACCTACGGGGAACTCCGGGACTACATCAGGGCCATGGAGCGGGAAGGGTACTCGGTGCCCCACCTGAAGGAGGAACTTTACCAACGGGTCTCCATGGCCTTCACCCCCCTGGTCCTGGTCCTCCTGGTCTTCCCCATAGCCACGAGGCCCCCCCGGGAAGGGGGATGGAAGGCTATCGTCTACGCCCTGGGGGCCCTGGTGGCCTATTGGGGGGGCAACTCCATCTTCGTCCTTCTGGGAAGGGAGGGGTGGGTTCCTCCCCTCCTGGCCACCCTCCTTCCCCCCCTAGCCGCTACGGGAGGGGTCTTATGGTTCCTCAAAAAGAAGGAGGGTTAAAGCCCCTCAGGAGCCAGAGGACCCTGGCAGAAGCTTCAAGGACCGAGGTGTAATGATAGGCCTCCAGCAGATCCCACCCCCGGGCAAAAGACCCGTGGCCCCTCACCACCACCACGGGGAAGTCCGCCAGGGTCACGGCCACGGCCTGGGCCACCTCCTGGGAACCGACGGGCCTCTCCACCTCCACCACGGGAACCCGGGGCAACGCCAGGGCACCCTCGGCGTCCACGGGCTCTATCCAATCCAAGGAGAAAGAGAGGGCCACAGCATGGGGGGGATGGGCATGGACCAGGGCCCGGGCCCGGGTGGACCGGTAGACAGCCCTGTGGAGGGGAAGCTCCCTGGAAGCCCTGGGATGGAACTCCTCCGCCAAGGGAAGGACCACCAGGTCCTCTCTCTCCAGGTGGCCCAGCATAGCCCCTCTCCGGGTGATGAAAAGCCTGTCACCCCTCTTCACACTGAGGTTGCCCCCGTGGGAGGTGACCAGCCCCCTCTCATGGAGGTCCCTGCCCACCAGGAGGAACTGCTCAAACAATTCCAAGGTCCACCCCCCATTTAAAGACCGCCGCCAGGCAACCCCACGGCACCCAGGAGATCCTCCTTACCGTTGCTCCCTTCCGGGCCTGGCGGGGTTCGGAGGCTCCTGCCGCGTGGGACCCGGCGGCGGTCATCTGAAGTCGAACAGGGAAACTGGCGGAGAGGGAGGGATTCGAACCCTCGGTCCGCCTTTTGGGCGGACACACGATTTCCAGTCGTGCCCCTTCGGCCAGCTCGGGCACCTCTCCGCAGATGGCTAAAATAACCACCCCAGATTCCCCAGTCAACCTTCCAGACCCTCCCCTTTTTCTCGGTAGGAGGTGGCATGCAATACCAAAAGGGGCTATACTCCGGACCATGCTGGCCTATGTACTGAAACGGCTCATCTCCATGGTGCCCCTGCTCCTGGGCATCACCATCATCACCTTCTTCGTTATAAGGCTCGCCCCGGGCAACCCAACCTTTTACCAGGGGGCCTTTAATCCCAGGGTGAAGCCCGAGGCGGTGAAGCGTCTGGAGAAGATCTACGGCCTGGACAAGCCCCTGCCCGTCCAGTACCTCCTGTGGGTAAAGCGCATGGTGAGGCTGGATTTCGGCAACTCCTTCGTGGACGGCAAACCCGTCATGAGGAAGATCGCCGAACGCATCCCCATCACCCTCACCCTCAACCTCCTCTCCATGATCCTCATCCTGGCCGTGGCCATCCCCATAGGCATCGTGTCGGCCATGAAGAGGAACTCCCTTCTGGACCGATCCCTCACCGTCTTCGTCTTCATAGGCTTCTCCACCCCCTCCTTCTGGCTGGCCCTTCTCCTCATGATCCTCCTGGGCATCAAACTCCACTGGCTACCCATCTCCGGGCTGGAGTCCCTAAACGCCGATCAGCTCCACGGCATGGCCCTGTGGTGGGACAGGATCAAACACATTATCCTTCCCGTCTTCGTGGCGGCCTTCGGAGGACTGGCGGGATTCTCCCGGTACATGAGACAGAGCATGCTGGAGGTCCTGGGCCAGGACTACATCATTACCGCCCGGGCCAAGGGCCTCACCGAAGGAGAGGTGATCAGAAGGCACGCACTGAAAAACGCCCTCATGCCCATCGTCACCCTCCTGGGCCTATCGGTACCGGGGCTCATCGGGGGGTCGGTGATCTTCGAAACCATCTTCGCCATCCCCGGCATGGGCCAGCTCTTCTACGAGGCGGCCCTGGCCAGGGACTACCCCACCATCATGGGCATCCTCACCATCGGCGCCGTGCTCACCCTCCTGGGAAACCTCATGGCGGACGTCTCATACGCCCTCATCGATCCCCGGATCAGATACCAATAACCCTTACAGATCTTCCAAGGCCCGCTGCCAGATCTCCAGAGACCGCACAAGGATCTCTATCTCCTGGGGAGAGAGGGTACGCACAGCCCCATAGAGCATGGAACGCATCCTCTCTTGAAGGGCCTCGTACTCCCTCCGGCCCTTGTCTGTGATGATCACCCTGATCCTGCGTCGATCCCTGGGGTCCCTCTCCTTCCTGATGAGCCCTCTCTCCTCCAGACGGTTGGTCACCTGGGTGAGTTTACTGGGCCGGATGGGGCTGAGATCGTCAAAGAGCTCCTTTATGGAGACCTCCTCCACCCCTCCCTCCACCATCTTGCCCAGAATCACCACCTCCACATCGGTGAGATCGGAGGCCAGGGTGAAAAGCTTACGGAAGGCAGGCCTCACCCTCCTCATCCCCGCGAAGATGGCCTCCAGACTCTCCTCCCTCAAAACAACCTCCCCCAAGGATTTGGCATGCCATCATATCCGGCTCCTCACCCCTTCTTCAAGAAGGCTCCATTGACAAGGCCCCTTCCCATCCAATACCTATTTCTGGGGAGAGAGGGAGATGGACGAAAAGACCCACACAGAGGCCGCCACCGCCATAGATGTGGCCCTCATGAAGAAGCTCATCGACACCGCCACCAAGAGGGAACCCGCCGACCTGGTCTTGAGAGAGGCTCAGGTAATGGACGTCTTCTCCGGCAAGATCGAGAGGAAGGATGTGGCCATAAGAGAGGGGTACGTGGCGGCCCTGGGCCTGGACTTCCCCGCCCAGGAGACCTTTCACCTCAAAGGGGCCTATCTTCTCCCGGGCTTCATAGACGCCCACATCCACCTGGAGTCGAGCCTGGTCTCCCCCGCCCAGTTTTGCAAGGCCGCTCTGGTGAGGGGGACCACGGCCATCATAGCCGACCCCCATGAAATGGCCAATGTCCTGGGGGTGGAGGGGGTGGAGTACATGCTCCGTATCACCCGGCACCTGCCCATGGACATCTTCTTCACCGCCCCTTCCTGCGTCCCGGCCACACCCCTGGAGACTTCGGGGGCCACCCTGGGAGCCAGGGAGCTGGACTCCCTTCTAGACCATCCCCGGGTGGTGGGATTGGGGGAGGTGATGAACTTCCCCGGAGTCATCCAGGGAGATCCCCAGACCCTGGAGAAGATCCACCTGGCCCTGGAAAGGGGGAAGAAGGTGGACGGCCACGCCCCCGGTCTCACGGGAGAGGCCCTCTCAGCCTACGTGGCTCCTGGCATCACCTCGGACCACGAGTGCATCCATCTGAAAGAGGCCGAGGAGAAGCTGAAAAGGGGCATGTATATCATGATCCGGGAAGGGTCCACGGCCAAGAACATGTCGGCCCTCATCCCCTTGGTGAGGGCCTTCGGTGTCTCCCGATTTATGCTGGTGACCGACGACCGCCATCCCCAGGACCTCCTGGAAGAGGGCCACATAGATTTCCTCCTGAGGAAGGCCGTGTACCTGGGCATCGCCCCCAACCTGGCGGTGCGCATGGCCACCTTCAACCCGGCCTTCTACTTCAACCTCAGGCGCCGGGGGGCCATTGCGCCGGGATACATGGCCGACATGGTGGTGGTGAAGGACCTCCGGGACTTCTCTCCCGTGATGGTCTTCAAGAAGGGCCGCCTAGTGGCCGAGGAAGGGATCCTTCTGGAGGGAATAGACACGGCCCTGCCCGAACCCCCTCCTCCCTCCTTCAACATGAGGCTTCCGGAAAGACCCTTCGCCATCCCCGTCAAAGGCACCAGAGCCCGGGTCATTAGAGTGATCCCCAACCAAATTGCTACCGAGGAAGAAGTGGCGAAGCCACCCTCCAGAGATGGCTGGGTGGTGAGCGACCCGGCTCAGGACCTCCTGAAGGTGGCTGTGATAGAGCGCCACAAAGGGACGGGCAACGTGGGATTGGGTCTCATCAAGGGCTTTGGCCTAAAGGAAGGGGCCCTGGCCTCCAGTGTGGCCCACGATTCCCATAACGTGGTGGTGGTGGGTGCCTCGGACCAGGAGATGCTCCTGGCTGTGAGAAAGGTGGAGGATATGGGAGGTGGACTGGTGGTGGTGAAAGGCCAGAAGGTCCTGGCCGCCCTCCCCCTCCCCCTGGCAGGCCTGGTCTCCCTGGAGCCCGTGGAGAGGGTGGCCCAGGAAGTCCAGGCCCTCCACAGGGCCGCCATCCAGCTGGGCTGCACCCTGGACAACCCTTTCATGGCCCTATCCTTCCTGGCCCTTCCCGTCATACCCAAGTTGAAGATCACCGATCTGGGCCTGGTGGACGTGGAACAATTCAAGGTGGTAGAACTCTTTATGGAGTGATCTACCCCGGGGGAGAAACCCCATGCCCGACGATACGGCAAAAAAGTCCCGGATCACCAGACTGGAACTGCTCCTGGTGATCACCATCCTCCTGGGGCTCTCCATCACCATCCTCTTCGTGCCAGAGAAGCTGGGATTCCTGAACTTCTTCTACCTGCCCACTCTGGCCGCAGGTTACGCCATGGGGCGAAGGGGAGGGGTCCTGACGGCCTTTGCATCCATCCTGTCCGTCATCCTCACCGCCGTTCTCTTTCCCCAGAAATACCTGAACATGGGGGTATCCTATACCCCCCTCACCCTCACCATGAACCTCCTGCCCTGGGGAGGCTTCCTCGTCCTGGCAGGCTACACGGTGGGATACCTCACCGAGGAGAAGAAGAGGCAGTACGAAGCCTTACGCAAGGCCTACATAGGGGTACTGGAGATCCTCTGCAAGCTCATGGAATCGGTGGATCGCTACACCGAGGCCCACTCCGTGAGGGTGGCCAATATCGCCATGGACATCGCCGCGGCCATGGGTCTGGGAGAAGAGGAGGTGGAGAACGTCAGGGTGGCCGGGCTCCTCCACGACATCGGCAAGTTCGAGATCACCACAGACCTGCTGGGAAAGGCCGCCGCTCTCACGGCCCAGGAGAGGGAAACCATGATGACCCACACCGAGAAGGGGGCCCAGATCGTCTTGAAGATGGGTGACATCCTGAAGGAAGCCGTTCCCCTCATCCTGGCCCATCACGACTTCTACATAAAAGGGATGGAAAGGACCCAGGGGAGAAAGATCCCCTTGGGCGCCCGGATCATCGCCGTGGCCGATGCCTACGACGCCATCGTGTCGGACAGGCCTTACCGCAAGGGACGACCGCCTTGGGTGGCCCTGGAGGAGATCCGCAAGGGAGCCGGCACCCAGTTCGATCCCAAGGTGGTGGACGCCTTTGAGAAGGTGGTGGCCAGATACATAGTGGAAGAGAGATGAATGGGCCCGGGACCCTTCCTCCAGGCTACCCCTCCTTGAGCAACTTGTAGACCGCCGAGAAGTCCTCCCGGTCCACACCCTCTTCAAAGGCCCGGGCATAAAGCTCCTTCACCACGGCCCCGGTGAAGAGGGGCCTCTTGAGGTCATAAGCCAGGTCCTGAAGATAGTGGAGATCCTTGTAGATAAGGGCACAGGAAAAGTGGGGGGAAAAGTCCTCCTGGAGCAGTTTCTCCCTCTTGGCCCTGAGAACCAGAGAGTCCCCACCCCCCACGGAAAGGACCTCCAACACCCTCTCCTTGCTGACACCCACCTTCTCACCCATGGCCAGTGCCTCTGCAATGGTGGCCATGAAACTCCCCAGGGTGAGGTTGTTTATCAGCTTCACCTTTGTGGCCATCCCCGGCTCCCCCAGGTAGAAGATGTGTCTGCCGATGTCTTCCAGGAGGGGTTTCACCCTCTCAAATCCCCTTTCATCACCACTGACCAGGACTGTGAGGGCACCTTTGGAGGCGGGAACCACGCTCCCCAATACCGGCGACTCCAGGTAGGTGCACCCTGCCCTCTCACACAGGCGATAAAAGGTCCCCACCTCCCTGAAATGGTTTGTGGTGAGATCCACCACCACTCTCCCGGAAACAGGCCCTGAGAGGAGGCCTCCCTCCCCGGTGAGAACGGAACGCACCGCCTGGCTGTCGAAGAGGCACAGGAAGACCACCTGGCTCCCCTCCGCCACCGCGGCAGGGGAGGGAACCACCTCCCCGTCCAGGCCCTGGGCCCTGGACGGGGTCCTGTTCCATACCCTCAAAGAATGGCCCCGGTCCAGGAGCCTCCCCGCTATGGCCCTGCCCAGACGGCCCAGCCCAATGAACCCCAGATTCATCTCTCTCCTACCGGCAGAACTTCTCCAGCCCCTCCCTCACATCCAGGCGGAGGTGGCGCAGGATCAGGCCCTTCTCCGTGTGGGTGAGGGTGATATCCACGCCCATGGCCTTCTTCTTAGGGTAACACAAGACACCGTAAAACCTCTCGAACCCGGGGTCCTGGGGATAACACTTGTAGCCGATGAGGCTCATGCTCTTGGGCTCGCCGTAGCTGGCCACATAGTCCACCATCTTCTTGAAATCCTGGACCTTGGCCCTGATCTTCTCGTTTGAGACCTTCAAGATGGCCTGGGTGTTCCCCTTCACCAGGTTCTCCACGATGCTGGTGAACAACTGCCCCGCCTCCCTGGAAGGGCCCTTGGCACACTGATAGGCCATCACACTGGAGGCCCCCATCACCATGAGAAAGGTCAAAAAGACCACCACCTTCTTCATAACCCACCCCCTGACCATGGTTTTTCCCTCCCCTCAGAGATCCCCGCTACCTGCGGACCTTTATGGGAAGGCGTTTTTCCAGCTCATCCACCAACCTGAGGTGGACCCCCTCCACCTCCTCGTCGGTGAGGGTCCTGTCATGGGCCCGATAGAGAAGGGAGTAGGTGAGGCTCCTCTTCCCCTCTTCAATGGGAGGACCGGTATACAGGTCGATGAGACGTATCTCCCAAAGGAGGTCCGGAGCCAACTCCTTCATGGCGGCCAGGATCCGGGCATGGGAGAGAGAGCGGGGAGCGATCATGGAGAGGTCCCTGGTGGTACCGGGAAACCTGGGTAATGGTTCGAACACCATGGCCCTTCCCCCGGCCAGGGTCTCCAGGGAGAACTCCGCCACGTAACACCTGCCAGATAACCGATATCTCCTGGCCAGGCGGGGATGGATCTCTCCCATGTGACCCAGGGGGGAACCGTCCAGGAGGATCCGGGCCGCCCTGCCAGGGTGGAGATAGGGTTCGCTCCAGGGCTCCAGAGTGACCTCTCCCCCCTTCATGCGCTTCACCAACTCCTCCACCACCCCTTTCACGAAGAAGAAGTCGTACTCCTTACCCCTGTCGTCCCAGGCGGTGCCCCTCTTACCCATGGCCAGGAGGGCCCCGCAGAGCTCTTCCCTGATACCTTCTCCCTCCTTCAAAAAGACGTGGCCCACCTCAAACAGGGCCATGTCCTTCACCTGAACCTTCTCGTTAGCTTGAGCCGTGGCCAGGAGGCCCGGTAGAAGGGTGGTCCGCATGACCGCCATCTCCTCGCTCAGGGGATTAACGATGGCCACGGGATGGGCCCTGGGGTCCTCCCGAGGGAAACCCAGGGTCTCGAGGGAAGAGGAGGCTATGAAGCTATAGTTTATGGTCTCCACCAGACCCAATCCCGACAGCAGGGCCTGGGCCTCCATGACGAGGGATCTCTGGCTCTCCACCCGCTCCCTGGGCAGGGGGCCCGAGGGCATGGTGGACGGAATCCTGTGGTATCCGTAAACCCGGGCCACTTCCTCCACAAGATCTATCTCCCTGGTGACGTCGAAGGCCCTGTATGAGGGCACCGTCACCTCCAGCTGACCCATCTTCCTCCTGGGGGCAAAGCCCAACCCCATCAGGATCCGCTCGGCCTCCTGATGGGGGACAGAGGTGCCCAGAAAGTTGTCCAACCCCTCCAGAGAGAGGGTGAGTTTCCTGGGATGGTATGGTTGGGGATAGGCATCCACCATGCCCCTGGCCGCCTTTCCCCCCGCCACCTCCAGAATGAGCTGGGTGGTCCGATCCAGGGCCAAGACCAGCCCCTCTATATCGGCTCCCCGCTCGAAGCGCTTGGAGGCCTCCGTGGAGATGCCCAGCCTCTTGGCCGTGCGCCTGATGGAGGTGGGTTGGAAAAAGGCGCTCTCTATGAGGATCCGCTCAGAGCGCCTCCTCACTTCAGAGTTGGCACCCCCCATGATCCCCGCCAGGGCCACGCCCCTTTCAGCATCGGCTATGAGGAGCATATCGGGCTCCAGCTCCCTCACGTTACCGTCCAGGGTGACCAAAACCTCTCCCTCCCTGGCCCTCCTCACCACGATCCTGTGACCCCTCAGGTCGTCGTAGTCGAAGGCATGGAGGGGATGGCCCAGCTCCACCAGGACATAGTTGGTGACGTCCACCACATTGGAGATGGCCCTGATGCCCGCCGCTTTGAGGCGGACCTTCATGGCCAGGGGCGAAGGACCCGTCTTTATCCCCTCCACGTAACGGGCGCAGTAGCGGGGACACAGGTCTGGATCCCTGATCTCCACCTCCACCACCTCATCCACAGGAGGCCCCTCTTGAGGAAAGGAAACCTGGGGCATCTTGAGGGGACGATCCAGAAGAACGGCCAGTTCCCGGGCCACTCCCAGGACCCCCAGACAGTCGGGCCGATTGGGGGTGGGACTGGTCTCCAGAAGAAAGTCGTCCATGTGAAGGAGGGGGATGGCCTTCTGGCCAGGCTCCACATCCTCCTCCAGGAAGATCACCGTCTCCACCTCCCCCTCCTGGGCCAGATCCAGCTCTATCTCCGACACCAGATTGGCCTGGGACTCCACTCCCTTGAGCTCCACCGTCTCCACCACCGTACCGTTGGGGAGGCGAGTCCCGGGAAGGGCCACCAGAACGTTGAGCCCCTCCTCCAGATAGGGAGCCCCGCTCACCACCTGAACTTCCTGGTTCCCAAGGGAGAGACGGCACACCTTCCAGCGCCTCTCCTGGGGATGCTCCCTGAGGGCCAGGATCCGGCCCGTCACCACCCTCTCCAGTCCCTCTCCCAGATAGCTCACCCCCTCCACCTCCAGGCCTGCCATGGTGAGGCTATGGGCAATCTCCTGGGGGGAGAGGTCCCTGCAATCCACGAACTCGTCCAGCCAATTCAAGGTAAAGAGCATGGCACCCTCACAAGAACTGCCTCAGGAATCTCAGGTCATTCTCAAAGAAGAGCCTGATATCGTCGATCCTGTATTTGAGCATGGCGATCCGCTCCACTCCCAGGCCAAAGGCGAAGCCCCGATAGACCTGGGGATCGTAATCCACAAAGGTATAGACGGCGGGATCCACCATGCCGCAACCCAGGATCTCCAGCCACCCCGTCCCCTTGCACACCCGACATCCCTCTCCGCCGCACATGACGCATCCGATATCCATCTCTGCGCTGGGCTCTGTGAAGGGGAAGTAACTGGGGCGAAAGCGCACCCGGGTTTGGGGACCGAAGAGGCGAAGGGCAAACTCCTCCAGCACCCCTTTGAGATCGGCAAAGGTGGTCACCTCGTCCACCAGGAGTCCCTCCACCTGGTGGAACATGGGGGTATGGGAGACATCGGCATCCCGGCGATAGACCTTGCCAGGGGCGATGATGCGAATGGGAGGACGGAACCTCTCCATGACCCGAATCTGTACCGGAGAGGTATGGGTCCTCAGAAGGAGCCCCCCCTCGATGTAGAAAGTGTCCTGCATGTCCCGGGCGGGATGGTGGGGAGGTATGTTAAGGGCCTCGAAGTTGTAGTAGTCCGTCTCTATCTCCGGGCCCTGGGCCACCTGAAAGCCCAGAGAGATGAAGACCTCCTCTATCTCCCTCAGAACCCGGGTGAGGGGATGGACTCCCCCCAGGTCCGGGCCCCTACCGGGGAGGGTGACGTCGATCCTCTCAGCCTCCAGTCGACGCTCCTCCTCCTGAGCCCTCAGAACCCTCTCCTTCTCGGCTATGGCCTTCTCCACAAGGTCTTTTATCCTGTTGGCCAGCTGGCCTACCAAGGGTCTCTCTTCAGGGGCCAGTCGCCCCATCTCCTTGAGAAGGGACTTGAGCTCCCCCTTCCTGCCCAGATAGCGCACCTGAAACTCCCTGAGCTTCTGAAGGGAGTCCAGTCCCTCCAGCTCTCTCAGGGCCTTCTCCTTAAGGGCTTCCAGCTTCTCTCTCATCTCTCCTTATTCCACTTCTTCATGGCCTTCTCGAAGCGGTTCAGGTCCTCTTTTCTCCCCAGGAGGACCAAAACCTGCCCCTCCTCCAGCACGTCCTCCCCCCCGGGGGAGGGGTTGATATCGCCGGAGTGATCTTTTATGGCGATGACGTTCAGATTGAACTTGCTCCTGAAAGCCAGTTGGGCCAGGGATTTCCCCGCCAGGGAACGGGGGACCTGGACCTCGTAAATACCGTAGTCCCTGGAGATCTCCAGTTCATCCAGGATGGTGGGGGAGACCAGGGAACGGGCCACCCGC
Organism: bacterium; assembly: GCA_027020915.1. GTDB lineage: Bacteria > Thermosulfidibacterota > Thermosulfidibacteria > Thermosulfidibacterales > B14-G1 > B14-G1. The sequence continues at coordinate 14,401 of JALUVF010000020.1, forward strand.
ACCCCCATATCCCCCTCGGGGTAGACCACCCGATCACAGCCGATCTTCTCCAGTACCCGTCCATGCTGGGGAGTGACGGCCTTGGAGAGGACGTAGGGGATGCCCATCTCTTTGAGAATGAGGGAGACCAGAATGCTCGCCTCCATGTTCTGACCGATGGCCACCACGGCCACGTCCACGTCCTTGATACCCACAGCCCTCAAGGCCCTCTCATCGGTGGCGTCCAGCTGAACGGCCTGGGTCACCAGGTCCTCCAGCTGCTTCACCTTGGTGCCATCCTTGTCGATGGCCAGGACCTGACAGCCCATCTCCGAGAGGGTCTTGGCCACGCTGTAGCCAAAACGACCTATCCCCAGGACGGCAACGTATCTCATGGCAGCATGCATGGGCGGTACAAGGAAAGAAAGAGCCCCGGGCCCCAGGACCATAAGCTCCCCAGGACACCTTGGGCCTTCGGCCCTTGCCCGAGGACAAAGGGGATCACGACTCCCTCACACCCCGCCCTTTTACGCGCTCATCCAAAGCGGGGTCAGGCCACGTCCAGCTGCTCCCGGGCCAGGTTCACCAGACGGGCAAAGGCCTGGGGCTCCCTGACAGCCAGGTCCGCCAGCATCTTCCGGTTCACCTCCACCTGGGCCAGCCTCAAGCCATGGATAAACTGGCCGTAGGTGAGGCCATGGAGCCTAGCCGCGGCGTTGATCCGGGTGATCCAGAGCCTCCTGAAGTCCCTCTTCCTGTTCTTCCTGTCCCTGTATGCATATGCGAGGGCCTTGATCACCGTCTGGCGAGCAACAGAATAGGTCTTGCTCTTGTTCCCGTAATAGCCCTTGGCCAGCTTCAGCCACTTCTTGCGACGATGCCTGGTCTTAGGGCCTCCCTTAACTCTAGGCATGCCTCTTTCCTCCTTCTAGGGTACCCCTCCCGGGATCCCCGTCTCTAAATTCTTCAAAGGTCTCCCCTGGGCCTGGCCCAGATCCATCAGAAGGCGTAGGGGAGAAGCCTCTTCATACGCTCCATCTCCTCTTTGCCCACCAGAGCCGCCTTGCGCAACCGCCTCTTCCTCTTGGCGGGCTTCTCCTCCAAGAGATGGCTCTTCCCCGCCTTGCGTCTCTTCAACTTGCCAGACCCCGTCACCTTAAACCTCTTGGCGGCACTCCTGTTGGTCTTCATCTTGGTCTTTGCCTTGGGCATCACCCATCCTCCTAATCCGGATCAATCCTACCTAATCACCAACCCTTTATCCCTGTCAAAAGCAAAAAGGGCCCATAGGGGACCCTTTACCCCAGCGTGAGGGGGGTTCTACCACAAAGGCCAAAGAGTTGGCAAGGGGTTCAACCTGCTGTTCAAAGTTCCATGTTCAAGGTTGTCCCCAGAATGATTCAAAGGAGGAAAGCCCTTCGGCTCTGAACCTCGAGCCTAGAAATCCTCCCGGGCTTGGCCCAAAAGGAGGAGGAGCTCCCTCACCACCTTGGCCGCCAGGATGGCGGAGGCTCCGGTGACATCATGGACCGGGGAGAGTTCCACCACGTCGGCCCCCACCAGGCGTCTTCCCTTAAAGAGAGGCAAGGCCGAAAAGAGCTCCCTGGGGGCCACCCCTCCCCCCTCAGGGGTGCCCGTTCCCGGCAGGAATCCAGGGTCTACCAGATCCAAATCCAGGGTGAGGTAGATGGGGCTTTGGCCTGCCTCCTCCAGGAGAGTCCCCAAGGCGGAGAGGTCAAAGGGAGCCAGACGACAGTTTTTCCGGGAGAAGGACCACTCCTCCCGGGTCCCCGATCTGATCCCCGCCTGGTAGACCCTCCCCTCCACCTCCTCCCACACCCGCCTCATAACCGTGGCATGGGAGAAAGAGAGGCCCTCGTACCGGTCCCTCAAGTCCATGTGAGCGTCCAGGTGAAACACCACAAGGTCTGGCCACAGGGCCTTATGAGCCTTCACCAGGGGGAGGGTGACCAGATGCTCCCCCCCCAGGGCCAGAAGGGTCTTGCCCTCCCTCAGGTAGGCCTCCACCAATCCCCGGACCCAGTCCAGATAGTCCTCCACCTTACCCCGCAAGGGGGGGAGGTCCCCCAGGTCCCTGAAGGCCAGATCCTCCAGATCCAGGTCCAGGTAAGGGCTGTAGGTCTCCAGGACCTCCGACACCTCCCTCACGGCCCCGGGCCCTCCTCCAGCCCCCAGGCGATAGGAAAGGGTGGCCTCCAGGGGGATCCCCAGGAGTACCAGGGGGCCCCCACTCCCGGCTCCAATGAAGGGTGTCTCAGGCCTCCTCACCACCCTCCACCCTCTCCAGACGCAGCTTCAGGATCTTGGTTCTCTTCACATCCTCCACCACGAAACGCCAGCCTCCATACTCCACCCACTCCCCCCTCTGGGGCACCCGGCCGAAGAGGTGAAAGACCAGCCCTCCTACAGTATCTATGTCCACATCCTCATCGGGATAGGGAATCCCCAGGCGCTCCTCCAGATCCTCCAGGGCCATGCGGGGGGAGACCCTATAGACACCAGGGGCCACCTCCTCCATCTCCTCCCCCTCCCTGTCAAACTCGTCGGAGATCTCTCCCACCAGCTCCTCTATCACGTCCTCCAGGGTGACCAGCCCCGCCACCCCACCATACTCGTCGATGACGATGGCCATATGGAGGCGCTTCTTCTGGAACTCCCTGAGCAGATCCGCCACCTCCTTGCTCTCGGGCACAAAGTAGGGTTCCGTCATGATATCCCGGAGGCTCCCCACCGTGACCACTCCCCAGGGAAGGCCCAGGAGGTCCTTGGTCCTCATGATGCCCACCATGTTGTCCATGGAGCCCTCGTAGAGGGGGACCTCTCTGAAAGTCACCTCTTTGAGCCTGTCATAGGCCTCCATGGGAGGAGTGTCCACCTCCAGCACAAACATCTCCGTCCTGGGAGTCATGATCTCCCCCACCCGGGTATGGCTGAACCGAAAGACCTTGAGGATCATCTCCTGTTCAGCGTCCTTG
>JALUVF010000021.1 GCA_027020915.1 bacterium
TTGGCTGTCCTCGACAGGACGAAAACCCCTATGGGGAGGCGTCTTCTCACCCAATGGCTCCTCCACCCCCTCCTGGATTCCCGGGGGATGGAGGAGAGGTGGGGGGCCCTGGGAGAGCTTGTGGAGGGGAGGCATGTCCTGGAATCCCTGGAAACCCTCCTCCAACGGGTGAGGGACATGGAACGTTTGGCCAGCAGGGTGGTTTTGGGCCTGGCCACTCCCCGGGATCTGGCTCTTTTGAGAGACTCCCTGGGAGTGTTGAAGGAACTGGGCTCCCGGCTGACCCCTCTGGAGTCCTCCTTGTGGGAGGCCCTAAAAAAGGGGTGGGACTCCATGGAGGATCTGGCCATCCTCCTGAAAGATGCCCTGGTGGACCAACCCCCCCTTTCCTGGAAGGAGGGGGGGATATTTAGGGAAGGCTATCACCGGGAGCTGGATCAGTTGAGGGATTTATCCCTCCGTGGAGAGCGTGTCCTGGAGGAGATGGAGGCCAGGGAGCGGGAGGCCACCGGCATTCCCAGTTTAAAGGTGCGTTTCAACAGGGTCTTTGGATACTACATCGAGGTGACCAGGGCCCATCTGTCCAAGGTACCGGACCACTACGAGAGGAAGCAGACCCTGGCCAACGCCGAGCGCTACATCACCCCCCAGCTCAAGGAGCTGGAGCATCGCATTCTCTCCGCCAGGGAGAGGTCCGTGGCCCTGGAACAGGAGCTCTTTCTCCAGCTCAGGGAGTCCTTGTCCCGGGAGGTGGATCGGATCCAGGAGGCTGCCAGGCGGGTGGCCCTCACCGATGTCCTGGTGTCCCTGGCCCGGGTGGCCTTGGACAGGGGGTATGTGCGTCCTTCCCTGGCCCGGAAAAGGATGGTGCATATAGAGGATGGCCGCCATCCCGTGGTGGAGGCCCAGCTGAAGGAGGAGTTCGTGCCCAACACTACCCTCCTGGTTCCCGAAGAGGCTCTCCACATCATCACGGGACCCAACATGAGCGGCAAGTCCACCTATATCCGCCAGGTGGCCCTCCTGTTGATCATGGCCCAGATGGGTTCCTTTGTCCCTGCACGGTCCATGACCTTCTCTCCCGTGGACAGAATACTCACCAGGATAGGCACGGGGGATCAGCTGGTCGGGGGGCGGTCCACCTTCATGGTGGAGATGGAGGAGGTGGCCAACATCCTCCACCATGCCACCCCGCAGAGCCTCGTCATCCTTGATGAGGTGGGCAGGGGAACGAGCACCTACGACGGGCTGGCCCTGGCCTGGGCTACGGTGGAGTATTTGGCCGGCAGGCTGGGGGCCTTCACCCTCTTTGCCACCCATTACCATGAGCTCACCAGGCTGGCCTTTCTGTTGCCCGGTGTGAAGAACTACAACGTGGAAGTGAGGGAGTGGAAGGATCAGGTGGTCTTTCTCCACAGGGTGGTGCCCGGGGCCACTGACAGGAGTTACGGGATCCACGTGGCCAGGCTGGCGGGCCTTCCCAGGGAGGTGACGGAGAGGGCTGTGGAGATCCTTAATACTCTGGAGAGAGGCAGACTGCCCCAGGTCCCGGTGGTGGGGCAGCCCCTTCTCATCTCCATGGAGGAGGATCCCTTGAGGGACGAGCTTCGGTTCCTGGACATCTCCCGTCTCTCCCCCATGGAGGCCCTCTTCCTCCTGGAAAAGTGGAAGAAAGAGTACCTCTAGTCTTTACTTAACCTTAGCCTCAGCCTGTTTTTGTTATGGGTACCAAGAGCACGGGACGTTTGGCCCTGTGGAGCACCTTCTCTGCCGTGGATCCCAGGAGCACCTTGCTCAGAGGGGGGAGGCTGTGGCTGCCAATGACTATGAGATCCACCCCTTTCTCTTGGGCTGCCTTGAGGATCTCCTCGTGGGGTTTGCCCCGGGTGATGATGGTCTCCACCTGGCACCCACTCAGGTTTTCTGCCTTCATGGCCATGTCTCTGAGGATGAAGGAGTCCCTCTCTTCCAGGGTGGTGAGAAGCTGTTGATACTCCCTGAGGGCCTCTCCGGACAGGACCTGGCCTATCCTGGCGGCCAGGGCATCAGCCGTTTTCTCTTCCATGGAGTAGAGGAGATAGAGGGTGGCGTTGTACCTCTTGCAGATACTGGCGGCGTGCCGGACCACTTCCTCTGCGGATTCGGTGATGTTGACTGCACAAAGAACCTTCCTGTAACTGACGGGCATCATTTCCTCCTTATTCCTTTTTTGGTGAGGGCCAGGAGTTCCTCCAATGGGTAAGTATTGAGCACATGGCGGGATTCAAGCCAGGCCCTTCTGGCAACTCCAATGCCCAGGCGTATCATCCAGAGCTGTCCCAGATGATGGGCGTCGGTGCCCAGGGCCAGCTTCACCCCCATCTCTTGAGCCTTCCTGGCGTGAATGTCGTTGAGATCCAGCCGATCCTGGTGGGAGTTGATCTCCAGAGCGGTGCCGGTGGCGGCGGCCTCCCTGAGAATGGCATCCAGATCCAGGGGATAGGGGTCCCGGGAGAAGATGATGCGTCCCGTGGGGTGCCCTATGCAATGGACCCAGGGAGAGCGGCAGGCGGCCAGCAACCTCTCTGTGGCATCCTGATGGAAGTGGGAGTGGATGGAGGCCACCACCCAGTCCAGCTCTTTCAGAACGGCCTCGTCCAGGTCCAGGGAGCCGTCGGGATGGATGTCCACCTCTATCCCCGCCAGGAGATGGCACCCTATCCTCCGGGAGTTGATATCCCTGATGACCTTGATCTGTTCCTCCAGTCTCCTTTCGTCCAGGCCGTGGGCGATCTTCATGGACCTGGAATGGTCGGTGATGGCTATGTATTCATAACCCAGGCGGGCCCCCTCCCGGGCCAGTTCTTCCAGGTCTGCCGTGCCGTCGGACCATCGGGAATGGACGTGGAGGTCTCCCTTCACCTGGTCGTATCCCACCAGTCTGGGCAGTCTCTTCTCCCTGGCGGCCTCGATCTCTCCCCGATCTTCCCGGAGTTCCGGGGGGATGTATTCCAGTCCCAGGAGGTGGTAGACCTCCTCTTCCGTGGTCCCTGCCAGTCTATCCCCCGTCTCTATGGAGAAGACCCCGTATTCGCTGATCTTGAGGCCTCGTTCTTTGGCCATCTCCCTGAGATGGACGTTGTGTTCCTTGGAGCCCGTGAAGTACTGGAGGGCCGAGCCCCACTCTTCTTCTTTCACTACCCTCAGGTCCACCTGGCGGTCGTCCATGAGGATGGAGGCTTTGGTCTCTCCTTTGGCCAGCACCTCGGTCACCCCGGGGGTCTCCACGAAGCCCTGGATTATGTTGTGTCTGTCTCCCGTGGCCAGCACGTCCAGGTCTCCCACTGTCTCTTTCATCCTTCTGAGGGAGCCCGCCAGGGAGATGCGGATGGCCAGGGGTGAAAGGTGGCCCAGAATCCTTTCCCCTATCTGCAGGGCCTCTCCCAGGAGCATCCTCTCCTGGCCTCTGAGGAAGATCTCCAGACCCTTTCTGATCTTGTCCACCTTTTTGGGCCCCATGCCCGGCAGCCTGGCCAGGGAACCGTCCTTCACCGCCCGTTTCAGGTCCTCCAGATTTCTCACTCCCAGGGACTGGTAGGCCAGACGTAGGGTCTTTGGACCCAGGTTGGGAACGTCCAGAAGGACCATGAGCTCCTCGGGGATCTCTCTTCGGAGCTCTTCAAACTTCTGTATGGTGCCCTCTTCAAAATACTGCTGGATCTTTGAGGCGATCTTCTCCCCTATGCCGGGGATGCTTTTCAGGCGATCCTCTTTATACAGCGCTTCTATGTCTTCCGGGAGGTCTTTGATCACCCTGGCCGCCTTTCTGTAGGCGTTGATGCGGTAGATACTGTCCCCTTTGAACTCCAGAAAATCGGCAATTCTATCGAAGATTTTGGCCAGTTCCCTGTTCTTCTCCATTTTGCCTCCACCGGTGGAACCCATACTAAATTATGACCTTTACCCCATCCCTGCAATCGAGGGGAGCCAAGTCATGGTTGTGTCCAAATTCACAAAGAGTTGAATAAATCTATTTTAGACATATAGTTGCCCGGAAGGACTGGAGGAAAGGGTACCATGATTCCCTATGAAAACTTGGACTCCTTCCAGAAGCAGGCCATCAGGAAGCTTCAGGAGGGTAAAAACCTCATAGTGGCCGCCCCTACGGGGACGGGCAAGACGGCTATAGTGGACCACATAGCCTGGGAGATTCTGGAGAAGGGGGGAAGCATCATCTTTACCGCTCCCCTGAAGGCCCTGTGTAACCAGAAATTCAGGGAGTTCTCCCAGCTCTTTGGGGAAGAGAGGGTGGGCCTCATCACGGGTGACGAGGTAGTGAACGACAGGGCCCCTTTGCTGGTCATGACCACCGAAGTCTTGAGGAACATGCTCCAGGAGGGAACCCTGGAAGAGGCCCCCACTCTGGTGGTTTACGATGAGGTCCATTACCTGGCCGATGTGGACAGGGGAGCTGCATGGGAGGAGAGTATCGTTTTGTTGCCCTCCGAGACCCAGATCCTGGGTCTCTCGGCCACGGCTCCCAATGCCCACGAGGTGGCCCTCTGGATGGAGGTGATAAAGGAGAGAAAGACGGAGGTGGTCCGTTACGCCAAGAGGGCCGTGCCCCTCAAGCTTCTGGGTATCACCAAAGAGACGGGTCTCCAGCCTTTGAAAGGGGTTTTGAAACGGGTGGAGGCTTACCGCAGGGACAGAAAGAAGGGCCCCATCTTCAAGGCCGTTAATCACCTGGAGGTTATTAGTGATCTTCAGGCCCGGGGGATGCTCCCCGCCCTCTACTTTCTCTTCAACCGGAAGCGGGTGGAGGCCTATGCCTACGAGTTGGGTAGGTACCATTCTTTTTTGACCAATCCCGAGAAGCGCCGGGTGAGGGAGTACCTCAACTCCCTGGACATCCCCGAGGAGGCCCGGCCCTTTTTCGATAAGATGAGGGGACTCCTGTTGAAGGGGGTGGGTTTCCATCACGCAGGGCTCATGCCCCATATCAAGAGGGCCGTGGAGGTCCTCTTTGAGCAGAGGCTTCTCAAGGTGGTCTATTGCACTTCCACCTTTGCCCTGGGGGTTAATATGCCCGCTCGGACGGTGTGCTTCGATACCGTGGTGAAGTACGACGGTCACGCTTTCCGCCCCCTCACCAACATGGAGTTCTTCCAGAAGGCGGGCAGGGCGGGAAGGAGAGGCATAGACGACGTGGGGTACGTGGTGGTGAGGTTCGATCCCAGGGACCAGGAGGAGATTCCCGTCTATCGGGAGAGGAACATTGAGCCCATTGAGAGTTCTTTCAAGCTCTCCTACAACTCCGTGGTGAACCTCCTGGCCCGCAGTTCTTTCATGAAGATAGAGGACTTTCTCTCTGCCTCCCTGTGGTCTTTCCAGCACGAGGAGGACAAGAGGCGCCTGTCCAGAAGGATCGAGGAAGTGAAGGGCCAGCTGGAGTCCCTTCCCACTTATACCTGCCAGTACGAGGAGGAGCTCTTCCTCAGGCGCAAAGAGGAACTGGAGGAAGCCCTTGCTGTAAAAAAGGAGAGACTGGCCGGTCTTCAGGGGAAGCTGAACGGTGAGGAGAATGTCTCGCCCAAAAGGCTCAAGAGACTGGAGCTCAAAAGGAGGGATCTGGTCCAGGCCATCTCCCGTCTGGAATTTCAACTGAAGAGCCTGCGGTTGGAGCAGTGCGATTTCTGTCCCCACCGCCCCCAGTGTAGGGCCACCGATAGGAAGAAGAGGCATCTCAACAAGAAGCTTCAGAAGCTGGAGAAGGAGCTTAAGTTCCTCTCAGGCTATTTGGTGAGGGAGTTCGAGGGTAAATGTGCCGTTCTGAGGGAGATGGGGTATCTCAGTGAGGAGAACACCTTCCGCATAGGTGCGGAGATCCTTCGCCGTCTCCATATAGAAGAGCTCTTGGTGGCCGAGATGATCCTGGAGGGCCTTTTTGACAGGCTCAGCGCCCTGGAGACGGCAGCCCTCCTGGTCTGTATAGGCAGAGACGCCGATCGTAACAGGATCAGATCCAAGGTCCTGGACAGGGAGCTTCGCAGAGAAGTTGAGGAGCTGGTGGAGTACGTGGTGGGCCTGGAAGAACGCCACCTGGGAGGGGGAGAGAGTGGCAAGGTGAACTGGAACCTTGCCGATGCCGGATACATGTGGGCCCAGGGGGAGTCCCTCTCCACTATTGTGGAGAGCTTTGAGGTGTATGAGGGGGATCTCATCTCGGCCCTCCGTCAGGCCCTGGATCTGGCCAAACAAATAAAACGTGTTTATATAGAGGTCCCTGGTTTCAGGGAACAGAAGGGATTTGAACGCATTGCAGAGACTATTGACAGGCTTGAGAGGCCCATTTTAAGGGAGTTCTCCCTTTGAAATTTTTATCATGAACCCTATATTTCATATAGGTGAACTAAGGAGGTGATGTAGGTGTTGAGCAAGAAGAAGGCAAGGAGTTCGGCTCCTCGGAGGGGCAGGAGACCCAGGATCAACGTGGCCTTCAAGGTCAGGGTGTTCACTAATGAAGGCGAACAGTGGGTGGAGGAGCGCTGCTGGAGATGCGGCAGGGTGCTCAGCCGCCACTACATGGTGCTTTCCACCCCTGTTAAAGAGGAGATCACCTGTCCCAGTTGCAAGGCCATCAACAGGGTAGAGAGGGAAGAGTAGACCCTAAGAGGTTGGGGGAGGGGTTTTTCTCCCTTCCCCCTTCACTTGCGGGGCCTGATCCGAGGACGGCGTAGGTCGAAGACGTAGGTTTTTCTGTTTCCAAAATCCCTTTCCGGTATCTTGGTGATGAAGACCCTTCCCGTTCTTTTGTCTAGAACCACCAGAGTGATATAGGAGGCCACCCCCTTGTTCAAATTGCCCAGGGGATTGATGTAGTAGGTGATGACGTTGTACCTGTCCCCCTGGGAGATGCAGGCGGCTACACTGTTACTGGCGCTGCAGGAGGGCGTGACCACGGTCGCCACCTCTTCCCCTTTGGCCAGGGTGGGGAGGGCCAGGGCCAGAAGGAGGATGAGGGCCAGTACCATACCCCTTCTTCTCATCTCTTTCCTCCTTTCGTTAGTGTGTGTCACTCTCCTAAGGTAAGCCCTGGGGAGGGAGAAGGTCAATGGAGTTAGAGGATCTTCATGTTTATATCCATCCAGGTGGCGTGGTGGACCATGGCTCCTGAGGAGATGTAGTCCACACCCGTCTCGGCCACCTCCACGATGTTTTCCAGGGTGATGCCCCCTGAGGCTTCCGTTAGGGCCCTGCCCCGGGCCAGGACTACGGCTTCTCTCAGGGTGGGAGGGGCCATGTTGTCCAGGAGGACAAGGTCGGCTCCGGCTTCCAGGGCCTCTTCCAGCTCTTTCAGGTTCTTCACTTCCACCTCTATCCTGCTGGTGAAGGGTATGGCCTTTCCTAAGGCCTCGACGGCTGCTCTTATGGAGCCCGCCACTTTGATGTGGTTGTCCTTGATCATGGCGCAGTCGTAGAGGCCCATGCGGTGGTTCAGGGCTCCACCCACGGTGGTTGCGTACTTTTCTAGGAGGCGGAGCCCGGGGGTGGTCTTCCTGGTATCCACCAGTCGGGCGGGTGTGTGGGCGATGGCATCCACCATCCTCCTGGTGAGGGTGGCCACTCCCGAGAGGCGCTGGAGAAGGTTGAGAAGGGTCCGTTCTCCCCGGAGGAGGGTGAGGGCCGGGCCCCTCACCCTGGCCAGAGGGGCTCCCTCTTCCACCCTTTCCCCTTCTCCCACCAGGAGTTCCACTTCCACCTGGGGATCCAAGATGGAGAGGAGGGGTTTGATGAGGTGCAGCCCCGCCACCACTCCGGGGCTTTTGGCCTTCACCAGGGCGGTGCAGATCTTCTCCCTGCCCGGCAGGTGACAGGTGGTGATGTCTCCGTGGCCCAGGTCCTCCAGGAGATAGGCTTTGAGGGTCCTTGTCAGCACCAGGGGATCCAGTCCCTTCATTTCAGCTCCAGCATCCTTCTTATGGCCTTCTCGGCCTGGATCCGTATCCCTTCTTCCACCTCCACCTTGTAGACCTCTTCCCTGAGGGCCTTGTGCACCCGCTCCAGGGTGATCATCTTCATCTGGTGGCAGGTGGGCACGGGATCGGGAAGGAGGAGTTCCTTGTCGGGGGCCTTCTTGGCCATCTGGTGGAGGGTGCCCTCTTCCGTGCCCACAATGAAGCTTTTCTCCCGGGAGTTGGCAATGAATCCCACCAGCTGGGAAGTGGATCCCACGAAGTCGGCCCTTTCCGTCACTTCGGGAGGGCATTCCGGATGGACCACCACCAGGGCCTGGGGGTGTTTCTCCCTCACCCGCTCAATGGACTCCGTGGTGATACTTTGATGAACGGGACAGTAGCCGTCCCACAGGATCACCTTTTTGTTTTTCAGGGACCGGGCGTGGTATGCCCCCAGGTTCCTGTCGGGGAGAAATATGATCTCCTCTCCCGGGGTCTTCTCCATGACTTCCCGGGCGTTGGCCGAGGTGCAGATGATGTCTGCCAGCGCCTTCACCCTGGCGTGGGTGTTGACGTAGGCCACCACTGAGGCCCCGGGGTGGAGCGCTCTGGCTTCCTGTATCTCCTCAGGCAGGGCCATGTCGGCCAGGATGCATCCCGCTCCCGGGTAGGGGGTGAGGACGGTTTTTGTGGGCGAGAGGGTCTTGGCGATCTCGGCCATGAAGGTGACCCCGCAGAAGAGAATCATGGGATGGGGGGCGGATGCGGCCATGCGGCTCAGTTCCAGGGAGTCTCCCACGAAGTCCGCTATGTCCTGGACCTCTGGCCTCTGATAGTAGTGGGCCAGGATTATGGCCTTCTTCTCTTCCTTCAGCCGGAGGATGGCCTCTTGCAGTTCCCGGATTTCGCTGTTCTCCATGGTTTTAACCTCAGTCTTTTCGGTAGTGGCATCCCCTGCTCACTTTGTTCCTCTGGGCCGACCTGGCTATGACCAGGCCTGTCTGGATGCCGTTTCTTAACTCCAAGAGCTCCCTGTTGAGCTTGGCGTTTTTGTAGAAGTCTTCCACTTCCCTCCACAGGTGGCGCAGATCAGTAATGGCCCTCCTGAGCCTTTTCTTGGTCCGTACCAGGCCCACGTAGTTCCACATGATGTGGCGGAGGGTGATCCAGTCCTGTTTGATGAGGGCGGGGTCCGGCTCTTCTATTCCCGTGTCTATCCATTCGGGAATGGGATAGGGGGGAATCTCCCTGGTGTACTCCTCCCAGTTCTGGTTGATCCACCGGGCCGCCCTGGTGCCCCATACCAGCCCCTCCAGGAGGGAGGTGCTGGCCAGGCGGTTGGCCCCGTGGAGTCCGGTGCAGGAGACCTCTCCCACGGCAAAGAGCCTGTTGATGGTGGTCCTTCCCCACAGGTCCACCTTTATCCCTCCACAGGAGAAGTGGACGGCGGGGACCACAGGGATAGGCTCCTTGGTGATGTCTATGCCGAACTGGAGGCAGGTTTCGTATATCATGGGAAACCGCTTCTTTATAGCTTCTGCCTCCATGTAGGAGGCCAGATCCAGGAGCACGTACTTGTACCCGTGTTCCACCATCTCCTCGTGGATGGCCCGGGCCACAACATCCCTGGGGGCCAGGGAGCCCAGGGGATGGTGCTTGTCCATGAAAGGCTCCCCCTGGGGAGTTTTGAGGACGGCCCCTTCCCCCCTTACCGATTCGGAGATGAGGAAGCGCTTGGCGTCCTTGTGGAAGAGGGTGGTGGGGTGGAACTGGATGTACTCCATGTTGATGAGCTTTGCTCCTGCCCTGTAGGCCATGGCGAAGCCGTCCCCCGTGGCCCCTTGGGGGTTGGTGGTGTGGAGGAAGACCTGGCCCAGCCCTCCTGCGGCCAGGACGGTGACGGGAGCCGTGACCTTGGTCACTTTCTTCTCTTTTGTGTTGAAGAGGTATGCTCCCAGGCACGAGGTGGGAGGATAAATGGCCAGGGGGTCGGGGGAGTGGTGCTCCGGGGTGATGAGGTCTATGGCCACGTGGCCTGTGAGGATATGGATGTTGGGAATCTGGGATATGTATTTGATGAAAGCCGCTTCTATGGCCTTGCCTGTGAAGTCGTTGGAGTGGATGATCCTTCTCACGGAGTGGGCGGCCTCTTCCGTAAAGTCCAGTTGGCCTCCCTCCTTAGTGGTGAAGGGCACCTTCACTTCTTTTATGAGGATCTCCTCCACGAGTTTGGGGCCTTCCTGGGCCAGCACCTGGGCTGCAGGGGGCCATGTGGCCCCTGCTCCTGCCTCCAGGATATCCTTCACCAGGAGTTCGGGGCGGTCCCCCTCTCCCTTGTATATGATGCCCCCCTGGGCATGGTAGGTGTTGGACTCCTCTGGACTCTCTCCTTTGGTCACCATTGTGACCTGGTATCCCTGTTTGGACATCTCCAGGGCCACCGAACAACCGGCAACCCCGCTTCCAATGATGAGGACATCGGTGTCCATGGTCACCCCTCCTTATAGTTGCCCCCTTATTAGCACACAGGGAGGTGTTTGAACAGGTGTTGGAGGTTTTGCTGGCCTTCTGTTTGTGCTAGAAGGGCCTGGGAGGTGGGCCATGATGAGAGAGATGGAGGTGAGGACCTCCAAAAGGGAAGAGATGGTGGATGTCACCAGGGCCGTGGAGGAGGTGGTCTCCTCTTCTGGGGTGAAAGAGGGCGTCTGTTATATCTATGTCCCCCATACCACCGCTGGGGTGTTCATCAACGAGCATGCCGATCCCTCGGTGGCCCGGGACATCAGGGAGACCCTGGCCAGGCTGGTGCCCAGTGGAGCAGGCTATCGCCATCTGGAGGGCAACGCCGATGCCCATATCAAGGCCACCCTGGTGGGGACCTCCCAGGCGGTTCTGGTGAGGGGAGGACGGTTGCTCCTGGGTACGTGGCAGGGGATATTCTTTGCCGAGTTTGATGGACCCAGGAGAAGGAAGGTTCTGATAAAGGTGCTGGAGGGATGAGCTTGAAGGAGAGAGACCCCTTCTGGAGGGTGGTGGAGATCATGGAGATTCTCAGGGGAGAAGGGGGATGCCCATGGGACAGGGAGCAGACCAGGGAGTCCCTCAAGCCCTACCTCGTGGAGGAGACCTACGAGGTACTGGAGGCCATCGACCAGGGGGATCCTGAAAAGCTCAAGGAAGAGCTGGGGGATCTCCTGCTCCAGGTGGTCTTCCATGCTCAGCTTGCCAAAGAGTCGGGTGAATTTGACATTTCTCAGGTCTTGAAGGCCCTGGCCGAGAAGCTCATTCGTCGCCATCCCCACGTCTTTGGCGAGGCCAGGGTGAAGGATTCTCAGGAGGTACTGGAGAACTGGGAAGTCATCAAGGGGAGGGAGAAGAACCATCGATCCACCCTCTCGGGAGTGCCTCCCCACCTGCCTGCCCTCCTCCAGGCCTTGAGAATCCAGGAGAAGGCGGCCCGGGTGGGTTTTGACTGGTCCAGGGTTGAGGAGGTGTGGGAGAAGGTGAGAGAGGAGTGGCGGGAGTTTGAGGGGGCCTATGAAAGGGGGGACAGGGAGGCCATGGTCTGGGAGTTGGGGGATCTTCTCTTTGCCCTGGTGAATCTGGCTCGCTTTCTCGGGATTGATCCCGAGGATGCCCTCAGACGGTGTAACAAGAGGTTCATGGATCGATTCAGCCACATAGAGGAGCGTCTCAGGGCTCAGGGTCTCACACCCCAGGAGGTGGATCTGGAGACCCTGGACAGATACTGGGAGGATGCAAAGAGGAGGGAGGACATTTAGTGGTTGACAAAGGGGGATGGAGGGATTATTAGCCCACTCATGATGAGAAGGGACGCTTTTAGCTGGTTCTGGTTTTATTACGGGAGGAGCCTGCCCGGCAGGTCCTCCGGTTGCTATTTTTAGCGAAAAACCGGGGCCGTGGGCAGGCAAAGCCCACGGCCCCTTCCTCTTCCTCTTATTAGGGCCGTGGGTTAACCAAAACCCCCGGCCCTAATTTTTTAGGGGGTGGACCATGATAGGCAAGACCATTCGCATGGAACGTATCATGGACAGGGCCCGAGGCACCACGGTCATAGTGCCCATGGATCATGGAGTCACCGTGGGCCCCATAAGGGGACTCACGGTCCTGAGGGAAACCATCGGTGCCGTGGCCGAGGGGGGCGCCAATGCCGTGGTCATGCACAAGGGCATGGTGGCTGTGGGCCACAGGGGGGAGGGTAGAGACATAGGCCTCATTATCCACCTCTCTGCGGGAACGGCCCTGGCCCAGGACCCCCACTGCAAGGTCCTGGTGTGCACCGTGGAGGAGGCCATAAAGCTGGGGGCTGATGCCGTCTCTATTCACGTGAACATAGGGGCTCCTGACGAGAAGACCATGCTGAGGGACTTCGGCCGGGTGGCTGAGAAGTGTCTGGAGTGGGGAATGCCCCTTTTGGCCATGGTCTATCCCCGGGGACCCAAGATCAAGAACCAGTACGAGGTGGAAGTGGTGAAGCATGCCGCTCGCCTGGGGGCAGAGCTGGGGGCGGACCTGGTGAAGGTGCCTTACACGGGTGATCCCGGGAGTTTCGCGGAGGTGACCCAGGGATCTCCCATTCCCGTCTTGATTGCGGGAGGGGAGAAGATGGAGACGGAGGAGGACGTCCTCTGCATGGTGAAGGGGGCCATGGAGGCGGGGGGAGCCGGAGTTTCCATAGGGCGGAACGTGTTCCAGCATCCCCATCCAAACAGGATGGTCCAGGCGATAGCCATGATTGTCCACAGGGGGGCCACTGTGGAGGAGGCCCTGGAGGTGTTGAAGTGAAGGGGGTCTGGGTGCGGATCATCCCCTACGATAAGGGACTGGTCACCACTGCCCTTGAGGCAGGGGCCCAGGGGGTGTGGGTGGAAGAGGAGAGGGTGGATGAGGTGAGGTCCCTGGGGAGGGTGACGGTGGTGGCCCCGGGAGGGGATCTGGTCCCCCAACGGGACTTTACCTTCCTGGAGATCTCTTCAGGGGAGGATCAGGAGAGGGCCCTATCCTCGGTCCAGAGATCTCCTGTGGTGGTGGATACCAGGGATTGGCGGGTGATCCCCCTGGAAAATCTGGTGGCAGCAGCTCCTAATAACGTGTGGACGGTGGTGAGGAGTGAGGAGGAGATGGAGCTGGCCCTGGGAGTGCTGGAGATAGGCGTTGCCGGTGTGGTGGTGGATGTGAGGGACCCTGGGCTCCTCAGGCGCCTGGTGCTTATGGCCCGGGACCGGAGGGAGGAGGTTTCCCTGGAAGAGGCTGAGATCCTGGAGGTGACTCCCCTGGGCTTGGGGGATCGGGTGTGTGTGGATACCTGCTCCCTCATGGGCCCGGGACAGGGAATGCTGGTGGGCAATTCCAGTGCCTTTCTCTTCATGGTCCATGCCGAGAGCGTGGAGAATCCCTATGTGGCTCCTCGTCCTTTCAGGGTGAACGCGGGAGCCGTCCACGCCTATGTCCTGGTGCCCGGAGGCAAGACCCGATATTTATCTGAGCTGGCTGCCGGGGACGAAGTCCTGATAGTGGACTACAGGGGTATGAGCGCCCGGGCTCTGGTGGGCAGGGCCAAGGTGGAGAGGCGCCCCCTGCTCCTGGTGAAGGCCCGGGTAGGGGAGTGGGAGGGAAGCTGCATTCTCCAGAACGCTGAGACCATTCGTCTGGTCTCTCCCCAGGGGGAGCCGGTCTCCGTGGTGTCTTTGGATCCCGGTGACAGGGTGCTGGTGCGGCTGGAAGCAGGGGGACGCCACTTTGGGATGAAGGTGGAGGAGAGTATTGCCGAGAGGTGAGTTCAGCTTCTGTACTCGGCGTTGATGCGGATGTAGTCGTAGGTGAGATCGCAGGTCCATATCCAGTACTCCCCCGTTCCCAATCCCAGATCCATTGTGACGGTGTACTCCTTCCGGCCCATGATCTGGTGGGCGGCTTCTTGGGCCTGAGGGATCCCCAGTCCCCCCCGGACAATCTCCACGTCTTCTATGTGGATACTCAGTTTGGCGGGGTCCAGAAAGCACCCTGAGGACCCCAGGGCTGCCGCCAGTCTTCCCCAGTTGGGGTCTTCTCCGTAGAAGGCGGTCTTCACCAAGAGGGAGTTGGCCACCCTCCTGGCGGCTTTCTCGGCTTCTTCTCTGTTGAGGGCTCCTTTCACAGCGATCTTGACCACCTTGGTGGCGCCCTCTCCATCCCTGATGATCATGTGGGCCAGTTCCCTGCACACCTCTTCCAGGGCCAGGGCGAAGGCCTCCAGGACTTCTCCCTCTCCTTTGATTCCCGAGGCGCCGTTGGCCAGCATGAGGACCGTGTCGTTGGTGCTGGTGTCCCCGTCCACGGTGATGCGGTTGAAGGAGCCGTCCACGGCTTCCTTCAGACTCTTCTGGAGGGTGGAGGGTTCCACCTCCAGGTCCGTGGTGATGAAGGCAAGCATGGTGGCCATGTGGGGATGGATCATCCCGGCCCCTTTAGCTGCTCCCCCTATCCTGAAGGCGCCCTGGTGGGTGGTCACCTCCCGGGCCGTGCTCTTGGGGAAGCTGTCCGTGGTCATGATGGCCTGGGCAAAGGTTTCCCCTCCCTGGGTACTCAACCTACTGGCTAGGGTCTCTATCCCTCGGGTGAGGGCCTCCATGGGCAGGGGTTCTCCTATCACTCCCGTGGAGCATACCAGGACCTCCCGGGGGGGGATTTCCAGGGCCCGGGCGGTGCTCTCCACCATGGTTCGGGCGTCTCTTAATCCCTCCTCTCCCGTGCAGGCATTGGCATTGCCGCTGTTGGCCACTATGGCTCTGGCCTTGCCCCCTCTTATCTGCCGGGAGGAGAGGACCACAGGGGCGGCCTTCACCCTGTTGGTGGTGAAGACCCCTGCCGCAGAGGCCTCCCTTTCCGAGACCAACAGGGCAAGGTCGGGCTGGTCCTTCTTGATGCCGCATGCCATTCCCCCTGCCCTGAATCCCTGGGGGGCGGTCACTCCCCCCGCCACTTTTCTTATCTTCATGTTTCACCTCTGGACCTGTTGGTGATAGAGCTTATACTGCAAAAGGGCGAGGGGAGAAAGGCGCAGGTTGAGAACAAGGGGGCCAAAGGCTGAAGGCGGTAAAGGCTGAGGGGGTGCCCTCCACCTTTATCCCTGTACTCTGCCTGATTTAAGGTGTGGAAGTGAAAGATGAGAGGAGAGTGATGGTGAGGCGCAGGACCAGGCCCATATTCCTGGGTTCCCTCCAGGTGGGAGGGGGGGCTCCCGTATCTGTCCAGTCCATGACCAAGACGGATACCCGGGACGTGGAAGCCACCCTGGTCCAGGCCAAAAGGCTGGAGGCCGCTGGATGCCAGGTGATACGCATGGCCGTGCCCGATATGGAGGCGGCCCGGGCTCTCACCCGCTACAGGGGGGCCCTCTCGGTGCCCCTGGTGGCCGATATCCATTTCGATTACAGACTGGCCCTGGCGGCCCTGGAGGCTGGGGTGGACGGGCTCAGGATCAATCCGGGTAACATAGGGGCAAAGTGGAAGGTGCGGGAAGTGGTGGAGGCGGCCAGGGAGAGGGGAGTGCCCATCCGCATTGGGGTGAATGCGGGGTCCCTGGAGAAGGAGATCCTGAGGAGATACGGGAAGCCCACTCCCCGGGCCCTGGTAGAGAGCGCCATGGGCCACGTCCTCATCCTGGAGGACCTGAACTACAGAGAGGTGAAGGTCTCTATCAAGGCTTCGGGGGTGGAGGATACGGTGGAGGCCTATGGTGCTTTTGCCCAGTTGAGGGACTATCCCCTCCATCTGGGGGTGACGGAGGCGGGAGCGGGGATGCCGGGGGTGGTGAAGTCTGCCGGAGGGCTCTCCATCCTTCTGGCCCAGGGGATAGGGGACACCATAAGGGTCTCCCTCACGGGGGACCCCGTGTTGGAGGTGGAGGTGGGCCTGGAGATCCTCAGGGCCCTGGGCCTGGGCAAAGGGGGTGTGGAGATCGTCTCCTGCCCTACCTGTGGGAGGTGTGATTGGGATCTGGTGGCCATGGTGGAAGAGGCCAGGGAGAGGTTGGCCTCCATCAAGGCTCCCCTGAAGGTGGCCATCATGGGGTGTGAGGTGAACGGTCCCGGTGAGGCTCGGGAGGCCCACGTGGGGCTGGCTGGAGGCAGGAAGGGGGCCCTGCTCTTTGCAAAGGGGAGAGTTGTTGCTAAAGTGAATCTCACCAGCGCATTAGACGCCCTGGTGGATCTTGTGAAGGAGATGGCTACGGAGGAGGTGGAAGGTGAAGGTTAAGAAGCTGCTCTTTGCTACGGAATTTGCCAGTATGGCTCTGCCTGAGCTCAAGGCGCTCTTTCCATTGAAAGAGGCGGGACTGGAAGAGGTGGTCTTGCTCCATGTGGTGGAGATAGAGAAGGTGGGGTTTGTGCCCTACGGCGGTTTCTTGAAAGACGCCCAGGAGAAGATGGTGGCCGAGGCCCTCTCCCGCTTCAGGGACTGGGGGCATGAAGTGGAGGAGGCGGACATCAGGGTGAAGCCCCTGGTTAAGGTGGGGGTGCCCTGGAGATCCATTCTCCTCACCGCCGAGGAGGAAGGGGTTCAGATGGTGGTTCTGGGTACCGAGAAGGAGGACCCCGACGCGCTGGCGGTGGGTTCCACTGCCTTGAACGTCTTGAGGCACACCGAGGTACCCCTCTTCATCATGAAGAGAGTGGAGCAGGTGAAGGGGACCCCCTTCGACAGGGTGTTGCTGGCCATGGACTTCTCCCTCCCTTCTGAGAAGGCTTTGGGTCTGGTCATGGGCCTGGCGTCGGTAGTGAAGAGGGTGGACCTGGTGTATGTCCTGGGCGGCAGTGACATATCGGATCTTGACGTCCAGGAGATCGAGCAGAGGACAGAGGAGTACCGCAAGAGTCTCCAGGTCTACGTCCAGGAGCTGGCCCAGTTGGGGGTAGAGGCCCAGGCCCACGTGTTTGTGGGGGGGGTGGCCCAGGAGATCCTCAGGGGGGTCCAGGATCTGGAATCTACCCTGGTGGTTATGGGTACTACGGGAAAGGACAGGTTTAAAGAGTTCTGGCTGGGGTCTGCTTCCCACAGGGTGGCAGAGCTTTCCCCTGTCTCTGTCCTCCTGGTGCCCTGAGGAGGTGGCTATGTTTGTGGAGAGGGAGAGAACCTTTCTGGTCATTGTGGATGTTCAGGAGAGGCTCCTGCCCGCCATCTACAACGGGAGCCAGGTGGTGGA
>JALUVF010000022.1 GCA_027020915.1 bacterium
TCCACCAGTCCCGTCTGGATCCTCCTGAAGACCCGATAACCCGTTCTCACCAGCTCTGCCGCCCCATTGACGGCCCCATCCACCACAAAGGGCTCCGTGGCCACCCGGGTGAACCAGGCAAAGGTCCTGGTGATCCAGGAAGCCCCATTGACAATGCCATCTATGATCCACTGGTCGAACTTCCAGGAAGCGTAAGCCAGGTCCACCACCCTCCAGATGATGAGGGCACCGTAGATCTCGTCCACCCAGTATTTATGGTAAAGGACCTTGTGCAAAGGCCAGGTGTACTTCTTGAGGATCTCCACAGGATCAAAGGCCTTCTTCAGGAAGGTGAGGTAGGCAACGAGAATACCCAGGAGACCCGCCACCACGGAGATGAGGACCAGGGCCATCTCGGGGAACTCTTCCTTTTCCGGGACGGCACCCTCCCGGGCCATGGCTCCATGGCCGGCCTCCACGGCCTCCACGGCCCCATGGGCAGCGGCAGCCCCTTCCACCACAGCCTGGGCCTCCCTGTAGGCCTGGGAGGCCTGGGCCTCGTGCTCCTGGATCACAGGGGCCAGGAAGGCGCCGAAGTAGGGTTTGTGCTCCGCGTTCTTGAGACCGAAGAACCCGGCAAAGGCAGCGCCAAAGGCCAGGAAGACAAGGGGTATGGTCATCACCTTGGGGGACTCGTGGAGGTGATGCTCAATCTCGTGGGGAATCCGGGCCTTGCCCGTGAAGGTCATGAAGACGGCCCTGAAGGTGTAGTAGGCCGTGAGGAATGCTGTGAAGGTCCCCAGGAACCAGAGGAAGTAGTGGCCCGTGTAGAAGGTGTGGGCCAGGATCTCGTCCTTGGACCAGAAACCGGCAAAGGGAGGGATTCCCCCCAGGGCCAGGGCAGCCACGGTGAAGGTGGCCGCCGTGATGGGCATGTACTTCTTTATGTTGCCCATGATCCTCATGTCCAGGACGTCCATCATGGCGTGCATGACGGAACCCGCCGCGAGAAAGAGGAGGCCCTTGAAGAAGGCGTGGGTCATGAGATGGAAGATACCCGCTGCATAGGCCCCCACACCGCACCCCAGGAACATGTAACCCAGCTGGCTCACCGTGGAGTAGGCCAGGACACGCTTCAGGTCGTACTGGGAGGTGCCGATGGTGGCCGCCACAAAGGCCGTGAAACAACCTATCACCGCCACCACCTCCATGGAGATGGGGGCCATGTTGTAGAGGATGTTGCTCCTGGCCACCATGTAGACGCCCGCCGTCACCATGGTGGCGGCGTGGATGAGGGCCGACACGGGGGTGGGACCCTCCATGGCGTCGGGCAACCACACATAGAGGGGGATCTGGGCCGACTTACCCGTGGCACCCACGAAGAGGAGGAGGGTGGCAATGGTGACCACCTCGGGGCTCAGCATATGGGCCTTGGCAAAGATCACCCTGTAGTCCAGGGAACCCAGGTAGTACCACAGGGTGAACATACCCATGATGAAGCCCGCGTCACCGATCCTGTTGGTGATGAAGGCCTTCTTACCGGCATTGGCCGCCGAGTCCCTCTCGTACCAGAAACCGATGAGCAGGTAGGAACAGAGGCCCACACCCTCCCATCCCACGAACATGAGGGCGTAGCTGGAGCCCAGGACGAGGATGAGCATGAAGAAGACGAACATGTTGAGATAGGTGAAGAAGCGGGCATAGCCGGGATCGTGGCCCATGTACCCTATGGAATAGACGTGAATCCAGAAGGAGAGGGTGGTGACCACCATGAGCATGACGGCCGAGAGCTGGTCCACCAGAAAGGCTACCCTGACGTGGATGCTTCCCGAAACGATCCAATCGAATAACTCTATGGTGCCCGTATGGCCGTGGAGCACATCCAGGAAGACCAGGATGGAGAAGAGCCAGGAGAGTCCCAGGGCCGGCACGGCGATGAGGTGGGCCTTCTTCTTTATGTATTTAAGACCAAAGAGTCCATTGATGACGAAGCCCACCAGCGGAAAGACCGGAATCAACCAGGCGTACTTTACCATCTCCCCCCTCCCCTCACCATTTCAATAGATTGATGGAGTCCACGTTGACGGTGAGCCTGTTCCTGTATAGGGCCACCACTATGGCCAGCCCCACGGCAGCCTCTCCCGCCGCCACGGTGATGATGAAGATGGCCAGGACCTGACCGATCATGTTTCCCATGGCCGAGGAGACGCCTATCAGGGCAATGTTCACCGCATTGAGCATGAGCTCAATGGACATAAGAACGATGAAGACGTTTCTCCTGCTCAGGGCTCCCACCATCCCGATAACGAAGATGATGAGGGAAAAGATGATGACGTGACTCAGGGGTATCATCTCCTCACCTCTCCAGCTTGTACTTGGCCAGCACGATGGCCCCGATCATGGCCGCCAGAAGGAGTATGGAAGCCACTTCAAAGGGGAAGAGGTACTTGGTGTAAAGCACCACCCCCACGGCCTCCGTGTTGCCTCCCACCTGGGCCATCCTGGCAGCCAGATGCCCCGTCTTCTGGGCCACGGACCCCAGGAAGATGAAGGCCACCTCCACCACCAGGAGAAGAGCCAGGAAAGCGGCTATGATCCACTGGCCGTGGGTCTGCTTCACCTCGTCCTCCTCCGCCTTCACCAGCATGATGACGAAGATGATGAGGCCCACCACCCCGCCGGCATAGACCAGGACCTGGATGGCCGCCAGCAGCTCGGCGTTCATGATGATGTAGGTAGCGGCGAAGCAGATGAAGGCCAGGATGAGAAATATGGCGCTGTGGACAGCCTTTCTCCTGGTGACCACCATGAGGGACATGATCACCCCGAGAACGGCAAAGACATAAAAAAACAGCTGTGCCCAGCTCATGGCTCAACCCCTTTCACTTTTTGAAGGTCCTCTCCCAGGCCTTGTAGTCGGCCTGGAGCTTATTTATGTCGAAGATGAGCTCCTTCCTGTCGTAGGTGGCCGCCTCGTAGTAGCTGGTCATCTCTATGGCCTTCCCCTTGACGGGACAGGCCTCCACGCAGAGGCCGCAGAAGAGGCACTGGCCAAAGTCTATGATGAAATCCACCAGTCTCCTCTCCTTTCCCTTCCCCTCTGTCTTGATGGTGATGCAGCTCACGGGGCAGGCCCTGGCACACATACCGCAGGCGATGCACTTGAGATTGCCCTCCTCGTCGTGGAGGAGGCGGATTATTCCCCGGAAGCGGGGATAGGGAGTCCACTTCTCCCTGGGGTACTGCATGGTGATGGCCTTCTGGTAGTTATAGGTGACCGTTCTCCTGAGACCTATCAACAGGTCCTTCATGAGCACTTTCTGTACCAGACCCACCTTGTCACCTCCTAAACCAGCATCATCACAATGCCCGTCACCAGAATGTTGGCCAGGACGATGGGCAGCATGATCTTCCAGCCTATTCTCATGAACTGGTCGTACCTGTATCTGGGGAAGGTGGCCCTCACCCAGATGAAGAAGTAGAAGAAGGCACACATCTTTATGAGGAACCACACAATGCCCGGCAGCACGGGACCCTTCCAGCCTCCCAGGAAGAGAATGACGGCCATGCAAGAGACGATGATCATGTTGGCGTACTCTGCCAGGAAGAAGTAGGCGAACTTGAAGCCGCTGTACTCGGTGTGAAAGCCCGCCACCAGCTCCGTCTCCGCCTCGGGCAGGTCGAAGGGTGTCCTGTTGAGCTCACCCAGGGCGGCAATGATATAAATGACAAAGGCCACGGGCTGGTAGACGATGTTCCACACCCTGCTCTGGGCCTCCACAATCTTCACCAGATCCAGGGAACCGGAGATCATGAGCACCCCCATGATGGAGAAGCCCAGGAAGATCTCGTAAGAGAAGATCTGGGCCGCCGACCTCAACCCCCCCAGGATGGGGTACTTGGAACCCGAGGCCCAGCCTGCCAGAAGGAGGGCTATGGTC
>JALUVF010000023.1 GCA_027020915.1 bacterium
ACACACATCGTAACTGGAGGCCATGCCCAAGGCTTCCAGTTTATCCCACAGAGAGGGTCCAATAGAGACCAAAGGGGCCATGACTACCCTTTAGAGCTTGGCGAAATTCTCCAGGATCTTAAGGCCCAGGCGCTGGCTCTTTTCGGGATGAAACTGGGTGGCATAGAGGTTCTCTTTCCACACCATGGAAGTGTACTCCACACCATAGGTGGTGCTGGTGGCCACCACCGAGAGGTCAAAAGGCACAACGTAGTATGAGTGAACAAAGTAGAAATAGCTCCCGTCCTGGATGCCCTCTAAAAGGGGACAGTCCTCCTTCCATATCTCCAGGGCATTCCAGCCCATATGGGGTACCTTCAGACCTTTGGGAAAACGCACCACCCGGCCGGGAATGACGTCCAGGCCACGGGAGAGACCAAATTCCTCGCTCTCGGTGAAGAGGAGTTGAAGCCCCAAGCAGATACCCAGGAAGGGACGCTCTGTAGCCAGAAAATCCATTATGGGTTCTACGAGCTGGAATCTCCTGAGGTTCTCCATGCAGTCAGCGAAGGCGCCCACCCCTGGAAGAACCATCTTCTCCGCCCTGGCAATGGTTTTGGGATCCCGGGTGACCACAGCTCTGGCCCCGACGTGCTCCAGGGCCTTTTGGACACTGCGAAGGTTGCCCCTGGCATAGTCTACCACTGCAATCACCGGTCAAAGCACCCCTTTGGTAGAGGGGATCTTCTCCTGGTTCCCTGTGCTCATCACAGCCCTCCTCAGTGCCCTGGCAAAGGCCTTGAAGAGGACCTCCACAGCATGGTGGGTATTGGAGCCGGCCAGGAGCTGGAGGTGGAGGGTGAGCTTGCCGCCACGCACCAACCCATAAAAGAACTCCCGGACCAGTTCGGTATCGAAGTCTCCCACCTTGGAGGCAGGGAAAGTGACGTCAAAAGAGAGGAAATCCCTCCCAGAAAGGTCCAGGGCGGCCATGGCCAAGGCATCGTCCATGGGTACCAGGGCGTCGCCGAAGCGTTCTATACCCCTTTTGTCCCCCAGGGCCTCCCCCAGGGCGCGGCCCACCACGATCCCCGTATCCTCCACCAGATGATGAAAGTCTACCTCCAGGTCACCCTGGGCCTTAACCCACAAGTCCACCCCGGAGTGGCGGGCCAGGGTCTCGAGCATGTGGTTGAAAAAGCCCACGGGAGTCTCTATACGGGCCTCTCCCCTTCCCTCTAACTCCAGGCTCACCTTGATACTGGTCTCTCCTGTCTTCCTCTCCACTTCAGCTTTGCGACCCACCCTTCTCCTCCAGCCTAGAAGATAGCTCTGCCAGCCTCCTCTCCAGTCTCCGCACGTCCTCTCTGGTGGCCAAACCCGCCAACTCCACCAGCCTCTTCAGGTTCTTCTCCATACGGGCCTCAAAGCTCTTGACCCCTTCCTTCTCTTTCAAGTCCCGAAGATAACCCTTGCCCTCTGCCTCTTTTTCGGCACCTTTTTTCACCAGTTGATCCACTTTCTTTTTTGTCTCTTCTTCCAGGGTGGCTAAAAGCCCCAAACCTAAAAGGAAGAGGTCCTTGAGGCCAAGCCCCTCCTCTCTGCTATTCTGGGCGGCCATCTCTATACCTCCATTTACTTATTCTCCTTTTCCCCCTATAAGTTAAGCCATCATGGAAAGCAAGGCAAAGACCCGGTACCTGGCCATTCTGGTCTTGGTCATCATATCCGGCGGGATCTTAATGCCCAACCTGGGTCAGGTGTCCTTCTGGGACTCCGACGAGGCCCGCTACGCTGAGTGCGCAAGAAACGCCATAGAACATGGGCATTGGATAGTC
Source organism: bacterium (assembly GCA_027020915.1). GTDB lineage: Bacteria > Thermosulfidibacterota > Thermosulfidibacteria > Thermosulfidibacterales > B14-G1 > B14-G1. The sequence goes on from JALUVF010000023.1 coordinate 1,818, forward strand.
CCGTACTACAACGGACACCCCCGGATAGTGAAGCCTCCCCTCATGGTGTGGCTGGTTGCTCTTTCCAGTCTGGCCTTCAATGGAGGCAAGGTGAACGAGTTCACCTCCCGGCTACCCTCAGTGGCGGCGGGGGTGGGAACGGTAGTGATCACCTTCCTCATGGCCCTGACCATTTTAGCCTCTGAGACCCTGGCCTTCCTGGCAGCCTTTATCCTGGCCACCACCTTCCTGTTCTATAAACAAGCCCGCTTTGCCATAACCGACATGGTGCTCCTCTTCTTCATCACCCTGGCCCTTTATGCCTTTCACCAGTTCGTAACCCAAGGTAGGAAAGGCTACAGATGGGTCATGTACCTGTCCCTGGCCCTTGCCACCATGGACAAAGGACCCGCCGTGGGCCTGGTTTTACCGGGCCTCATATTTTTGGTCTATCTCTGGGCCCAGGGAGAAATGGGCAAGATCAGGTCCTTGCTCTATCCACCGGCCCTGCTTCTGTACCTGGCCATTGTCCTGCCCTGGCCTCTCCTCCTGGGTAAGAAGTACCTTGTGGTGTTCCTGTGGAAGAACAACGTGGAGCGTTTTGCCGAAAATCCCAGATGGAAGACCCCTTTCTGGTTCTACCTGGTGGACTTCCCTCCCCATTTCACGCCCTGGATCGCTTTTCTCCCCCTGGTGGGCACAGCCATAAAGAAGAGCCGGGAACAGCTCGGTGAATTGACCCTTCCCCTGGTATGGTTCGCCGTCACCTTCGTGGTATTCTCCCTATCGGATACCAAGCGCCCCAGCTACATCCTGCCCCTGTATCCCGCAGCCTCCATCATTACGGCCTGGGCAATAGGAAAAGGACTGGAGATGAAGGAAGAGCTTTCCGCGGCCTGGCGCCTCTCTCTCGGTCTCTTCGTTGTGGTGATGATCTCATACTCTCTGGGACTGGTGTTCATGTTCATCCGCCATGTGCCTCTCTACACCCCCACGGCCACTGCCGCCCTGGGGTTGGTCTTAATAATGGCCGCCTTTATCGCCTTCACCGCCAAGCTCAAAAACTTCCAAGAGGGGCTTCTGCTGGCGGGAGCCAGCGCTTTGGCCCTCTCTCTGGGATATACGGCCTTCTATCAACCCACCTTCGACAGATACTATCGATCACCCAAACCCTACTGCTTGGACATCAAGACCAGGGTGGGAGACCTTCCCCTCTACCATTACGGCTCCATCCGATCCTACGATATTTTCTACATAGGAAAGGGCAGGATCTCTTCCCTTCCCACTAAGAGGAGACCCCAAGGCCCTTTCTTCGTAATGACCAAAGAGAAAAAGCTGGATTCCCTTCTTAAGCGTTATCCCGATCTCTCCGTGGTGAAGAAGTACCCTTTCAGGGACAAGACCATAGTGCTCCTCAAGAATCCGGGAGAAGCCTCGTCGCCTAACTTGAAAATAAATAAGGAAAAGGGATGGAGAAAAAGTTCTCTATAATCATCCCCACCTTCAATCGACTTAGAACCATGAGGGTGATTCTTCGGGCCCTGGAGGGACAGACCATCCCTCTGGAGGAGTTCGAGGTGATCACGGTGGATGACGGATCCCATGATGGAACCCTGGAGATGCTCCAGGGCTACAGGGGGCCTTTGGATCTGAAGGTGGACTCCACAGGCCTGCCTCCAGAGGTGTACGGCTACCACGTGGCCATTAACAAAGGTATAACCATGTCCCAGGGAAAGTACCTGGTCTTTATGGATTCGGACATGGTGCCAAGGCACGATGCCCTGGAAGAGTTTTTGAAGGCCCACATCCGATGGGAGAAAAAAGGGGAAAAGGTTCTCATAAGGGCCTGGTGGACAAGAAGGCGCCACCCACTGAAGATGTGGATCAAAGGTAGCACCCTGAAGAGCTACAATCCAGAGAAAACCCTGAAACGAGACAAGAAATTCCAGAAACTCTACCGAAAGAGGAAGAATCTGCGTCCCAAAGACGCTCCAAGCGCTTTCATTTCCGTGAGGAAAGACCTGGCAGTAGCCGTGGATGGATTTCCCTCCCACGCCTACTGCTATGGAATGGACTACGAGTTCCAGAAAAGGCTGGTGGAGATGGTGGACGTGA
>JALUVF010000024.1 GCA_027020915.1 bacterium
GCTGAACTGGGTTTAGTGGTGGTATAAATCTCGAAATGCTGTAGCTTTAGGGGAATGGAGGAGGGTCTTATAACGAGGTGATATTAATGGGGGACGGGGATGTCCCTCGACAAATCCGAGGAGGGGGAGCCATGGATTTCGAACTTCCTGAAGAATTGAAGATGCTCAGGGACACGGCCTACAGGTTTGCCCAGAACGAGTTTCCGCCCCTGGCCAAGGAGTGCGACCGGGAGGAGAAGTTTCCCTGGGAGCTGTGGAAGAAGGCCTGCCAGCTGGGATTCATCGGGGCCTGGATTCCCGAGGAGTACGGCGGGGGCGGGGTGGGGCAGCTGGGGGTGGCCGTCATCATGGAGCAGTTCGCCCGGGTGGACATGGGGCTGAGCCTCATCCTGGCTTCGACTTTTGGGGCCGAGGCCATCAATCTCTACGGTACCGAAGAGCAGAAGCGTAAATACTTGCCTCCCCTGGTGAGGGGCGAGGCCATCTCCGCCGGGGCCTTCACCGAGCCCGATGCGGGGACGGATGTGGCAGGCACCCGGACCCGGGCCGTGAAGGAGGGCAACGAGTATGTGATAAACGGCAGCAAGATGTTCATCACCAACGGCACCATCTGTGACTTTATGGTGGTCCTCTGCGTCACCAACCCCGAGGCCGAGAGGCGCCACAGGCGGCACAGCCTCATTCTGGTGGAGGCCGACAGGCCGGGCATCACCCGGTCCAAGATCCACGGGAAGATGGGCATCAGGGCCAGCGACACGGGGGAGATCACCTTCGAGAACGTGAGAGTGCCCGTGGAGAACCTCATAGGCAAGGAGGGGGAGGGGTTCTACGAAGTGATGCATTTCTTCGACGTGACCCGGACCTTCGTGGCCGCCCAGGGGGTGGGGTGTGCCCAGGGGGCCCTGGATCTGGCCGTATCCTATGTGAAGGAGAGGAAGGCCTTTGGCCAGCCCCTGGCGGCCTTCCAGGCTACCCAGTTCAAGATTGCTGAAATGGCCACCAGGATAGAGCTGGCCAGGAACGCCGTCTACAAGGCGGCCTGGAAACTGGACAGGGGGGAGCTGGATCCCACTTTGAGCGCCATGGCCAAGTACTACGCCGGAGAGGCGGCGGTCTGGGTGGCCAACCAGGCTTTGCAGCTCCACGGGGGCTACGGCTACATCGACGAATACGATGTGCAGCGCTTCTACAGGGATGCCAAGATCCTGGAGATCTACGAGGGCACCACGGAAGCGGAGAAGCTCACCATAGCCAGAAGGATACTGGCTTGATCTCTGAAAAAAATCAGGGGAGGCCTCTATGTTGGATGCCAAGTCGTTAGAGATCATGGCGAAAAGGGAAGCCCTGAAAGGGGTGAGGGTGCTGGACATCACCAGGATCATCTACGGCCCCTGGGCGGCCAATCTCCTGGCCGTCATGGGGGCGGAGGTGATCCACGTGGAGATTCCCGGCCCGGGTGATCTCCTCATAAGGGCCGTGTCTCCCGGGGGGGTCTTTCCCCGGGGCATGTCTCCGGGGATGATGTGCTGCAACTCCAACAAGTACTACCTGGCTGTGGACATGCACAAGGAAGAGGGACTCAGGATCATCAAGGAGCTGGCGGCCCAGAGCGATATCATCATGGAGAACTTCAAGCCCGGCACTTTTGATCGCTGGGGCATTGGCTACCGGCAGCTCAAAGAGATCAACCCGGACATCATCTATGTGAGCATGCAGGGTTTTGGCAACTGGGGACCCTACTGGACCAGGCCCAGCTACGATGCCTACGCCCAGGGCATCACGGGACTGGCGGAGATCACGGGCTTCCCCGATGGCCTGGCTGTCAAGGCCCAGACATGGATCGGGGACTTCCTGTCGGGCACTCTGGCGGCCTTCTTCACCCTGGCGGCCCTGCGCCACAGGAACAGGACGGGGGAAGGCCAGTTCATCGACCTTTCCCAGGCCGAGGTCCTTATGCGGGCCATGGACTGGACCTGGCTCTACCAGTCCATCACCGGTGAAGGGAGGAAGCGCACGGGCAACTGGGACCCCGCTGTGGTGCCCTCCCTCATAGCCAGGACCAGGGACGGCTTCGTGGCCATTGGGGCCTTCCCCGAAGAGGAGTTCCAGGGCCTCTGCCGGGCCATGGGGAGGGAGGAGCTCTTCCAGGAGTTCAGGGATGTGGAGAAGAGACAGAAGGAGTATGAGAGGGTTTACAGACCCATAGACGAGTGGGCGGCGGGCAAAACCACCCAGGAGATCCTGGATCTCTCCAGGGAGTACGGCTTCGCCGCAGCCCCCGTGAACAACTCGGAGACCATCCACAAAAGTCCCCACTTCAACGCCAGGAAGATGGTCTGGAAGTTCCTGGACCCCTTGTGGGGTGACCTGGCCTATCCCCGTCCCTGGCACCTCTCAGAGACCCCGGGCCGGGTTCGCTGGTCCATAAGGCCCGTGGGGTTCGACAACGAGCACGTGATGATCAGGATCCTGGGCTACACCGAGGGAGAGGTGGAGGAGCTCTACGAGAAGGGTGTCCTGGGCAAGTGGGACAAGAACTTTCCCGCCACGGCTCCTCCCCAGGACTGGGACGGCAGGAAGGGACTCTTCTACTGATGGAGGTGGAGAAGATGGAAGTCTACGAGTGGACCGATTGGGCCCGTTTGCATACCGAGCCCGGCGGGGCCAAGGACAAACCCCAGGCCTTGTCCGACGTTACGGTGCTGGATTTGAGTTACGGTAGCTTCGCAGGCCTCTTTGCCTCCTCCATGATGGCGGAGATGGGGGCCAGGGTAATCCGGGTGGAGCCCCCCGAGGGAGACATTGCCCGGAACATGACCCCCCAGGCCATGAAGGTGAAGGATACGGGTCTGGCCTACATGGTGGAGGGGCGCAACAAGTACCACATCACCCTGGACATAGCCACGCCCCAGGGCAAGGAGATCCTGCTGAAGATGGTTCCCAAGGCTCAGGTGCTCATCGAAACCTTCCCTCCCAGATACATGGAGAGACTGGGCCTGGGCTGGGATATACTGAGGGAGAGGAACCCTTCCCTGGTCTATTGTGCCATCAACAGCTGGGGCCAGGAAGGTCCCGCCGTGGACGAGGGCATGGGCCAGGGGACCCTGGACTACGACGTGGTGGCCCAGGCCCTGGGGGGCTTTGCCTGGACGGTGGGCCTTCCCGAGGACTACACCGAGTTCCCCGAGCATACCCGGGTGCCCACCCGCATGGGCAACTGGATGGGCTGGTACGTGGGAGGGGCCATGGCAGCCTTCTCCGTCATGTCGGCCCTGTTGTTCGCCGAGGCCACGGGGGAGGGCCAGTTCATAGACATAAGCCCCGCCGAGGCCCTCACCACCATCAACAACTATGCCTTCCACGTCTATTATCTCACGGGCATGGTCATAGGCCGGGTGGCCAATTTCGAACCTGCCGCTTACGCCTACAACTATGTCCAGGCCAAGGACGGCATGGTCTTCATAGCCGGGTACGCCGATCCCAACTGGAAGGCCCTGTGTTCCATCATCAACCGGCCCGACCTGGTGGAGAAGTATCCCACGGTGAAGGACAGGACCAATCCCAGGAACTTCGTGCCCATGACCCGGGAGATAGAGAAGTTCACCAAGAAGTACACCCGGGAAGAGATCCTCAAGATCTGGCTTGACTACCGGGGTCCGGGAGTCACCGTGGCGGGGGAGGTATTGAAACCCCTGGAGTCCATGAAGCTGAACCACTGGTACGAGCGCAAGGCTCTGGTGAAGATCAAGGACAGGGACTACGGGGATCTCCTGGTCCAGGGCCTCATTGCCAAGATGAGTGCCACCCCTCCCGTCCTCAAGTGGGTGTGCCGTCCCGTGGGTGCCGACAACAGTCTCATTTACAGGGAACTCCTGGGTTACGACGAAGAGGAGCTGG
>JALUVF010000025.1 GCA_027020915.1 bacterium
TGATGCTGGCCGGGGGCAGTGAGGCAGTCATTACCCCCATGGCCGTGGGCGGCTTCTGTGTTATGAGGGCTCTCTCCACCCGCTATAACGATCAACCATCCAAGGCCAGCAGGCCCTTTGACAAAAACAGGGACGGTTTTGTCATAGGAGAGGGATGTGGAATCCTCATTCTGGAAGACATGGAGTTTGCTCTGGCCCGGGGGGCCCGGATTTATGCCGAGGTGGTGGGGTACGGCATGAGTAGCGACGCCTACCACATCACCATGCCCGATCCCAAAGGCGAGGGGGCCATCCTCTGTATGAGGGCGGCTTTACGTGACGCAGGCGTGGATCCCCGGGAAGTGGACTACATCAACGCCCATGGAACCTCTACCCCCCTCAACGACAAGACGGAGACCCTGGCCATAAAAGAGGTCTTTGGCGAGGAGGCCTACAGGATCCCTGTGAGCTCCACGAAGTCCGTTACGGGCCATCTTTTGGGGGCTGCAGGGGCTGTGGAGGCCATCTTTTCCATCATGGCCCTCTATACGGGCAAGGTGCCTCCCACTGCCAACTACCAGGAGCCCGATCCCGAGTGCGACCTGGATTATGTGACAGAGGGGGCTAGGGAGACCCATCCCAGAGTGGCCCTTTCCAACTCCTTTGGCTTTGGTGGAGTGAACGCTACCCTCATCTTCAAGAAGGTGGAATAGGGGAGGAGACTGTCCTACTCACTCCTCCCCTTCCGCTGTCCCGGTGTGGCCCAGGACTCCTCGTCGAAGTAGAGCTCCTCGAAGTCCTTCACCTGGGGTATCTGGGCCTTGGGGGGTTCCACCGCCTCTACCCTCACAAAGGACGACTTGTACCAGTCCACCTGGGGGATGGGGAGGTCCATCTTCTCCATAATCTCGTAGGACTCGTAGAAGTGCTCGAACCTGTTCTCTTCTTCGGGGTATGTGGCCAGATTTCTCAGGATGTCTGTGACCACCAACCCCGAGTCCAGGAAGAACCTCTGGAACTCCGCCCATTTCTTCAAAGAGGCCTCCCTATGGGTGAGGCCTATGTAGCCGGAACTTCCCGGTCCTTTGAGGGCCGAGATGCATCTGCCTACAAATAGCTTGAACCCCCTGTGGGTCTCCACAGGGTCGGTGACAAAGACGTCGTACTGCCCCAGGGCCTCCCGGGGCAGGTCTTCCAGAACGTTGTAACGCTTCACCTTGATGTTCTTCACACCCCATTTCTTGCAGAAGTGCTCGATGAAGTAGGTGAGCCGGGAGTCTATCTCCACCACGGTGATCTTTTGGGGCATGCCGGTTAATCCCATGGCAACGCTGAGGAGGTCGTCGTCGCCCAGGATGAAGATCTCAGCTCCCTCCAGGTCTCCCCTCTGGTAGATGAAGGCCATCCGTCGGATGGTGTCTATGGGTCTGATGAAGCCCTGGTCGTAGTCCTCTAGGGGGAGGGGACGATCTTCAGTGACGTAGAGAAACCTCTCGTAGATCTCCTGGAAGAATCCTTTCACCTCTACTCCCAGCCCGCAGGTGGAGCAGAGGGTCTCTATCTTTTCCATCACCCCTGGATCCTCCTTGAGGAAGAATCGGTGGTTTTCATAGCCCACCACCCCTTCCTCCAGGAGAGCCTGGAGGGTGTGGTAGAAACCTGCGATGTGGGCGTCTTGCTCGTTTATCAGTTCCCAAAAGGTCTTGGCCCCCGTCTTGAGGGCTCGCAGTATCTGGTTTCTTATCCTCCTCATACTACCCCCTTGGTCTTCTTATCTCACTACAAGTACGGAGCACTGGGCCTTCCTGGCGACCTTCTCCGATACACTTCCCATGAGGAGCCTTTCAATACCCTTTTTCCCGTGGGAGCCCACCACAATGAGATCCACTCCCTCCTCTCTGGATTTCTCCAGGATCTCGTCGAAGGGCTCTCCCACCAGCACCAGGGGTTCCACTTCCACCTGCCACTCCTCTGCCAGATCCCGAGCAGCCCTTTCCACCTTTTCCCGGCTCTTCTCCTCCAGGAGACGGTACATCTCTTCGAACTTCTCCAGCTCGAGCTTGGGAAGGACAATACCCTCGGAGATGAGGAGGGGAACCTCCCTGTCCACTACGTAGGTGATGAGGATCTTGGCGTTCATGAGTTGGGCCAGCTCACCCGACACCGACAGGACCCTGGGGGTGATGTCGTGGGAGAAATCCACACAGGCCATGATCTTTTTAAAGCCCATCTAACACCTCCTTTACCCTATTTACCAGGGATTTTAGGTTCTCTCGGGTGTCCAGGATCACCAGGGGCCCTTCCTCCCGGGGCATTTGGAACCTTTCCCTGTGTTTGAGGTATATCTCCCACCTGCCGTCGGAGACAACCTTCTTTCCTTTCCGTCTTTCCAACCTCTCCCTCACCACCTCCTGGGGGGCGGTGGTGACCACCATCAGGTGAGGTACACCCATCTCCCGGGCCAGTCTTCGGGCCATGTCCCGCCACCTCTTCTGGGCAAAGGTGGCGTCCAGGACCACACCTTGACCCTTCTCCAGGATGTCCCGGGCCCTTTCCTTCATGGTGGTGTATACCCTTTCCGTCATCTCGGGGGAGTAAAGGCCGGTCTCGAACTCCTCTTCCCGTCTCTCATAGGGGTCCAGCCCTGCCAGCTCCTTTCTTATAGGATCGGAGGAGACGAGGACCATGCCCATCTCCCGGGCCAGGGCCTGGGCAACGGTGGTCTTTCCCGTGCCGATCATGCCCATGACCATGACCAGGGCTCTCACACCATCACCTCGGCGTATCTCCTGGCCAGAAAGAAGTATCTGTGGGCCCTGAGGAGGGCTTCCAGCTTCTTTCTTTTGGGGATGGCGGGATCCTTCAACAGGAAGCTCTCCACCTTCCCCCTGACGAAGGCCCGGTAGCACTGGTAGAAGGGGAGGATCTCTCTCAGGGTGGTATCGGGTCTCTCCTTGAGGTAGTGCTCCAGGAACTCTTGAGCCAGGTGGGGCACGGAGAGGAACTCCAGGTCCATGGTGAGGAAGGCCACCTCCGAGGCCACGTCCGAGTAGCGGAAGCGCTCGTTGAACTCTATGCAGTCGTAGATGTAGACCCTGCCCTCCCACAGACAGATATGCTGGGAGTGGAGGTCGCCGTGGCAGTCTTTCACCAGCCCCTGCATGGCCCTTTCCTCCATGAGGGTTCCCCGTCTCCTGTAGAACTCCTCTGTCTTATCCTTGATGAATTCCAGGTCCCAGGGGGATATGGTGATTCCCACGAATTCTTTGGTCTGGTGGAAATTTTCATCGGTGTTTTTCTTGAAACCCTGGGGCGTGCCCAGAGAGGTGAAGTTGGGGTCTTCAAGGGCCTCCTCATGGAATCGGGCCACCTTCCGGGCGATCTTGGCCATGGTGTTTGGGGGCACCCTGTCTTCCATGACCATCTCCTTCAGCATGCCCTCCTGGGGGAGGCGGACCATCTCCACAGCCACCTCTTCCACCTCCGGTTCCCTGGGAGGCATCCACTCCCACTCCCCGCCCCTTCGTCCCAGTCCCCACACCCCCAGGTAGATGTGGGGCGAGAGACGGGAGTTGAGTTCCACCTCTTTGAAGGCGAAGGCACGCCTCTTCTCCAGGGTGGAGTAGTCCAGAAATCCGAAGTTCACTTCTTTCTTGACCTTGTACGCCCTCTCATGGGTGAGGAAGAGGTGAGAGATGTGGGTCTGAAGGTGTTCCACCTTCCTGGTGGGGACGGGATAGAAAGAGGGGTCCAGCAGCCTTTCCAACAGGGATGGATCCATGGCTTCCACTCCTTGTAAGATCTCTTCCTTCCGTTTTATAATTGTATTGCTTTGGTAGGTGCAAGTTTATCCCCCCGGGTGGGTATTGAAAAAAACTCCAGGGGTGGGATAATCTGACTCGCTCTGCTTGTTAATCTCAGGGGATTCTAGGGAAGACGGAGGTTGGGTATGGTGAGCAAAAAGGTGAGGCTGGCCATTGTGGGTGTGGGAAACTGCGCTTCTTCCCTCATTCAGGGCCTGTTCTACTACAAGGAGAAGGGCGAGGGTTCCGTCAATGGCCTCATGCATCCCGACGTAGGCGGATACCGACCCTGGGACATAGAGGTGGTGGCTGCTTTCGACGTTGACGCAAGGAAGGTGGGTAAGGACGTGGCTCAGGCCATCTTTTCACCTCCCAATTGCACCACCGTCTTCTATCCCCAGGTCCCTCCGCTGGGTGTGGAGGTGTTGATGGGACCCGTCATGGACGGTGTGGCCGCCCACATGTCGGAGTACGGGCCCGACGAATCTTTCGTGGTGGCCGACAGGGAACCTGTGGACGTGGAGAGGGCCCTGAGGGATGCAGGGGCCGACGTGGTGGTCAACTACCTGCCCGTGGGATCTGAAGAGGCCGTCAGGTTCTACGCCCGGGCGGCCCTCGGTGCGGGGTGTGCCTTTGTCAACTGTATGCCCGTCTTCATAGCCTCCCATGAGGCCTGGGCCAGGAGGTTCATGGAGGCGGGTCTACCCGTTGTGGGGGACGACATAAAGTCCCAGGTGGGGGCCACCATCACCCACAGGGTGTTGGCCAAGCTCTTCTCCGACAGGGGAGTGGCCCTGGATAAGACCTACCAGGTGAATTTTGGAGGCAACACGGACTTTCTCAATATGCTTGAGCGCAGGCGTCTCACCACCAAGAAGGTCTCCAAGACCGAGGCCGTCCAGTCTTCTTTGAAGGAGCCCCTGGACCCCAGAAAGATTCATATCGGACCCTCCGATTACGTCCCCTGGCTCAACGACAACAAGATCTGCTACATTCGCATGGAGGGTCGCCTCTTCGGGGATGTGCCCATGTACCTGGAGTTGAAGCTCAGCGTGGAAGACTCTCCCAACTCCGCCGGATGTGCCATTGATGCCATCAGGTGTGCCAAGCTGGCCCTGGACAGGGGGATTGGAGGTCCCCTCTACTCCATCTCGGCCTACACCATGAAGCACCCTCCTGTTCAGTACCCTGATAACGAGGCCAGGGAGATGGTGGAGGAGTTCATCCGGGGAGACAGGGAGAGGTAATGGCCCTCAGAACCATAGAGGAGATCAACGAGAAGATAGCCCTGGGGGAGGCGGTAGTAGTCACCGCCGAAGAGATGGTATCCATAGTGAGGGATAAGGGGGTGGAGGGGGCTGCCCGGGAAGTGGACGTGGTCACTACAGGTACCTTCGCCCCTATGTGCTCCAGTGGGGCCTTTCTGAACCTGGGACACCCCAGGCCCCGGATAAAGATAGAGCGGGCCTGGCTCAACGGGGTGCCGGCCTGGGGAGGGCTGGCGGCGGTGGACATCTACCTGGGGGCTACCGCTCTCCCTGAAGAGGATCCCAGGAACAAGGTCTACCCCGGGGAGTTTCGCTATGGCGGTGGCCATGTGATAGAGGAGCTGGTGGCGGGAAAGGACGTGGTCCTCAGGGCCCAGGGCTACGGCACCGATTGTTATCCCAGGAGGGAGCTGGAGACCTGGATAAGCCTGAGGGAGATAAACCAGGCCTTTCTCTTCAACCCCAGGAACTGCTACCAGAACTATGCCTGTGCCGTGAACCTCTCAGACAGGGTCATATACACCTACATGGGGGTGTTGAAACCCCACCTGGGCAACGCCAACTACTGTTCCGCCGCCCAGCTGAGCCCCCTCCTCAACGATCCCTACTATAAAACCATCGGGGTGGGCACCCGTATCTTCCTGGGGGGAGGGGTGGGCTACGTGGTGGGTCCCGGTACCCAGCACAACCCGGGCGTGGAACGTGACGAAAGGGGAGAGGTGAAGGCCCCCGGGGGCACCCTGGCCGTGACGGGGGACATGAAGCAGATGGACCCCTTCTGGGTGAGGGGGGTGAGTATCCTGGGTTACGGGGCCAGCCTGGCCATAGGCGTAGGGATCCCCATACCCATTGTAGACGAGGAGATGGCGGCCTACACGGGGGTGAGCGACGACGACATCTCCACGGTGGTGGTGGACTACGGTGGAGACTATCCCCAGGGGGAGGGCAGGATCCTGGGGGAGGTGACCTACGGTGAGCTCAAGAGGGGGAGCATCCGCATCATGGGGAAGGAGGTGCCCACGGCCCCCCTCTCCAGTTATCCCATGGCCCGGCGCATTGCCGGCATATTGAAGGAGTGGATCACGGAAGGAAGGTTCTTCCTCTCCAGGCCAGCAGACACCCTTCCTGGACCCGGGGAGGGGGAGCCTATGAAGGGGCTCACCATCCGGCCGGTGAAGTGAGGTTCTATGTTCAAGGTTCGACGTTCAACGTTCTAGGTTCTAAAGTTCCCTGTCGGTTTTGAACCTTGAGCTTAGAACCTAGAACTTGGAACCATTTTCCCTTATTGACCGCTTCCCTTTGTCTGTGGTATGCTTCAATCAAACGATTGATTGAGGCAGGGATGGCCGAGGGCACCAAAGAGAGGATCCTCAGGGCTGCCATGGAGCTTTTTGCTTCTAAGAGTTACGAGGCGGTGGGGATCAGAGAGATAGCCACCAGAGCAGGGGTGAACAGCTCCCTCATCAGCTACTATTTCGGGGGTAAGGCCAATCTGTATAAGGAGATCCTCTTCCTCCACTTCGATGAGCTGAGGGACTTCGTTGCGGGCCTGGGGGGTAAGCAGGAGATGGAGTTCCTGGAAGAGTTCATCAGGATGCATATCCGGGTGCTGAGGCGCAGGGGGAAGCTGGCGGCCCTGTTGATGCTCAGGGAGTACGTCATATCCTCGGACTTGGGTGGGGAACTGAGGGAGAGGTTTTTGAAAGAGATTGGAACCAGGCTCATCAAGGTCTTCAAAGGGGCCATGGAGAAGGGGCTGGTGAGGCCCATGGACCCTGAGATAATCCTGGGCTTTCTCATCCACACCGACGCCCTCTTTGCCGTCAGGTTTCCTCATCTGGAGGAGGGCGAGGCGGCCTCCATGGCCCTGGAGCTCTTCATGGATGGGGTGGGGGCCTGATGAGGAGGGTTGTCTCCATCATACTGGTTCTGCTCTTCTCCTCGGGGGCCATGGCCAGGACATACACCTTGAGAGAGGCCGTTCTTGTGGCCTTGAAGGAGAATCCCCAGGTTCGCTCCTATGTAAGCCAGAGAAGGTCTGCCCAGGCCCAGGTGAGGGTGGTCCTCTCCCAGTTTTTCCCCTCGGTCTACCTCGGTCTCACCTACCAGCGGTACAGAACCGAGCCCTTGAGGCCTGTCACCGACTATACTTTTGGCCCCTCTTTCACCTGGAACATCTTTTCCGGGTTTTCCACCCTGAATCGCCTGCTGGAGGAGGAGCGGCTCTCCCAGGCGGCAGACCTCCAGGTCAGGAAGGTCTCCCTGGCCGTGGCCATGAAAGTGGTGGACGCCTATGTGGATTACCTGAAGGCCAGGGCGCTCCTGGAGGCCGCCGAGGCCGACCTGAGGGACGCCCGGGCGAACCTCAGGCTCGTGAAGAAGAGGTGGGAGGTGGGTTTATCCCCCAAGGCGGATCTGTATAACGCCCAGGCCAAGGTGGAAGATGCCCGGTTCAACGTGGTCTCCCGGGGATCCCAGGTGATGAAGGCCAGGGGGGCCCTGGCTGTGGCCATGGGGCTCAGCGTGGTGAAAGAGGTGGTTCCCCGGGAGATGAAAAAGGCTCCTCCAGAGATAAGCATTGAGGAGGCCCTGAAGACGGCCATGGAGAAGAGGCCGGAGATACTGGCGGCCTCCAAGGAGGTTGAAGCCCAGAAGAGGGAGGTGGCAGCCGTCAAGGGAGAGTTCTTACCTTCCGTGGACATCAGTGGCAAGTATGTGAGGCACGATGAGTCCCTCTTTCCCGATGACAGGGAGGAGTGGAACATCATGGTCCAGGTCTCTTTTCCTATCTTCACGGGTCTTTCCACCCATTGGAAGCTGAGGAGGGAAAGGGCCCTGCTCCACAGGAAAGAGTGGGACAGGAGGGACACGGAACTGGCCATTCAAAAGGAGGTGTGGTTTGCTTACCAGGATTCCCTTAAGGCGCGGGGGGAGTTTCGGGCGGCCAAGAGGCTCTTTGAATCAGCCCAGGAGGATATGCGGGTGATGAGGGGCAAGTATACCCACGGTTTGGCTTCTGTGGTGGACCTCACCACCTCTCAAAGCAGGTTGGCGGATGCCCGGGCGAAGTTCGTCTCCTCCAAGTTTGAGGTCTACAGGACCTATTACGCCCTTGTGAAGGGCATGGGTTACATCCCGGGGCTGGAGAGATGAAGAGGTGGGTGATCCTCTCTTTAGCGCTCCTGGCCTTCCTCGGCTGTTCCAGGGGCAAGGAGAAAGTGCCCGTTCCCAGGGGAAAGGCCAGGGTCCACAGGGGTAGCATCAGGCTGGAGGTTACAGCCACTGGAGCGGTGAAACCCCAGGTGGGAGCGGAGGTTAGGGTAGGCTCCAGGATCTCCGGCAAGGTGGAGAGACTCTTTGTCCAGGCGGGGGACAGGGTGGAGAGGGGCCAGCTGGTTGCCGTCATAGAGCACAAGGACCTGGAGGCCAGGATGAAGGCCGCCAGAAGGGACATGGAAGGGGCGGAGGCCACCCTGGGGAAGGTGAAGGAGGTCTATCCTGCCAAGATCGAGGCCCAGAGGGCCGTTGTGAGGAGGTACAGGGCCGAGGTCTCCCTTGCCCGACTGGAGTACAAGAGGATCAAGGCCCTCCTCAGAGAGGAGCTGGTCTCCCAGGATGACCTGGATAGGGCGGAGAGGGACTTGAAGGTCAAGAGGGCCCAGCTGGGGGAGGCCCTCAACACTTTGAGGTCCCTTGAGGACGAGTACAGGCGGGAGCTCCAGAAGGCCAGGGCCGACATGGGGGCTGCCAGGCAGCGTTACAAGGAGGCCAGGGTGAGGTTAAAGTATGCCTATATCTATGCCCCCATTGCAGGGGTTGTCTCATCTGTAACCACCCAGGAGGGGGAGACGGTGGTGGCGGGGCTCAACGCCCCCACCTTCATCACCGTGGTGGATCTCTCCAGGCTCCAGGTGGACGCTTACGTGGATGAGACGGACATAGGGAAGATAAGGCCCGGCCAGCAGGTCCGGTTTACTGTAGACGCTTATCCCGACAAGGTCTTCAGGGGGGTGGTCAAGACCGTCTATCCCGGGGCCATCATCCGTAACAACGTGGTCTTCTACGACACGGCCATCGAGATCAAGACCCCTTACCGGGGCTTGCTGAAACCCGAAATGACGGCGGACGTGACGGTGATTGCCGGGGAGAAAAGGGGAGTCCTGGTGGTGCCCTCCTCTGCCGTGAAGATCGGCATGGATGGTAAGAGTTACTGCTTTGTCCAGGAGAAGGGGAAGTGGGTGAAGCGGGAGGTGAAGACGGGCTGGGAGAGTGAGGGAAAGGTGGAGATCCTCCAGGGGCTCAGGGAAGGAGAGGTGGTGGCCCTGTGGTGAGGAAGGTCATCGAGATGCGTCAGGTGAGGAAAAGCTACAGGATGGGGGAGGAGACGGTGGAGGTCCTCAAGGGGATAGACCTGGATGTCCAGGAGGGGGAGTTCCTGGCCATCATGGGACCCTCGGGGGAGGGGAAGAGCACCCTGATGAACGTCATCGGGTGCCTGGATCGACCCACTTCGGGGGTGTATCTCCTGGACGGGATAGACGTGACCCGGATGAACGACGGGGAGCTGTCCAGAGTGAGGAACAGAAAGATCGGCTTCATCTTCCAGTCCTTCCATCTCATACCCTGGGCCACGGCCCTGGAGAACGTCCTCTTGCCCCTGGTTTATCGGGAGGGGATCACCAGGAATGATGTGGAGAGGGCCAGGACGCTGCTGGAGAGACTGGGGCTGGGGGAGAGGCTCAACTTCAGACCGGGGGAGCTGTCCGGTGGTCAGCAGCAGAGAGTGGCCATTGCCCGGGCCCTCATAGGGGAACCCTCCATAATCCTTGCTGATGAGCCCACGGGGAACCTGGACTTCAGGGCCAGCGAGGAGGTGATGAGGATCTTTCAGGAGATAAACGAGGAGGGGCGCACTGTGGTGATCACCACCCACGACAGAGAGGTGGCGGACAGGGCCAAAAGGATCAAGGTCCTGAGAGATGGAAGGTTTGTCTCGTAGGAGAACCCAGCTCCTGGGAGAGGCCTGGAGGGAGCTCGTCTCCTCCAAGCTAAACCTCTTCTTCATGGCCTTCGGCCTGGTGGTAGGGGTTGCGGCCATGACTTCCATCCACTCCCTGGGCAGGGGGACCCAGGTGGCCATCATCCAGATCCTGGAGAACCTCAACTTTGGTTCCAACGCCTTTCTCATCCTGGCCGGTGGAGGGAAGTTCTTCGGCCCCGCCACCACCCGGAGGGACACCCTCACCCTGGAGGATATGGATGTGCTCAAGAGGCTGGAGTTTGTGGTCCAGATCTCCCCTGTTCAGGTGGGCATGCTCCAGGTCTCCTCTCCCCGCAACGCCGAGGTGACCAGGGTCATCGGGGCCTACCCTATTTACCAGAGGATCAACAACTGGCAGGTGAAGGAGGGCCGCTTCATCACCCCCTGGGATCTCAAGCACAGGGCCAAGGTGTGCGTTCTGGGCTACGAGACGGCCAGGCGGTTCTTTGGGGGAGAGGCTCTGGGGAAGAGGCTCAGGGTGAGGGGTGTCTACTTCCAGGTGGTGGGCGTACTGGAGAAGAAGGGGGTGATAGGGCGGTACAAGCTGGATGAGAGGGTGATCGTGCCCCTCACCACTTCCCAGAAGAGGATATTCAACAGGGAGTGGATAGACGCCGCCAAGATCCTTGCGGTGAAGGGCACGGACCTGAGGGAAGCCAAAGAGGTGGTGGCCCGTATTTTGAGGAGGCGACATCATATCGGCCCCGGGGACGTGGATGATTTCAGGATCATCACCCCTGATCAGATAGTGGCCTTTCTCACCAGGGCCTCCCGTACCCTCACCGCCCTCCTTCTGGTCATCTCTTTCATCACCCTGGTGGTGAGCGGTGTCATCATAATGAACATCATGTACGCCATAGTGGAGGAGAAGAAACGGATCATCGCCCTGCGCATGGCCCTGGGAGCCTCCCCCGGGGATATAATGATCCACTATCTGGCCATAACGGGCGGGGTCGCCCTGGTGGGTGGGGTGGGGGGTTACCTGTTGGGATTGCTCATAGTCCTGGTCATCTCCCATTTTTCCCCCATTTCGGGGGTTTATGACATCCTGTTTCTCTTCCCCTCCCTCCTCTTCGCCCTGGTTACGGGGCTCCTCTTTGGCCTTGCCCCTGCCAGAAGGGCCTCCAAACTACCCCCTGCAGAGTTGCTGGCATGAAGGGTTCCTGGCTGGAATACAGGCTCCTCTACGGTGCGGTTTTCCATAAGAAGGTGAGGCTCTTCCTCTCTGTCCTGGGCATAATCATCGGCGTGGCCTCCCTTGTGGTCATGGTCTCCGTGGGGGAGGGGGCGAAGAAGAAGGTCCTCAGGGAGTTCGAGACCTTCGGTTCCGACACCATCGTGGTCATGGCGGGCAAGGCGGTGGTGAGGGGGGGGAGGGCCATCCAGATGGAACTGGCCACCACCTTGAAGCTGGAGGATGCCCGGCCGTTGAAGAGGCTCTACGGGGTGAAGAGGGTGGCCCCGGTGTACGACAACACGGTGGTGGTGGAGTATGGGAGGAACGCCGCCAGCACCGTGGCCGTGGGCACCACGCCTGCCTTCTCCAAGATCAGGCGCTACAGGCTGTGGGAGGGGCGGTTTTTCACCCGGGAGGAGGCATGGAAGAACGCCAAGAAGGTGGTGATAGGGTGGAAGGTGAAAGAGGAGCTCTTCCCCCGGGAAGACCCCCTGGGAAAGACCATCCGCATTCGGAAACTCCCCTTCAAGGTGGTCGGGGTGATGGAGAAGATGGGGACCGATGCCAGCGGTAAGGACCAGGATGACCAGGTGATCGTTCCTATCACCTCGGCCATGAACCGGCTGTTCAACGTGGACTACATAAAGTCCATATTCGTCCAGGTGGAGAGCGAGGGCCTGATAGACGCCGTGGCCAGGATGATAGACGACGTGATGAAGAAGAGGCACCTGATTCTCAATGGCAAGGAGCGGGACTACAGCATCGTCAAGGCCGAGGAGATACTCAAGTACAAGAAGAAATCCGCCGTGATGTTCAGCGGCCTTATAGCCAGCATATCGGTGATCTCCCTCCTGGTGGGGTCTTTCGGGGTGATGGCGGCCATGATGCTGGCCGTGAAGGAGAGGAAGAGGGAGATAGGTATCCGGAAGGCCTTCGGTGCCACCAGGGGCAGGATCCTCTTTCACTTCCTGGTGGAGTCCCTCTTCATCACCCTGGTGGGTGGAGTGCTGGGCATCGCCCTGGGAATCCTCATCAGCCTCCTCGCCATCATCCTGGCCCATTATCCCTTCGTTCTCCCCGTGAAACCGGCGGTGATCGCCATTGTGGTGACCGTGGTCTTCGGAGTCTTCTCGGGCCTTTACCCTGCCAAGAAGGCGGCAGACGTGGATCCCATAGCCTCCATAAGGGACTAGCCGTCCCTATTTTATGACCGTCACGCTCACGGGGGACTTGCGGACCACCTTCTCCGAGGTGGAGCCCAGAAGGATCCTCTTCACGCCTTTCTTTCCATGGGCCCCCACCACTGCCAGGTCCGGCGAGGTCTCTTCCAGGTAGTCCAGGATGGCGTCGAAGGGTTCTCCCCTCAGGATCCTGGTCTCTACCTCCACCCCGTAGTCCTTGACCATATCCTCTTTCAGGTCCTCCAGGCGCCTTTTGGTCACGTCCTTCAGCTTGTCGTATAGGGTGTGGATCTCCAGCATCTCCTGGGCCAGGCGGGGAATGGTCTCCTCTATGACGTGGATGAGTTCCACCCTGGCACCGAACCTCTTGGCCTCTTCTCCGGCCCATTCTACCACTTTAGGGGTGATGGAAGAAAAGTCCACACAGACCGCTATGCGTTTCAACTCCATGGCCACCTCCTCAACTTTTAGCCCCGGGCTCAACCTCAAGGGGTAGGGGTCTCATCCTTCTGTGACAACCTTCACACATTCATACATCACTTCCAGAAGCCTGTCCAGTTCCTCCAGGGAGATGACCAGGGGGGGCATGACCACCATGACATCTCCCAGGGGCCTGATGGCCACCCCTTTCTCCCTGGCTTTGTAGATCACCTGGAATCCTACACTCTCCTCCCGGGGGTAGGGCTCCTTGGTCCCTTTGTCCTTCACCAGTTCGATGCCTGCCACCAGACCCTTCTGGCGCACATTCCCCACATGCTCCAGCTCCGCAAACCTGTCCAGCCACTGGGAGAGGAGCCGGATCTTGGGAGGGAGGTTCTCCAGGGTCCGGTCCTTCTCAAAGATCTCCAGGTTGGCCAGGGCGGCGGCGCAGGCCAGGGGGTTACCCGTGTAGGAATGGCCATGATAAAAGGTTTTGGTATAGTCTCCCAGGAAAGAGGAGTATATCTCCTCCGTGGTGATGGTGGCGGCCAGGGGCAGGTATCCGTTGGTGATCCCTTTAGAGATGGCCATGATGTCGGGCCAGGCCTTTTCGTGCTCAAAGGCCCACATCTTTCCTGTTCTGCCGAAACCCATGGCCACCTCGTCCAGGATGAGGGGAACGCCGTATCTGTCGGCTATCTCCCTCAGGCCTCTCATGTAACCCTGGGGCATGACTATCATGCCGGCGGCTCCCTGGACTGCTGATTCGGAGACGATGGCGATGATCTCGTTCCTGTGGCTCTCCACTATCTTTTCCAGTTCTTCTAGGCAGGCCAGGGCACAGGCCGGATAGCTCTTCTCCAGAGAACACCGGTAGCAGTAGGGAGACGGGGCGTGGTAGGCAGGGAAGAGGAGGGGCCTGTATACCGAGTGGAAGAGATCTATACCCCCCACACTGACGGCTCCCAGGGTGTCCCCGTGGTAGGCGTTTTTCAGGGAGACGAACCTGGTTCTGCCCCCTATGCCCCGGTTGGTCCAGTATTGATAGGCCATTTTGAGGGCGATTTCCATGGCTGTTGAGCCGTTGTCAGAGAAGAAGACCCTGGTGAGGTTGGGGGGGGTCACCTGGACCAGTTTTTCCGCCAGGAGAATGGCGGGAACATTGGCCATGCCCAGCATGGTGGAGTGGGCGATCCTGCCAAGCTGGGCCATGATGGCCTGGTCTATCTCGGGCCTCCTGTGGCCATGGAGGTTCACCCACAGAGAGGAGACCCCGTCAATGTAGCGGTTCCCCTGGGTGTCTATGAGGTAGATGCCCTTTCCCCCTTCGATGATGAGGGGGGGCCGGGAGGTGAAGTCGGACATCTGGGTGAAGGGATGCCACAGATGATTAAAGTCCTTCTCCACTAGCTCTTGGTACTCCATTTTCCCCCTCCTATGGGATCTTCCGCCCTTATAGAATGGAGAGGGGAGCCGGGTCAATTTGTTGTTTCTCCTGGTTCCCGGGTCCAGAAGGCAGGATCTTGATTGACAAGGGGGGAAGGCTAATTTAGTCTATGTGGGCTAACTTTGGGAACAAATGGGGGTTGCCATGCTCATCACCAAGCAGGCGGACTATGGGATAAGGGTGCTCATCTGTTTGAGCCATCTCTCTCCGGGGCAGGTGGTGCCCATGAAGGAAGTGGCCAGGAGGGCCCACATACCCTCCTCTTTCATGCCCAAGATCATCTCCCATCTCACCAACAGGGGACTCATCATCACCGAGAGGGGCAAGAGCGGTGGTATAAGGCTGGCCAAGAAGCCGGAGGAGATCAGCATCTACGAGGTGGTGGAGGCCATTGACGGTCCGCCCCTCCTCAATGTGTGCATGTCCAGACCCGGCGAGTGTCCTCTGAACACCCGCTGCGAGGTCTACCACATGTGGAGGAAGGCCCAGGACTGCCTGGACACCCTCCTCAGGGAGACCCGCCTGGCCCAGGTGAAGGTCGCCTGTAACGATGGGGAAGGAACCTCTTCTTCTCCAGGCGTCCAAGGCTCTTAAGGGGTTCCAGGACCTCCAGGTGGTACTCCCGGCGGTAGAAGGGGTATTTCAGGGCCTGGGGAGGCAACCGCCTCAGGTAGGACTCCAGGAGCCTGATCCTCTCCTGGGGGGGAGGATGGTCCATGAGGAACCTCTGCCAGCTGGATACCCTTCCGTGGTGGATGCCCCTGAGGATCTCCATCACCTGGAGGATGCCCTGGGGGTTGTATCCCGCCCTGTACTCGTAGATGAGGCCCAGGCGGTCGGCTTCCCTTTCGTTGGCCCGGGAGTATCCGTTCATGGCCAGGTTTATGATGAGCTTGACGGCGTCCTGGGTGAGGGGGCCTCCCCGTTCCCCAACAAATAGGGAGTAGAGGATGCCCACCCCCAGGGCCAGTTGGAGCCTCTTGACGGCGTGGCGGGCCACCACGTGGCCTATCTCGTGGCCCAGGACCCCTGCCAGCTGGGCGGTGTTGTCCAGCTTCTCCAGGAGCCCGGTGAAGACGTAGACCCATCCTCCCGGCAGGGAGAAGGCGTTCACCTGGTCCCCTACCAGGACCTTGAAGTGGTAGGTGATGTCTCGGCGGTCGCACACCCGGACCAGTCTCTGGCCCACTTCTGCCACGTAGTGGGCTACCGGGTCGTCCCTCAGGACGGGGTACCTCTTCTCCACCTTCCGGGCCACCTGGGCCCCAATCCTCACCTCCTCCTGGGTGGAGATGAAGACCAACCCTCCTCCAGGGTTCCCCGGTCCCGTGGTGGCACATCCCCAGGGGAGGAGGGCTATCAGGAGGATTAAACCCAGGAGCCTTTTCAGCATGGGCTCACTTCCTCCTGAGCTTCTGTATGTACATGGGCATGATTCCCAGTTTTATGGGGACTTCCTGGTTCTTGCCGTCCCTCAGCACGGTGAAGGTGACCGTCTCTCCGGGGCTCATGTTGTAGAGGTTGGCCACAATGTCTCTCAGTCTCTTGACGGGTTTGCCGTTCATGGCCACTATGATGTCCCCCCCCAGGACCAGCTGTTCCTTTCCGTAGGAGATGATACGGCTTCCCGCCCTTATCCCTGCCTTGGCTGCCGGGGAGTTGGGAAAGACATCTGCCACCAGCACACCCCTCTTCACAGGGAGGTTGAAGAGTTCGGCCAGGGATTCGCTGATCTCCATGCCTGTAAAGCCCAGCCAGGGCCTCACAGGGTGGCCCAGGGCTATGAGGTCGGGTATCACCCGCTTGGCCACGTTGATGGGGATGGCGAAACCTATGTTCTGGGCTCCCTTACCCACCATGGCCGTGTTGACACCGATGACCCTTCCCCGGGAATCCACCAGAGGACCTCCGCTGGAGCCGGGGTTTATGGCGGCGTCTGTCTGTATCACATTGTTGGAGAGCTCCAGGGTGGGGGTGGGAAGGGATCTGTTGAGGGCACTGATGACTCCCACGGTGAGGGTGTTGTCCAGCCCGTAGGGGTTTCCTATGGCCAGCACCTTCTGGCCCACCAGGAGGTTGTCTGAGTCCCCCAGGGGGGGTATGTCCGAGGGGCACTCCGCGGGGTCTATCTTGAGGACGGCGAGATCTGTGCCCGGGTCCGTGCCCACGACCACCGCCTTGTGGGACTTGCCCTGGCAGTCCAGGACCTTGATGGAGAGGGCGTTGTCTATCACGTGGAAGTTGGTGAGGATGTAGCCCCTCTTGTCAAAGATGAAACCCGAACCCACGGCGGGAGAGGGGAAGGGCTTGCTCTTGGGGTTTCCCGCCTTGAGGCACTGGATGTGGACCACAGCCTTGGCCACCTTCTGGTATATCTCCACGGTGTTCCTTTCATCGGGGGTGAGACCCCCTTCCTGGACCTTGGCAGAG
>JALUVF010000026.1 GCA_027020915.1 bacterium
CGGCAGGTTGTAAGTGACCACCACGGCTCCCAGGGTGGTGGGGATGTGAAGGATCCTGGCAGGGGCCTTGGCCAGCTCTTCGTCTTTCATGAAGGCGTCGGTGCCGCCGAAGTCCACGGTCTTGTTTAAAAGCTGTCTGATGCCTCCTCCAGAACCTATGGCCTGGTAGTTTACCTTTACCCCGGTGATCTGGTGATAGACATGGAACCACTTGGAGTAGAGGGGATAGGGGAAGGTGGCTCCCGCCCCCAAGAGGGTCGCTTTTCCTCCGGCCTCCGCCCCGGTACCTCCCACCAAAGGCAGAAGCATGGCACCCATCAGGATTATTACTGCCAGCCTCTTCGTTAGACTTCTCATTTTAACCTCCTTTCTCTTATTTGCGGGAAAGATAGCCCCGGAAAAATTAAGCCTGGGTTAAGGATGGGAGAAATTTGTCTTAAGGTGATGGGCCTGGACCTGGTGGGATATGGCTTGCCCTTGGGTGATCCTGTAAAATACCCTCGAGGCAGGTCCAGGAGACCAGGGGGAGGAGGGTCGTTTGGGCAAGGACATGTTCGGTGAAACCCTGTTGGAGGCATCGGCCAGCGGCGTGGTGGCCATTGATCCTTCAGGGAGGATCGTCATCTTTAATCGGGCTGCCGAGGGGATGTTGGGTCTCAGAAAGGAGAAGGTCCTGGGCAAGCCTATCGGCATTCTGGAACCTTTCGCTGAACTCAGAGATGTACTGGAGAAGGGGAAAGCCAGGCTAAACTCGAGGGTGAGTGTGGGTTTCTCTACATTTATGGTGGGCATGACCCCCGTTTACAGGGATGGGAAGAGAGTGGGCGCGGTGGCCGTTTTTCAGGATGTGACCGAGCTTTGCAAGATGGCTAGCGAGCTTCATGACACCAGGGTCATGATGAATATATTGAGAACCATTGTGGAGCACGCCTTCGAAGGCGCGGTGCTTGTAGATAGAGAAGGGTTTATCACCATGATAAGCGAGAGGTATGCCAGATTCCTGGGATACTCCTCCAGCAAGGAGATCGTGGGAAAGCACGTCACCGATGTGATCGAAAACACCCGTATGCACATTGTGGCCAGGTCCGGGATTCCGGAGTATTACGACGTGCAGAAGATAGGCCATCACAAGATCGTCTGCTCCCGTATCCCCATTTATCAGGACGGGGAGGTGGTGGGGGCTTTTGGTAAGATGATCTTCAAGGATGTGACAGAAATGGAGCATATTCTGGCAAGGGTTAAATTGCTGGAGGACAGGTTGAAGGACTACCAGAAGGAGCTTTCCAGGCTGAGGCTGGAGAGATACAGGTTTGAGAATCTTATAGGGGTTTCGGGGAAGTTCAGAAGGGCCCTCCAGATGGCCAGGAAAGCGGCCAACAACGACCTGAACGTGCTCATTGTCGGGGAGCCCGGGACGGGCAAGGGGCTCTTTGCCCACGCCATTCACGCCAACGGGCGGGGGAACCGCTTTCCCATTGTTACTGTCAACTGTGTGGAGGGGATTGACGGTGAGGCTTTCAGGTCCCAGCTCGTGCTGGCTTCTGGAGGTACCATATTCTTGAAACATATTGATGAGCTGGACATGACGGCTCAATTGGGATTGCTGGAGGCTTTAAAAGAGGGCCTTTCAAGGGAGGGAAGGGAGTATGGGGGGCTCAGGATCATCGCCACCTCTGTTGAGGATCCCGAGGAGCTCATGGCCCAGGGGAGGTTGAGGCCCGAGCTCTTCTATTTCATCAGCGAGGTGCTGATCCATCTCCCTCCCCTTCGGGAGAGAAAGGAGGACATCCCATTGCTGGCCGACTACTTCCTGAGCGAGGTCTCTTTCAGGAGTGGCAAAGGGGGGAAGACTTTCACCTCTCAGGCCATGGAAGCCCTGGCGGGTTATTCCTGGCCGGGAAACATCATAGAGTTGAGAAGCGCTGTCAAATACTCTTTTTCCCTCTCCGAGGGGAGGTACATCCTGACAGACCATCTTCCTCCCAAGGTCTTGGAGAAGGGGCGGAGGGGGCCGGGGAAGGAGAGCCTCCACCTTATGAGGGAGGACGCGGAGAAGAGAATAATCCTCGAGACCCTCTATCAATGCAACAGAAATGTGACGGAGGCCGCCAGGAGATTGGGGATTCACAGGACCACCCTTCATAGAAAGCTCAGGCGCCTCGGTCTGAAGTAGCGGATCTGCTACACTTCTATTCCCTACCTTTCCAGGAGGGTTTCCCCTTTCTAGGCATTAGTCAGTGTAGCTAAATCGATACACTCTGGAATATAATAACAATGTTTATATATTGTTCTGGCCGTTTCAATACAGGTTATTTTACTGATTCAAGCCGTTTTATGGCAAGGATATTGACAATCCCCTTTTCCTTTTATACTCTGTCATGCAGATTTATAGAACAATATTATCCAATGGAGGTGTACTATGAAGAGGCGCTGGTTGGTTTTGGTAGCGGCTCTGATGGTGGTGGTTTTCATGAGCACCACGGCCAGGGCCAGGACCTACGTGTGGAGGATGGGTACCACCTGGACCCCATCCATTGCCCTCATCGATGCCGATCGCCATTTTGTGAAGCTGGTGAATGAACTCAGTGGAGGGCAGCTCAAGATAAAGCTCTATTCGGCCGGTGAACTGGTTCCCGCTTTTGAGCTCTTCGATGCCGTTGCCAGAGGTACCCTGCAGGCTGGCGGTGACTGGCCCAACTACTGGGCAGGGAAGAACACGGCCTTCGACCTCCTGGGTTCTTATCCCATGGGTCTAACTCCCATCGACTACGCTGTGTGGATATACCAGGGAGGTGGATTGGCCCTCTACAACAAGGTCTATGGTAAGTACGGCATGGTCTACTTTCCCCACGCCGTCACGCCCATGGAGTCGGGGGTGAGAGGGCACAAGCCCATCAGGACCCTGGCGGATTTCAAGGGCCTCAAGATCAGGATGTCCGGCAGGACCCAGGGGAAGATCCTGAGGGATCTGGGGGCAGCCCAGGTGATGCTGGCGGGAAGTGAGATCTATCAGGCCCTGGAGAAGGGTACCATAGATGCGGCCGAGTTCTGTTCTCCCAGCATCGACTGGGGTATGGGCTTTGCCGAGGTGACGGAGTACTGGGTCACCCCGGGATGGCACCAGCCCGCCTCTGTCCTGGGGGTGATGATCAATAGGAAGGCCTGGGACCAGCTTCCGGAGAATCTGAAGACGGTGGTCAAGACGGCGGCCATGGCCAACTTTATCTGGAGTTTCACCCACTTCGAGTACGGCAACATCGATGCCGTGAAGAAGTTCCTGGCCAAGGGAACCAAGATCACCAGGCTGGACGATAAGGCCCTGGATAAGATCCAGATACTAGCCAACAAGTACATGGTGGAGGAGGCCAAAAGGAATCCCCTTTTCGCCGAGATCGCCTACTCCCAGGTGAAGTTCCTCAAAGATATCGCCCAGTGGCGTTCCATCTCCACCCCCTTCACCTATGGGAGGAATCCCAAAGTCCTTCCCGATCTGAATCAGTTGAAGGCAAAATAGAACCATCAGGACCTTAAGGGGCTCCAAATCCTTGGAGCCCCTTATTTCTGGAGGACTCCATGGAGAAGCTCATAAAGGCTCTAGACACCATAAGCGAGTGGACAGGCAGGATATTCAGCTGGACCATCGTACCTATCACCCTTTTGGTGGTTCTCGAAGTGGTTCTCAGGCGGTTCTTCCACCATCCCACCATCTGGAACTTCGAGGTGACCAAGCAGTTGTACGGGTTTTATTTCATGATAGTGGCTGCCTACACCCTCCTTCACGGGGGCCACGTGGCGGTGGACATCTTTGCCA
>JALUVF010000027.1 GCA_027020915.1 bacterium
ACTCTCCCCTGCGGTAATGGGCCAGAGCCGCCTCCCACAGGGTCTCCCTCTTCTCAGCCAGGAAGGGGAACCGGAGGAAAAGGGCCAGGACCCTGTCGTCGTCGCCCCGCCAGAAGAAGAGACGGTAGATACCCAGCACCCCCTTCTTCTCTTCTCCAGGCAACAGGAGGGAAGAGTTGAGGACCAGATAATCCAGGGCCGCAACGGGGTCCTGGGTCAGGAGTTTCTGGAAAACCTTGAAGGGGGCTGACACGGGAGGTTCCACCCCCTTCACCTCCTCTATCTCCATCTCCTGGTTCCAGGAGAGAGCCTGGGCGGCGGGATAGTAGATGGAGGAAGGGGGGATCTTCTTTAAAAGGGCCTGGGCCTGCTGGTATCTCTTCTCTTTGAAATAGATGTAACCCATGGCCAGCCAGGTGCGCTCTTTCTCCCTTTGGGTTGCGGGTTTATAGCTCTCCAGCCTGTTCAGGGCCAGGTCTTGCATCCCCATCTCCAGGGCCAGTTTCACGTCTTCCCAGGGACCTTTGGTTTGGGCCCATGATAGGGATGATAAACAAAGGGCCAGGCAAAGGCCTAATAAGATAAATACCTTGAACCTTGGACTCTGAACTTTGAAGGGCTTTCTCATCTCAGTTCTTCCAGGATCTCCCTGGCCACGGCCACGGGGTCCGGGGCCTGGCATATGGGACGACCCACCACGATGTAATGGGCCCCGGCGGCCATAGCCTCCCTGGGGGTGGTCACCCGCTTCTGGTCCTGGATGGGGACTCCCGGTGGTCTCACTCCAGGAGTGACGATGATGAAGTCCCTGCCCAGGGCGTCCTTTATGGCCCGGGCTTCCCGGGGCGAGGCCACCACTCCGTCCAGGCCCGAATCATGGGCCAGACGGGCCAGGCTCAAGACCCTCTCCTCCACGGTGCCCGTGAGCCCCACCTCTTCCATCTCCCTGGGGCCCATGCTGGTGAGGAGGGTGACTCCCAGGAGCAGGGGCCTGGGGGAGAGGTCTCTAACCCGGGCTGCCGCCCTTTCCATCATCTCCCGCCCTCCCAGGGTGTGGAGGTTCACCATGAAAACCTTTCTTCTGGCCGCTGCCTCCACGGCGTTGGCCACGGTGTTGGGGATGTCGTGGAACTTGAGGTCCAGAAAGACCCGGGAGCCCCGGGAATGGATGTAGTCCACCAGGTCCCATCCGAAGAGGAGGAAGGGGAAGAAACCCACCTTGAAGGCGCCAACTGCGGGGGCCAGCTGATCCACCAGGGTCCTCAGGATCTCCCTGTCCTCCGTGTCTAGGGCCACCATGAGGGGATTGGCCCTCATGATCCTTCTTCCTCCTTGGCCAGGGCTTCCAGCCTCTCTTTCAGCTTCAAAAAGTCCTGCATGGCGTTCCTCTTCTGCCCGGGGTTTCTTAGGAGGTAGGCGGGATGGAAGGTGAGGAAGAGCTCAATCCCCCATCTCCAGGGGATGAACTGGCCCCGGAGCCTGGTGATGGCCACCTTCTGCCCCATGAGGGTCTGGGCCGCCACACCTCCCAGGCAGCAGATGATCCTGGGCTTGATGGCCTGGATCTGCTTCAGGAGGAAGGGGAAACACTGCTCCACCTCCTGGGGCTGAGGGGTCCGGTTTCCCGGGGGTCTGCACTTGAGGATGTTGGCGATGTACACGTCTTCCCGGGTTAGACCGATGGCCTGGAGGAACTGGGTGAGGAGCTTTCCTGCCTGGCCCACGAAGGGCCTGCCCTGGAGGTCTTCTTCCCGGCCCGGGGCTTCACCCACGAACATGAGGGTGGCGAAGGGGTTCCCCTCGCCGAAGACCAGATGCTTTCTCCCTTTCCACAATGGGCATCTCTTGCACTCTCCCAGCTCTTCCCTCACGGCCTCCAGCCGGGGATTGTCCCGGGATTCCCGGGCCTCCTGTCCGGTTTCCTCAACCTCAGCCTCGACCTTGGCCTGTTTTTCGGTGGTGGCTCTCCGGCGGCGAATCTCCTTCTGGCACCTGGGGACATACTCCACACCCATCTCCTGGAGAAGCTCCAGGTGGAGTTTCAATTGCCTGATGATCTCCTGGGCCATGCCCTGGAGATTAGCCCAAAGGGTGACCCTCTTCAACCTTGCTAGGGGGGGAGAGAGAGTATAAGGAATCTTTTGGGTTCAACTTTGAACCTAGAACCTGAAGGTGGAGGCAGGGATGCTGCTGGGGGTTTTGTCCGATACCCACGACCGTCTTGACAACATAAGGAAGGCCGTGGAGCTCTTCAATGCCAGGGGTGTGGACCTGGTGCTCCATGCAGGAGACGTGGTCTCTCCCTTTGCCCTGGATCCCCTAAAGGCCCTGAGGGCGCCCTGGCAGGGGGTCTTTGGCAACAACGAGGGAGAGATTCCCTACCTTCTGGAGAAGGCCCAGGGCAGGATCCAGCCGGCTCCCCTTGAACTGGAACTGGAGGGCCAGAGAATCCTGGTGAAGCACTTCCATCACTACGTGGAGGAGCTGGCAAAGAGCGCCAAGTACCGGCTCATCATCTATGGCCACACCCACCGCCATAGGGTGGAGAAGGTGGGACCCACGTGGGTCCTCAACCCCGGTGAGGCTTGTGGCTGGCTGACGGGTAGGGCCACCGTGGCCCTGGTGGAGGTCCCCTCCCTTGGCATAGAACTGGTGGAGCTCTAGACCTACATGACACCCCGAACTCTGGCCTTTGTCATACTGGGCAAGGTCCTCCTCAGGGGTGACCACGCCAACGAGCTCCTCTCCCGGGAGGCCTCCCGCCAGGGCATTGATGGCAGGGACCGGGGATTCCTCTGGGAGCTCACCCTGGGGACCCTAAGGTGGATGGGGCGTCTGGACTGGGTCCTGGCCAGGTACGTGAAGGGCTACCAGGGTCTGCCCCTGGAGACCAAGAACGTTCTGCGCCTTTCGGCCTACCAGCTCCTCTACATGGACCGGGTCCCTCCCTACTCCGCTGTGGACGAGGGAGTGAAGCTGGCCAAGAGGTGGTGTCCTGCCAGGCACCACGGCATGGTGAATGCTGTCCTGAGGAAGGTGGCCAGTGGCCCTTATCCCGGGGTGGTGGGCATGGAATCTTCCCTGGAGGCTGCGGCTACGGCCTATGCCCATCCTCTATGGCTGGTGAGGCGCTGGCGAAAGCGTCTGGACATGCTGGAGCTCCTCCAGTTTCTCAGGGCCAACAACGGCAAGGCCCCCTTCACCCTGTGGGTCAACTCCCACCTGCTGGAGCCTAACTACCTGAGGAAAGAGCTCAAGGCCCAGGGAGTGGAGTGCAAGCCCCACCCCTTTCTGGAGGACATTATTATTATTATCACCCCCGTGGATGTGGCCCAGCTGCCCCAGTTCTCCAATGGCCTCGTCCATCCCCAGGACCCGGCCTCTTCCCTGGTGGTTAAGATCCTGGAGCCCCGGCCCGGGGAGCGGATCCTGGATGCCTGCGCCGCCCCAGGGATCAAGACGGTCCAGATGGCCTGGGCCATGGGTAACCAGGGGGAGATCCTGGCCTGCGACGTCCATCCCGCCCGCCTCACCCGTATGGAGGAGACCCTTAAGAGGAGCGGGGTGACCATAGTAGAGCCTATCCTTGGGGACGTGGTGGATGTGGTGAGGGACCGGGAGCCCTTTCAGCGGATCCTCCTGGACGCGCCCTGCTCCGATCTGGGCACCCTCAGGCGCCACCCCGAGCTCAAGTGGCGCAGGAAAGAGGGGGACATAGCCCTCTTTGCCGAGAAGCAGCGGCGCCTCTTCACCTCCTTAGTGGACCGTTTGGCCCCGGGGGGCATCATGGTTTACAGCGTCTGCTCCCCCGAGCCCGAGGAGGGGGAGGCCCTGGTGGAGGAGATCCTGAAGGGGGACCACCGGCTGGAGCCCGTGGACTTCGGCCATCTCCTCCCCGAGGCCATCCGGCCCTACTATAAGAGGGAGGGCTTCCTCACCCTCTACCCCCACTGCGCCAACACCGACGGCTTCTTCATAGCCAAGGTGAGGAGGAGGGATTAGGCTCTTCGGAAGGCCTTTTACCAGAGGGTCTTCACATGGGGGTACCTCTGTATCCTCTCGTCTGCTGTGATCAGGGTTAGGGAAAGGGCCCGGGAGGTGGCCACGATAAGCTGATCGGCGGGATCTTTATGAAACCCCTTTAAAGAGCAGCTATCTACACATATTTCCGGTGTGAGGGGGGCTACCAGGATTCCTTTCTCCTGGAGGGAGCGCTTCATCCATTGTAACAAAGGGATGGAGAAGACTATTCGACCCTTTTCCTCCAGCTTGGCCAGCTCCCACAAGGAGATGGCAGAAATCCACCGCTTTTCTGCTTCCTCCAGGGCCTTTGCGGCTTTATTGGACAGGAGGGAAAAATCTTCCACGCTCCACCAAACCCAGACATGGGTGTCCAGCAGGACCTGCATCACTTTTCTTCCCTTTCTTCTGCCAGGACTTCCCAATCTTCAAGGGCCACGGGAGAGAGGATGTCGCCCATGAAGACCACGGTATCTTTCAATGGGAGGCTTTCCTGGCTTTCGGGTTCCACGGGCCTAATCTCGGCGATGGGTTTGCCCCTTTTGGTGATCACAATACGTTTTCTCTGCCTGCGCACTTCCTCCAGAATGCCTAGGCATTGGGCCTTGAATTTGGATACGGGAATAGACTCCACCTCTGCCCTCCTTCTTGACCATGGTCATGTTACTATAGTCAATTATAGGACGAGGGGATCTGGAAGGCAAGTTTTTGGAATTTCCCACCCTTGCCCGGGGAGGGGGTTTTTTGTTGTAATAGGCCCCATCTGTGGATCGAGGAGGAATCCCATGGAAAGGCTTGAGATAAAGATTGCTCCCTCCATTTTGAGTGCCGATTTCTGGCGCCTGGGGGAGGAGGTGGCCCTGGTGGAGGAGGGTGGGGCCCACCTCATCCACGTGGATGTCATGGATGGGCGTTTCGTGCCCAACATCTCCGTGGGCATTCCCGTGGTGGAGGGCCTGAAGGCCCACGCCCGCCTGCCCCTGGACGTGCACCTCATGATCGTGGAGCCCGAGCGCTATGTGAAGGACTTTGCCCGGGCGGGGGCGGACATCATCACCTTCCAGATGGAGGCCACCCCCCATCCCCACCGGGTGATCCAGATGATCAAGGAGGAGGGGAAGAAGGCGGGGGCCGTCCTAAACCCTTCCACTCCCCTGAACGTCCTGGACTATATCCTGGGGGACCTGGACATGGTCCTCCTCATGTCGGTGAACCCCGGGTTTGGCGGCCAGAAGTTCATACCCGCCGTCATGGACAAGATCCGGGCTTTGCGTAAGAAGGCCCCGGAGCTGGACATAGAGGTGGACGGGGGCATCGGCCCGGCCAATGTTGGTGAGGTGGTGGGGGCGGGGGCCAATGTCATAGTGGCGGGTTCGGCTATATTCCATTCTCCGGATCCCCGGGAGACCACCCGGGAGATGGTCCGGCTGGCCCGGGAGGCCTGGGAGAAGAGGGGATAAGAGGGCCATGAAAATCGACAGGATCCGCAACATAGGCATTGCCGCCCACATAGATGCGGGTAAGACCACCCTTACGGAGCGGATCCTCTTTTACACCGGTCGCATCCACCGCATGGGGGAGGTCCACGACGGCCAGGCCACCATGGACTGGATGGACCAGGAGAAGGAGCGGGGCATCACCATCACCGCCGCCGCCACCTACTGCCAGTGGAGGGACCACCACATCAACATCATAGACACCCCGGGCCACGTGGACTTCACCGTGGAGGTGAAGCGGTCCCTGAGGGTTCTGGACGGACTGGTGGTGGTCTTCTGCGGGGTGGGGGGTGTGGAGCCCCAGTCGGAGACGGTGTGGCACCTAGCCGACGAGTTCGCCGTGCCCCGGGTGGCCTTTGTGAACAAGATGGATCGGGTGGGGGCCTCCATGGAACGGGTGGTGGAGGAGATGAGGGAGAAACTGGGGGTGATCCCCCTACCCCTCCAGATTCCCATGGGGGCCGAGGATGCCTTCGTGGGAGTGGTGGATCTCCTGGAGATGAAGGCCCTGGTGTGGGACAGGGACCCCCAGGGGGTGGAGTATTCCGTGGATAAGGTGCCTCCCGAGTTTGAGGGGCAGGCCCAGGAGGCCCGGGAGGCCCTCCTGGAGACCCTGGCCGATGTGGACGATGCCGTGGCCGAGCTCTATCTGGAGGGGGAGGAGATCCCCCTGGACCTTTTGCGGGGGGCCATCAGAAAGGCCACCCTCCGGGGCGATGTGGTGCCCGTTTTCTGCGGCTCGGCCCTGAGGAACAAGGGGGTTCAACCCCTTCTGGACGGTGTGGTGGACTTTCTCCCCTCCCCCCTGGATGTGCCTCCCGTGGAGGGGGTGAATCCCCGGACGGGGGAGAAGGAGGTGCGCCGTCCTGATCCCGGGGAACCCATGGCGGCCCTGGTCTTCAAGGTCCTGGTCCAGGGAGGGAGGAAGGTGGTCTATTTCCGGGTCTATTCCGGGGTGATCCAGGAGGGTAAACGTATCCTCAACGCCACCAGAGATCGCAAGGAGCGTATGGGCCAGATATTCCGGCTCCACGCCAATCGCCATGAGAAGGTGGAGGCCATGGGCCCCGGAGAGATCGGTGCCGTGGTGGGACTCCGCTGGGCCCGGACGGGGGACACCCTGTGCGATGAGAAGCACCCCATTGTCCTGGAGGAGATCCAGTTTCCCCAGCCCGTCATATCCATGGCCGTGGAGCCCGCCAGTCCCTCGGAGATGGAGCGTCTGGAAGAGGCCCTGACCATGCTGGAGGATGAGGACCCCACCTTCCGCCATCACAAGAACCAGGAGACGGAGGAGATGATCATCTCGGGCATGGGGGAGCTCCATCTGGAGGTCCTCACCGAACGTCTCCGGCGCCACCACAACCTCCAGTTCAGGACGGGGCGCCCCCAGGTGGAGTTCAGGGAGACCATCACCCGGGCCGTGGAGGTCCAGGAGTGGATGGACAGGGTCATGGGGGAGGAGGAGAAGGCCCTTCACATCTGCGGAGGGGTGAAGCTGCGCCTGGTGCCCCTGGAGAGGGGCAAGGGGCTGGAGATAGTGGACCTGGTGCCCGAGAAGCCCCAGGTGGCCAAGGACCGGGAGATCAGGGAGGTGATAGCCCAGGCCATCAGGGATGCGGCCACCAGCGGGGTGAAGGCGGGGTATCCCGTCACCGATGTGCGGGTGGAGATCCTGGACTACCGCTTTGAGCCGGGCAAATCCACCCCCCAGGCCTATGCCATTGTCACCTCCATGGCCATGAGGAAGGGCCTGGAGAAGGCCGGAAGTGTCCTTCTGGAGCCCATCATGGAGCTGGAGGTCCTGGTTCCCGGGGAGAGTGTGGGGGACGTCATGGGGGATCTGGGGGCCCGGGGGGCCAGGATCGAGGGCGTGAGGGACAGGGGGCATGTCCAGGTCATCCGGGCCCTGGTGCCCATGAAGGAGATGTTCGGCTACACCACCACCCTTCGGTCCCTCACCAAGGGCCGGGGAAGCTACACCATGAAGTTCCACAGCTTCGACAGTTTCTGATTCGGCTGGATGGGGCTTTTTCAGTATGGAAGTTTCCTTTTGAGAGTCTTATCAAAATATATTGAAATAACAATGGGCTTGGGAAGGAGGAATCCGTGGGATGAGGGCTTTGAGAGGCTGGTCTTTGGTACTTTTGAGTGCCCTTTTTCTCCTGGCCGGCTGTGCCAGGGTCAGGGTGAACACCATTGCCCCCCTGACCATGAAGCATACATACTCCATTGTTCTGGCCACTTCTTTCCAGCCCGATGCTACAGTGAAGAAAGTGGTGGCCGACATGAAAGAGGTTATGGAGTTTGAGGTTCAGAGGTTCACCCCTATAGTGGCCAAGCCCCTCTATTTCAAGGACCCCATCAAGGGAGTGGCAGACATTCCCCAGGATCTACGGGATCAGGGGGATGCCCTCTTTCTCCTGGATGAGGTGAGCTACACTCCTCCCCCCCATGCCAGGCTGGTCCTGAAATTCAGGGTGTGGGAGTTTGCCTCGGGTTACAAGGGGCCCAGGACCATCACCGTGGATTGTGATTGCCGGAGAATGAGCTCCCAGGAGGCCTTGACCACTCTGGCCAAACAGGCCACCCGATATATCCTCCGGGGTATCTGGGGTCCTCCCGAGACGGATCTTCCTTCGGGTTTGGGGGGCCTATCGGACTTTGGGTGGGGATACATAGGCGGAGGTAATTAGTTGAGGATGGGGGGATGGGAGGGGCCTCCCTCCCCCCTTGTTGCCGGTGTTGGTTTTAAATCACCTTGTTCAACGGGTATTCGATGATCCCCGTGGCCCCCAGGGCCTGGATCTTGGGTACCAGGACCCTCACTTCCTTCTCCGTGGCGATGGTCTCCACGGAGAACCAGTCGGACTGGTAGAGGGGGGCCACCGTGGGGGCGGTGATGCTGGGCAGGAGCTTGATGATCTCGTCCAGCCTGTCCCCGGGCACGTTCATCTTGAGGCCCACCATGCCGTGGGCATTGAGGGCCGACTTGAGCATGAGGGAGATGCGGCCCAGTTTTTCCCGCTTCCAGGGGTCCTGCCAGGCCCCTTTGTTGGCAATGAGCTGGGGATAGGTGACCATGAGCTCTTCCACGATGCGCAGGCCGTTGGCCCTGATGGTGGAGCCCGTCTCCGTCACCTCCACGATGGCGTCGGCCAGGCCCTCGGCGATCTTGGCCTCCGTGGCTCCCCAGGAGAACTCCACGTCCACGGGGATGTTCCTCTCCTGGAAGTAACGCCTGGTGAAATTCACCAGCTCCGTGTAGATCTTCTTTCCCCGGCAGTCCTCGGGGGAGTTGATGGGGGAATCCTTGGCCACTACCAGGACCCAACGGGCGGGTCTCTTGGTGAGCTTGGAGTAGACCAGGTCCTGGAGGACCACCACGTGGGAGTCGTTCTCCATGATCCAGTCCTTGCCCGTGATACCCGCGTCGATGACCCCCATCTCCACGAACCGGGACATCTCCTGGGCCCTCACCAGGACACAGTTGATCTCGTCGTCGTCTATGGAGGGAAAGTAGCTCCTGTCCCTCACGGTGATGCGCCACCCCGCTTGGCGGAATAGGTCTATGGTGGCCTTCTCCAGGCTCCCTTTGGGGATGCCCAGCTTCAATACCTTCTCTGACTCTGCCATGCTCCTTCTCCTTTGCGCTAGATTCCCAGGAGTCTTTTACCCGCTTCTTCCAAAATGTCCAGCCTTTCCTGGGACTGGGCCTCCAGGTAGAGGCGGACCAGGGGCTCCGTGCCCGAGGGCCTGAAGAGGAGCCAGGATCCGTCTTCCAGGACCAGCTTGGTGCCGTCCAGGGTGATGACCTCCATGACCTTGAGCCCTGCCACCTCCGAGGGATGGGCGGCCAGCTTTTTGGGTAGTTCTTCCTTGAACTGGGGGGTTAAGGGGATGTTGATCCTCCGGGAGTAGAGGGGACCCACCAGGGAGAAGAGGTCTTCCAGGAGTTCCCCCACCGTGGCCCCCTTCTTGGCCACCATTTCTGCCACCAGGAGGCAGGCGATGACTCCGTCCTTCTCGGGCACGTGGCCCTTGATGGAGAGGCCGGCACTCTCCTCCCCTCCCATGACCACTTTGTCCTCCAGGATGTATTCCCCCACATATTTGAAGCCCACGGGGGTTTCATAGACAGGCTTGCCGTAATGCCGGGCCAGGCGGTCCAGGAGGTGGGTGGTGGCCACGGAGCGGACCACGCCTCCTTCCAGGCCCTTTTCCTCCACCAGATATTTGAAGACCAGGGCCAGGACGTGGTTGGCGGTGACGAACCTGCCCCCTTTGTCCACTATGCCGAACCTGTCGGCGTCGCCGTCGGTGGCCAGCCCCAGGGTGTAGTCTCCCTCCCTCACCATGTCCATGAAGTCGGGCATCTCCTCTGCCGAGGGTTCGGGGCGACGGCCCCCAAATAGGGGATTCACCTCGCCGTGGATGACGTCCACCCGCCAGCCGGCCTCCTGGAGTATCCTGTCCACGTACCCCCGGCCCGTACCCCACAGGGCGTTGTAGGCCACCTTCTGGGGAGAGGCCGCCAAGGAGGAGAAGTCCACCTTGGACTCCAGGTCCTGGATGTAGGCGGGGGCCAGATCGGCCTCTTCCCAAAGGTCCCCCACAGGGTCCATTGGTTCCAACTCTGTTCCCAGAGCCTGGAGTTCCTGGATTTTCCTCTCTATGGCCCGGGTCACCTGGGGTGGAGCGGGGGCCCCTGATGCAGGGGAGAACTTGAGGCCGTTGTACTGGGGAGGATTGTGGCTGGCGGTGATGTTTACGGCCCCGGCAGCCTGGCGGTTTATTATGGTGAAGGAGATGACGGGGGTGGGCACATCCCTGGTGCTGTAGAGGACGGGAATCCCTTCCCTTGTGAGAACAGCCCCGGCCGCCCGGGCGAAGAGGTCCGACATGAACCTGGTGTCGTAGCCTGCCACTACTTCCCGGTCACCCAGGGCCTCTTCTTTCAAATACCGGGCGATGGCCAGGGCCACCAACCGGACATTGGCGAAGGTGAACTCGTCGGCTATGACTGCCCTCCATCCCGAGGTACCGAACTTGATCATGTCTTTCCCCTCTCCTTTGTGTTTTGATTAGGCCTGTTTTTTAGGTGATTTCATCCCGCTCCCATTCGTCTACCTCGAAAGACTCTGCCTGCCTCACCTGGTTGTAGTCCACCTTCCAGGGTCTGGTGGCGAAGATCACGGCCAGAAGAACTGTGAGGATGACCCAGTCCACCCCTATACCCAGGACTGCGGCCCAGGAGTAGCCGCCGTAGGGCTTTGTCACCTCGTGGTAGATATCCCCAATCAGGATGATACCCAGGACCAGGGGCACAAAGTACTTGACCAAAAAGTCCCACCAGAGTCCTATGCTCATGGAGGAGACCTTGTTTATGTGGTCTCTTAGAATGTGGGTGCCGAAGAGCCAACCCACCAGTATGGCTTCCAAGATGCCCACCACCACCAGACCGTAATGGGTGAGGAAGTGGTCCACGATGTCCAGCCAGTATAGGCCTGCCTGGGTGGTGAAGATGATGGAGCCGAAAAAGCCTAACAGGGAGGTGATGGTCACCACCTTTCTCCTGGAGTATCCAAACTTGTCTACCATGGCAGAGACGAAGGCCTCCAGGATGGAGACGGATGAGGAAAGCCCCGCCACCACCAGGCAGAGGAAGAAGATGGCGCCGAAGAAGTTGCCCGCGGGCATGAGGCTCACGGCTTTGGGATAAGCCACGAATGCCAGGCCGATGGACTTGGTGACCACTTTGTCGATGGGCTTGCCCTGGGCGGCGGCCATGAAGCCCAGGACGGAGAAGACGGCGAAACCGGCAAAGATGGAGTAGCCACAGTTGATGAAGGCCGTGAGGTAGGCGTTTTTGGTGATCTCGGCCTTCCTGGGGAGGTAGCTGGCGTAGGCGATCATGATGCCGAATCCCAGGGAGAGGGTGAAGAAGATCTGGCTGTAAGCGTCTATCCATACCTTGGGATTGGTGAGTTTGGCGAAGTCAGGGGTGAGGTAGGCCTTGATGCCTGCCCCTGCCCCCTTGAGAGTGACGGCCCAGAATACCAGGACGGCGGTGAGGATGAAGAGCAGAGGCATGAAGATCTTGTTGGCCAGCTCTATTCCCTTTCCCACGCCTCTGTACACGATGAACCAGTTGATGACCCAGATGACGATCAGGGCGGCAAAAATGGCCGTTTGTATGCCTCCTATGTGGGATGGGGAGGCCGAGAGGCCCAGGAACTTCTTGAAGAAGAAGGTGTTGGGGTCTGGTCCCCAACCCAGGTTGAAGGAGAGAACAAAGAAGTCCAGACACCAGGCGATGATCACCGTGTAGTAAAGCTCTATGCCGAACATGACGAAGACCACGGCCCACCATCCCAGCCATTCCCAGTTCTTGGAGGCCTTGGCGTAGGCCATGGGGGCCGAACCGATCCTTTCGTGGCCCAGGGCAAACTCCAGGAGCAGCAAAGGGATGCCAGCGGTGAAGAGAGCCACGGCGTAGGGGATGAGGAAAGCGCCACCGCCGTTGGCATAGGCCATGTAGCTGAAGCGCCAGATGTTGCCCAGTCCTATGGCCGATCCTACCGCTGCCAGGAGAAAGCCCAGCTGGGACCTCCATTGCTCCCTCTTGTATCCACCATTGCCAGCCATACACCTCCCTCCCAGTTTTCTCTAAATCTAGGGGACGGCTAGAAGCCGTACTCCTTCCATCGTCTCTCCACCAACTCTTTTATCTCCCGGCTCATCTCTATATCCGGGGGCCACTCCCTTTCGAAACCCTCTTCCTTCCACTTTTTGGTGGCGTCTATACCCATTTTCCCTCCGATGTTGGGCAGAGGTGAGGCGTGGTTCAGGACGTCCACGGGTCCCTGGGTGATAACGATGTCCCGGGAGGGGTCCACATTGTTGCCCAGGCGCCATACCACTTCGGACCAGTCATGGACGTTCACCCAGGAGTCCACCACGACGATGATCTTGGTGAACATCATCTGGCCCATACCCCATAGGGCATTGATCACCTTTCTGGCGTGGCCCGGGTACTGCTTGTCTATGGAGATGATGGCCAGGTTGTGAAAGACCCCCTCCACGGGCAGGTTCATGTCTACGATCTCGGGCAGTTGCTTTCGAATCAAGGGCAGGAAGATACGTTCCGTGGCCTTGCCGATGTAGCAGTCTTCCATGGGAGGTCTGCCCACGATGGTGGAAGGGTAGATGGGTTCTCTCCTCCGGGTGATGCAAGTGACGTGGAACACAGGATACTCATCGGCCATGGAGTAGTAGCCCGTGTGATCTCCGAAGGGGCCTTCGGTGCGTCTTTCCCCTGGGTTTACATAGCCTTCCAGAACGAATTCGGCCCGGGCGGGCACCTCCAGGTCCACCGTTTCACATTTGACCAATTCCACAGGGGCCTTGCGGAGAAAGCCGGCGAAGAGCATTTCATCCATGTCGGGGGGCAGGGGGGCCGTGGCAGCGTAGATGGTGGCAGGATCGCACCCCAGGGCCACGGCTACCTGCAGGGGTTCTCCTCTGCGCTCGGCTTTCAGGTAGTGGCGGGCACCGTCTTTATGGATGTGCCAGTGCATGCCCGTGGTCTTCTCGTCGAAGACCTGCATGCGGTACATACCGCAGTTCCTGGCCCCTGTTTCGGGATCCTTGGTGAAGACCAGGGGCAGGGTGATAAAGGGACCCCCGTCCAGGGGCCAGCACTTCATGACAGGGAGTTCCAGGAGGTTCACGTCCTCTCCCGGGAGGATCACCTCTTTGCAGGGACCTGTCTTCACCCTTTTGGGGATGAAGTCGGCCATCTTCTTCAATTTGGGCAGGGCCTTGAGCTTCTCCATGAAGGATGTGGGGAGCTCGGGCTCTATGAGATCCACCATCTCCTGGCCGATTTCCTCCAGGTCCTCCACTTCCAGGGCCAGCTTCATGCGCTGGGGAGTGCCGAAGAGATTGATGACCAGGGGAAAGGGAGAGCCCTTCACCTTCTCGAAGAGGAGGGCGGGTCCCCCCTCCTTCACCATCCGGTCGGCGATTTCAGTGATTTCCAGGTTGGGGTCTACTTCTGCTCCAATGCTGACCAGCTCTCCTCTCTTATCCAGGCGCTCCAGATAGTCCCTCAGGTCTCTGTATGCCATGGCTTCTCCCCTACGTAACACATGGTGATGCCAAAGGTTAGCGGAAGGGCCCTCACTCTGGCAAGTCCGGCTTCTGCCATCATGTCGCAGAAGACCTGGGGTGGGGGAAAGGCCTCCACCGATTCATGGAGATAGCTGTAGGCCCTGGGGTTTCCAGAGAGAAGGCCCCCTATGCGGGGTAGGATATGGTGGAAGTAGAGGTGGTAGACCTCTCCCACCAGACCTGGCGGCGTAGAGAATTCGAGAATCACCACCCTTCCCCCTGGTTTCACCACCCGGGCCATCTCTTTCAGACCCTGGAGGCGGTCTGGGAAGTTCCTCACTCCGTAGGCCACTATGGAGCCTAGGAAGGTGTTGTCGGGGAAGGGCATGGCCAGAGCGTCGCCTCTCACCAGCTCGATGGGTTGCCCGGCGATTTTGGGCTTGGCCAGCTCCAGCATCCTGAAGGCAAAGTCCAGACCCACCACCCGGCAGGTGGGGGCCTGTTTTGTGATTTCCAGGGCCACATCGGCAGTGCCTGTGGCCACATCCAGGTAGGGGCCTTCAAGGGATGTGAGGAGCTTCTTGACGGCAAATCTCCTCCAGTGGATGTCCCTACCGGCGCTGAGAAGGCGGTTCAGCAGGTCGTATCGGGGGGCGATGGAGTCGAACATCTCCCGGATGGCCACAGATCCCCTCCTCATTGTGATTGTGAGTCTTTGGTTGGGCTTATGGTTGATTAGCCTACAAGAGAAACGTAAACCACAGCCTCAACCCTGACCTCAACCTGTTTTTTCAGGTGGATCCCGGGGGATTAAAGCATCGCCCCTGGTCTATTTGCAATGGGGTGGGCCTTTTCTTGTCCTTTCTTTGGACCGGGGCTGGAGGCCGCGGGCGGTTTCCATCTCCACCGCCATGGCGATGGCAGGACACAGGGGGAAATCAAGGGGTGGATGATACATCCTGGCCTTGGGTTTGTTCACTCCACCCGGTTCTTTGTCATTTTCACGTTTCCGCATTTTCTGCATGTGATGGTATGGTCGTAGAGGTGGGGGTTTTTGTGGGTGATCTCAAAGTCTCCTTCCACGATCTGGAAACCGTAGAAGTAGACCCTGGAATCGTCACCGCAGTCTCCCCCTATTCCTGAGAATTCTATTTCGTATCCCTCTTTCTCCTGGATCTTGCCCTTTTGGCCGCACTCTTTGCAGGTAATCTCCACAATGGTGATCTCCTCTGGCATGGACTCCCCTCCCCGGTTTTTAAGAAAGGTATGTAGACACATTAACTGGAGCCGGCGAGCGGACTTGAACCGCTGACCTGCTGATTACGAATCAGCTGCTCTACCGACTGAGCTACGCCGGCTCCCAGGGCTTTTTATCTGTTTGGGGAAGGGATTTGTCAAGGTGGATCTCCGTGCCCTTTTCAGGA
Source organism: bacterium (assembly GCA_027020915.1). Classification (GTDB taxonomy): domain Bacteria; phylum Thermosulfidibacterota; class Thermosulfidibacteria; order Thermosulfidibacterales; family B14-G1; genus B14-G1. The sequence continues at coordinate 15,056 of JALUVF010000027.1, forward strand.
GTTCCTCCAGGCACTTCGCCTTGATGTAGGTGCCACCTTTGTAATCAAGAAGTTCCCATGGTGCAAAAGTGAAGAGGCTGGGCATTCTTTGACGTCAGAATGAGGGGAACTCCTTGTGCCCTTTTCTACTGGGCGGGAGGGTGTTATTGTATTGGCGTGAGAAGAATCCCTTTGGTAGGGAAAGGGGACTTCTATAGGTGAGGATGGGAATGGGTAGGGAGGAGGGAAAGGACTTCAGAGTTGATGGTAAGGGTCGTCTGCTATGGAGAGGGGTAGAGGTGAATCACCCCCTGGTGAAGAAGTATCTTCTCACACTCATGGACAGGGATGAAAGAGGAGTGTGGCTGAGGAGCCCGGGGCAGGAGTTCGGTGTACAGATGGAGGGAACGCCCTTCTTTGTGGAAGCCCTGAGGGAAGTGGAGAAGGACGGAGAACTGGGACTGGAGGCCATCCTCAACGATGGAACCCGGGAGGTCTTGGACCTCTCCAATCTGAGGATCGCCCCTGATAACAGGGTCTTCTGTAAGATAAAGGGGGGAAAGTTTGAAGCCCTCTTCACCCTCTCTGCCTACTGGCAGCTGGTGCGGTATTTGGTGGAGGAGAATGGCCGTTATTACCTGGAGGTAGGTTCCAGGCGGTATCCCCTGGAGATAGAAGAAAAAGGCTTTGGAGGTTGACGATGAAGGTGAGAAAGGCGGTTTTTCCTGTAGCAGGTTGGGGCACCAGGTTTCTTCCGGCTACCAAGGCCATGCCTAAGGAGATGCTACCCTTGGTGGATAAACCCATCATTCAATACGTGGTGGAGGAGTGTCTGGCATCCAGTGTGAGAACCATCATCATGGTGACAGGGAGGGCCAAGAGGGCCATAGAAGATCACTTTGATATCTCCTTCGAGCTGGAGTCGGTATTGAAGTCCCAGGGCAAAGAGTCCCTTCTCAGGGAGGTGAGGCGTATAGCCATGATGGCGGATACCGTCTATGTGCGCCAGAAGGAGCCCATGGGGTTGGGGCACGCCATTCTCTGTGCCAGGGAGGCCGTGGGTGACGAGCCTTTCGCCGTCCTGTTGGGGGATGACGTTATCTATGATCCTGAGAAGCCCACTTTGGCCCGGATGTTGGAAATTTACGAGG
>JALUVF010000028.1 GCA_027020915.1 bacterium
GGTTACCCCACGGAAGGGGAAAGGGAGTTCCAGGAACTCATGGACTTCCTCAGGGAGGCTCCCCTGTTTCGCCTGGCCGCCTTCGCCTATTCCCACGAGGAGGGCACTCCGGCGGCCACCCTACCCCAGGTGCCAGAAAAGGAGCGCCAAAAAAGGCTCAACCAGGTCCTGGCCTTCCAGGAGGAGCTCCACTACGCCAGGAACCTGGAGTTGGTGGGCAGGGAGTTCCCGGTGCTTCTGGAAGAACCGGGCTGGGGCCGCTTCCCCGGCCAGGCACCGGAGATAGATGGGAAGGTCAAGGTCCAGGCTGAGGTTGAGGTCGAGGTTGAGGTTGAGGAGAAAGACATAATAGAACTTGTAATAACCGACGCTGACGGGGTGGATCTGTATGGAAGGCCCGGGATGACAAAAGGATAGAAAAGTATTATAGTTTATCCAAAATCATGAGAAGTGAGGATACCTCCCATGGGAGACGCCACCCTGGAAAAGAGAGTAGACAGGCTGGAGCTGGCCCTCATGGAGCTGGCCTACCAGTCCAGAAAGACTGAAATGGCCCTGGAGCAGCTCTCCAGGGAAATGCGGGACTTCAAAGAGGAGATGAGGGCTTTCAGGGACGAGATAGAAAAGGGCTTCAAGGAAATGAACAAACGCTGGGGGGAGCTGGCAAACAAGATGGGTACCCTGGTGGAAGACATTGTGGCCCCTGGCGTCCCCGCCGCCATCAAAAACACCTTCGGCTGGGAACTGGAAGAGCTGTCCACCAGAAGAAGAAAGAGAAAAAACGGCAGGGAAAGGGAGTACGATGTCATCGCCGTCACTCCCCACCATGTCTTCGTTATTGATGTCAAAGGCACATACAGGCCTCACTACCTGGAAGACTTCCAGAAAGCCCTGGAAGAGTTTCTGGACTTCTTCCCCGAGTACTCAGGTAAAAAGCCGGTGGGGGTGGTGGCATCCCTGAACATGAACCAGGATATGGTCAATCTCGCCACCAAAAGGGGCTGGTTGGCCCTCAATCTGTCGGGAGACTACCTGGAGTTCCTCAATGCCGGGGATATAGAGCTATAGAACTGGGGAGGTCAGAAAAATGAAAGTATACACCGCCGTCGTAGAAAAATGCCCAGATACCGGCCTGTATGTGGGCTACGTCCCCGGTCTTCCCGGTGCTCATTCTCAAGGCGAAACATTAGAAGAACTCAGAGAAAACCTCAAAGAGGTAATAGAAATGTTACTCGAAGACGGAGAACCGGAAGTGGAAAGCGAATTTATCGGCATCCAAACCATAGCTGTCGCCTAAAATGGGGAAATATCCGGTTCTGAAACCCACAGAAGTGGTCAGGATTTTAGAAAGACTTGGGTTCGAGGAAGTGCGTCAAAGAGGCTCCCACAAACAGTACAGGCACCCCGATGGTAGACGCACCACAGTTCCCTTCCACAAAGGCAAAGACATCTCACCCATATTGCTCAGACAAATAGCAAAAGACGTAGGTTTGACTGTTGAGCAGTTCCTGAGCTTCAGAAAAGGAGATCCATAAAAAGCTCAAATTCAAGACCTGACCCCAAAATTCAAATTCCCCCTGCAAAATTCCCCCTGGGAGCCCCCCAATTCATGGCGCATGGTCACTACACTCACTATATATATATACACTATACACTATATATACATGGTCACTATACACTCCTCACACTCAAATAAAAAGGCCCGGGGAGTGATTCCCCGGGCCTCATGGAACCAGGTTGGCCGGCTCAGAAGACGAACTTCACGCCCAGCTGGCCGTGCCAGGCGGGATCGGAGTCGTTGTCGTTGTAGAGGACCTTGTTGATGTCGTCGATGCCGTCGCCAGGCCACAGGACGGAGATACCACCAAACATGGTGACGTTGGGGTAGATCTTGTAGCTCACCATGAGATCCGTCTCCCAACCGATCTCCTCGTCAATGCTCTTGGCCTTGTCGGGCCGGTAGTCAGCCTGTTCGGAATCCACCGTGTAAGGCGTCCTCAAGATGGTCCCGGACTTGTTGTCACCAAGCTGGGCCTCGATGGGATCGGTGTTGTCCCACTGGAGGTACTTCACCATGGCCTTAACGTTCCAGTCGGTGGCAGGCACCCAGTCAACAGTGAATACGATGGCCCACAGACCGGGGTTGTCACCATGACCGCCAAGACCCTGAGCATCAACAGGCTGCCCCACAACACCACCAATACCGGGACCCACGCCCCAGTTCAGGGGGTTCCAGCCATAAATGGTGTTACCAATGACCGGCTGGAAGTTGATGCCGTGGACGGGCAGGGTGCCCATGGACCAGGGCTTGAAGAACCTGGTGCCGCCGGTGACACCCACAAATCCCTCCAGGTCACCGTCGTTGGGGTCATCGTCGCCGGAGAAGTAGATACCACCCAGACCCACCACAAACTTGTTGAGGCTGGGGGCCCACTGGGCCAAGTCCACCTGGAAGTTGATCAAACCCGCCCAGGCAGAGATATCAAAGTTATCCTCGCGAGAGCCATCGGGCAGAGTCATCTTGTTGTCAAGATCGACATTACCGCCCTGATAGACACCCTCTACCTGGTACATGAGGGGTCCAACCTTACCGGTGGCATAGGCACCAAAATAGTAAACATTCCAAACCCCATAACCGGGAACCCGAATCATCTGACCATTATGGTCATAGGCCCCAAAGATGGCGGGCTTGAAGCAGGGGCCAAAGTCATAGGCCAGACGCAACGCGTAGACGTCCCTGTTGGAGTCGGTCTTGAAGGCCTGGACATCAGTCTGCTCAGACTTCCTGGCAAACTTGAAGTCCCAGGAGAACTTCTCGTAGTTGCCGTAGAAGCGGATGCCGGGATCGTCGTCGAAGTAGACCAGGGCGCCGCCGGGCCTGTCCAGGGCCCAGATGTCGTGGCCCACACCCAACCAGGCGTTCACGGGGAGGAACTTGAGCTTGAACTCGAAGTAGGCCCGCTCCACACGCCAGCGGTCGTAGTCAACGCCATTGAAGGAACTGTAATTCTCGTCTTTACCCTGGTCAAAATCGGAACCCTTGTAGGAGAAGAGCAGATGGGCCCTCCACTGGCCCGCCTTCACAAAGTCTACAGGGAAGTAGACCATGTGGGACATGTAGTTGTCCCTCACGTACCCTTCGGGATCACCAAACCACTTGGGATCCGAAGCATCACTGTAAAAATCATAGTTCTTGGCCCAGTTGACGGTGAACAACTCCACCATACCGAACCTGGCCTCGATGCCGCTCTTGGTGGGAATCCTAACAGAGAGCACTCCGGCAGAGGCGGTCCATGCGAGGCCCAAAAGGAATGCCAGCGCTACCAACAACGACCATCCTTTTCTCATACCTACCTACCTCCTTTACCCAAAAATAAATTTCTGCAAAGACCTAAAACCTTCACCCTCAACCCTACTCCATACCACCCTCCCCTTGCTTTCCCACCTCCCTTCGCTATGGTTTGCATCCCAACCTACCATCTCGAGAGCTAGAATAATAAACATCTGTTGCCCTGTCAATGATACACTCCCGTTTTTCTATACGCCCGGCACGGGGTAGATGTCAATCCTCATCTTGCCTACCTTCTTATTGTAAGAGAGGAAAACTACATCCAAAACGCCGTCTCCATTGACATCCCCCAGGGCCAAGTCTTCGGCGTACAAGTCCTTGAATTTAGGAGTCTCCCACAGAATATCAAAATAAGCGCCATAGGCCTTCCCGGAACCCACAAAAGCCAGTTTAATCACTCTGCCGTTCACCCCCTGCCAGGGAGCCTCCAGCTTTATCCCCGCCAGGACAAATGAAGGCACATCGTTCACCACGGTAAATATGGACACCTTGCCGTCAGCCTCGAGATAGGCGGTGACCAAGCGCCTGGGAATGTACCTCTTTATGGCCACGTCCGTAGGGTCAAAGTTCTTCATGGCAGGGATTCTGGGAAACCTGGGAGTCTGATAGAAGAAGTCGTACTTCACCACTCCCAGGCTGTCGGGGCTCTCCCAGAGGGGCTGGCCCTTGGTATTGTAAATGGTGAGATAGTTGTCCTTGTCTAACAAGGCCACCTCCAGCTTGCCGTCCAAATTGAAGTCATCCCAGGCGATGCCGTAGAGATGGTCCAGTTTAGTCACAAAACTATAAGTAGGCTTGGGAGCCTTCACATACCTCTTGCCGTTCCACACCAGCTGGAACACAGGTCCCTGGAAGGTCTCATACTCCCCCATTTTCTGGGCCAAGAGGACGGCTGGCCTCTTACCCACACTGGGATGAACCACCATGAAATAGTAAGGCACCTTTTTCTGGATCACCTTGAACTTGTCTCCCTTGAGCTCCAGTACCATGGAGGAGAGATAAGGCCTGATATAACCGGAGATGAGGTTCTCCACTACGGAGGTGATGAACACCTCGGGCCTGCCGTTACCGTTGAGGTCCGCCAGATCCACCCGTAGATATCGATGGGCGTATGCACCGAAGGAGGGAAGCTTATAAAGGTACTTCTTTTGAAACTCTTTGCCCTTCAATTTATACACATTGAGACTTTTGGCCCCCAGAAGGACAATCTCGTCCTTGCCGTCCCCATCCACGTCTCCCACGGCCACGGAATAAAACTTCTCCTTGAACACCCGGGAGGCAAGGGCGGACATGTACCCCTCCCATTCCCCTGTCTCCATGAGGGTCTTTTTCTTCAGAATATCGGCATAAGAGGCGGTCTTCACCAGCTTCATACTCTCCTGGAGGGCAAAGAGGGAGCTCTTGGTCACCATTGACTCCACGTAACACCCCAGAACGGGCAGGGTCCCCCCGGAGGCGACCACGGGATGAAGGACCACGCCATAGGCATTGGAGGGCAGGGACTCACCGGGAGCCAACAGGCGGAAAAGGAGGGATTCGCCCAAGGCGAAGTTCAAAACGGTGCTCAACTCCTTGGGGTCCACCTCCACCCCCGCCTCCACCTTGGGAGGGGCCACGGTCACATAGACCACCTGGGGAGGCTCCACCTTGTACCCTCGCTCCACAGTCCCCCATGTCCTGACAAGCCTGGCCAGATAGTACTTCCCCTCACGCCGGGCCACCTGGGCCAGGGCTACGGGGGTATCGAAACCGGGATAGGTGCTGCCCGTCTTCTTGTCTATAATGGGCTTGCCCGGTTTATAGATAACCACTTCCAACCCTATAGGGATACTGCCCTGAGCCAAGAGGAGGACCTCCCCCTTCCTCACCAGCACCACTTTGGCCGGAGGAGGAGTGAACCTCTTCTCCAGTTTCTGGACCAGGGCCTCAGCGGAGGCCTTAATATCCAGGGAGTATGGGCCCCTGGGCATCTGAGGCTTCAGGGTTCCACCCCAGGATTCTCCTCCCAAAAGGACCAAGGCCAGAACCAGGAAAAGCCCAAAACCTCTCTTCAAACCGCCACCTCCGCCAAATATGGGGATGAGATTAAGCCGCCGACATGCAGGTGTCAAGTTATAAAGGGCCGGTGGATGGCTCATAGCTCATGGTTCATTGCTCGTGGCTTATTCCCCGGTGGTCTGCCCCCTGTCCCGGCCTACAAGTTGCCCACGAATGGGGTTTCTGATAGTGAAGCCCCTGAATAAAGAAAAGGGGAAGGAGGCTGTCATGTCCCTGAAAGATAAAATCCTGCAGGATATGAAAGAAGCCATGAAAGCCAGAGACCAGCTCAGGCTCTCCACCCTCAGGCTCCTGGTGTCGGAAATCAAAAACAAGGAGATAGACGCCAAAGGGGAACTGAAGGACGAGGACATCCTGGCCATCATCCAGAAGGCGGTGAAGCAGCGCCAGGACTCCATAGCCCAGTACGAAAAGGGAGGACGCCAGGACCTGGCCGACAAGGAGAAGGCCGAACTGGAGATCCTCAAGGCCTACCTGCCGGAAGAACTGAGCCGGGAAGAGATCCTGGAGATCATCGACCAGGCCATAGCCGCCACGGGGGCCTCCTCCCCCAAAGAGATGGGGAAAGTGATGCGGGAGGTCATGCCCAAGGTGAAGGGCAGGGCCGATGGCAAGGTGGTGAACGAGCTGGTGAGGAAGAGACTGGCAGGGGAGGCCTGAGAACACGAGAATCATGTTTTCTCCCCACACCCTAAAGATCCTGGACTTCTTCTCCCTCCTGGAGGTGGTGGCCCAAAAAGCCGCATCGGAGCCCGGGAGGAAGGCCGTCCTTGAGCTCAGGCCCCAAAGCCATTTGGAGGACGTAAAAAGGAACCTGGAGGAGGTGAGGGAGGCCATAAACGCCGAGGCTGAGGGGGACCTTCCCTCCATGGGGGACCTGGAAGACATCCAGCCTCTCCTGGAAAAGGCCCGTCCCCGGGGTGCCGTCCTGGTCCCCGAAGAACTCCTGACCATTAAAAAGCAGTTGCTACTGGCCCAGAGGGTAAAAGAGGCCCTGGGAAAGAGGGAAGGCTCTCCCCTTTTGGTCAGCCACGCCCAGAAGCTCCACCTCCTGGAAGACCTGAGGGAAACCCTGGACAGGGTGATAAGTCCCTACGGAGAGGTGCTGGACAGCGCCAGCCCCCAGTTGGCCCAAATCCGCCTCAAAAGGGAAGGACTGCGCAGGGATATCAGAGAGCGCCTCCAGCAACTCCTGGGGGCCCCACACCTGGCCCAGGCCTTCCAGGAGAGGGCCATCACCATGAGGAACGGCCGCTACGTGGTGCCCATCAAGGCCCAGTTCTCGGGAAAGGTGAAGGGACTGGTCCAGGATCAGTCGGCCACGGGAGCCACCCTCTATGTAGAACCCTTCAGCGTGGTGGAGCTCAACAACAGGCTGGTCAGGACAGAGAGGGAGGAGGAAAAGGAGATAGAGCGCATCCTCGGGGAGTGCACCACCCTGGTGAGGGAACACTCGGGGGCCCTGAAGAGGAACCAGGCCACCCTGGCCCACCTGGATTCCCTGGGGGCCAGGGCCCGATTCGCCCTGGAATACAGGGCATCCGTCCCCATGATCTCCGGGGAACCCTCATGGTCCATCCTCCAGGGACGGCATCCCATACTAATAAAGGAAAAGGGGCTGGAAGGGACAGTGCCTCTGGAGATCCACCTGAGCAAAAGGGGCGGAAAGAGAGGGGACCCCCCCTGCCATACCCTGGTCATCACGGGACCCAACACGGGAGGCAAGACGGTGGCTTTAAAGACCATGGGGCTCCTGGCCCTCATGGTCCAGAGCGGCATTCCTGCCACGGCCCATGCCGACTCCCGGTTTCCCCTCTTCTCCTCGGTCATGGCCGACATCGGCGATGAACAGAGCATCCAGCAGAACCTCTCCACCTTCTCGGCCCACATGAAGAACATCCGGGAGATCCTGGACAGGGCCGACAGCAACTCCCTGGTGATAATAGACGAGCTGGGGGCCGGAACGGATCCCTGGGAAGGGGCCCCCCTGGGCATGGCCATCCTGGAAACACTACACAACAGGGGAGCCTGGTGCCTGGTCTCCACCCACCACAACGAGCTCAAGCTCTTTGCCCACGCCACCCCTGGCATGGAGAACGCCTCGGTGGAGTTCGATCCCCAGAGCCTATCTCCCACCTACCGGCTCCTGGTGGGGGTACCTGGAAAGAGCAACGCTCTCATCATCGCCGAGAAGCTGGGCATTCCCCCTGCCGTAATCAAACGGGCCAGGGAGTTCCAGGAGAAGGAGCGCTGGGAGATCGAACAGGTCATCTCCCAGCTGGAGGCCGAGACCCAGAGGGTCCACAAGATGGGGGAAGAGCTGGAGAAAAAGGAGGAAGAGGCCCGGGAGGAGGTCCGACGCCTGAAGGAGAAATGGGAAACCCTCATAAAAGAGGAGGAAGAGCGCCTAGCCCAGGCCAGGAAGCTCATCTCCCTCCTCCATAGGGAGGTGAAGAGGCTCTCCAGGGAGTTGAAAAAGGGGGAGCTGGCCCAGGTGACAAAAAGGATAAAGGAACTGGAGGGAGAGCTGGCCCGCCTGGAGCCCAGCCAGGGAGGAGAAAAGCCCGTCCCCGGAGACAGGGTGAAGGTCTGGGGCCTGGGGCTGGAGGGAGAGATCCTCTCCATTAAGGGAGACCAGGCCCAGATAGACACAGGCAAAATGGCCATGGTGGTGCCCGTGAAACACCTCACGGTGGTGAGCAAGGCCACAGGAGAGAAGAAAAGGAAAGGGCAGGAGGAGAAAGCTGTCTTCCACTTCTCCGGGCGAGACGGGGTGCCCATGGAGCTCCACCTTCTGGGCAAGAGGGTGGAGGAGGCCCTGCCCCTCATAGACAAGTTCCTGGACGACGCCTACCTGGCGGGTCTGAAAGAGGTGAGGATAGTCCACGGCGTGGGCACGGGCATCCTGAAAAAGGCGGTGAGAGAGCATTTGCGGGCCTCCCCCCTGGTAGACTCTTTCCAGGAAGCCCCCAGGGAAGAGGGGGGCAGCGGTGCCACCATTGTTAAGCTCAAGGGTTAGAGAGGCTAATCCCCGTAACCCATAAGACTGGAAATCTCCCTGGCCCTCCTGCACAGGGCCTCTATGAATGAACGCCTCAGGGCTTCGTCCTTGAACCTTATCTCTGGAACGGCCAGGCTCATGGAAGCCAGCAGCTCCCCCCCGAACCCCAGGATGGGAGCGCTCAGGGCCCCCAGGCCGTCCACCCTCTCGGAGAAGCTCTCGGCGTATCCCTGGGCCCTCACCCTCTCCAGCTCCTCCAGGAGCCTCTCCCTGTCCACTATGGTGTTGACGGAGATGGGCTCCAGCCTGGTCCTCTCCAGGTACTCCCGGACAAAGGGCTCGGGGGAAAAGGCCAGAAGGCACTTGGAGGAAGCCCCGGCGTAGAGGGGGGATCGGCTACCCACGGGCATTCGGGCCATGAGGGGCTGGGAAGACTCAATGCTCTCGATGCATATCCTCTCGTAGCCGTCTATGATGTTGAGGTGGACCGTCTCTCCCGTCTCCCGGGCCAGCTTCTGCATGTAGGGGTAGGCTATTTTGGCGATCTCCAGGCTCTCCACCACCAGATTGGCCAGTTTCAGGAATACGGTGCCCAGCATGTATTTCTTTGTCTCGGGGTCCTGGCGCAGAAACCCCTTTCTTTTCAACACGGTGGCCAGCCTGTGAACGGTCCCGGGGGAAAGGGAGAGGAGCTTGGCCATTTCATGGATGCCGCAGCTTTTCCTCTCCTCGTCGAAGAGCAGGAGGATCTCCAAAGCCTTATCAACGGAAGTACGGGCCATTTGGCCAGTAGTCTAAAAGGCTTCCCCCCAAAGGTCAACGAAGCCCCCGCCCTTCGATGCTCCCCATCATTGGGGCCCGGAGGGTGACCGTCGAAACGGAAAATTCCCCCTCACCCCCGGGCCATCTCCTCCAGCCGGGAGGTGAACACCTCCAGATCCCTTTCCAGGGATGGATCCTGAACCACCAACCTCTCTCTTATCTTGGACCACAGGCCCAGGAGTTCATCCCGGGAAAAGCGATCCCCCCCTCCGGGGAATCCCCCCTTGAAGATCACGGGAGGCTGGTCCCGGTGGTCCAGGAGGAGTTTCAAGACATCGCTCCTGGCGTAGTGGCCCACGGCATCCACCATGTGCTTGGCATCCCTTATGAGATCCAGATCTATCTCCCCCACGGCCATACCTTCCTGGTTCTCAATGGGACCGGCCACATAGTTTCCCAGGGGGTCCACTATCCCCGCAATACCCCCTCCAGGGGAGAGAATGCCCTTGTTGGCAGGGTCCAGCTCCAAGTAGAACTCCACCTCCTCCTGGCTCATGCAGGAGGAAGAGAACACGGCAAACACCTGGCCCTCGAAGGCCGTGTGCCTCATGGCCGCATCAATGATCCTGGACCTGTCCCTGGGCTGGCTCTTGAAGTTGGCCCCGGGCCAGTTGGCAATGTGGATCTCCTCCCCCAGGGCATATAGGGCGAAGCGGGCCAGGGGCATGGAGTGCTCGTAACAGATGAGGCCCCCCATCTTTCCCAGGTCCGTGTCAAACACCTTGAGGTCACCACCGTAACCCCACCCCCAGATGGTTCGCTCCTCCCCCGTGGGCATCAGCTTTCTTCTCCTGCCCAGGAGCCTGCCCCTATCGTCAATGAAGAGCTGGGAATTGTACAGGGTACCTCCATGCCTCTCGTTTATGCCCACCACCATGAAGATGGATAAACGGGCAGCAGCCTGGCAGAGCCTCTCCACATCGGGCCCCGGCACCTCCAGGGCATTCTCGTAGAGGTAACGGAAGAGCTCCAGCTTCTTGGGGTTGTTTATCCCCATCCACACCCACCAGGGATAGTAGGGGATGTAGGTCTCGGGAAAGACCACCAGCCTGGCCTCCTGGGACGCCGCCTCCCCCGCCATTTCAACCATCTTGTTGAGGGTCCCTTCCTTGTCCATCCACACGGGAGCAGCCAGAACCGCCGCCGCCTTGAACCTCTTTCCCATAGCCCCCTCCTTAATTCCGTATTATGGAACGCAAGTTTGACATTCAGAATACATGGGTGAAAGTGAACTGTCAACGGGACACCCAACGGCCAGGGTAAGGACCAGGCGTCTTCCCCCGGCCACCCTGGCAGCCCCTGGCGGCTGTTGAGGCCTGGACTGGAAAGACCGGGGCCCCGGCCCTTGACACGGAGACCATTCCTGGGATAGGAAAGCGTTTGGATTTTCTGAATATCATTTCGTATATCAAAACAAAGGGGCGTCATGCTGGAAGGTGTACTGGTCCTGGATCTCTCCAGGGTGCTGGCAGGGCCCCTGGCCACCATGATCCTCTCGGACCTGGGGACCAGGGTGATAAAGGTGGAACATCCCGGGGGAGGGGACGAAACCCGGGGATGGGGTCCCCCCTGGTTCCACGGCGAAAGCGCCTACTACCTGTGCGTCAACAGAAACAAGGAGAGCGTGGCCCTGAACCTGGATCACCCCAAAGGCCGGGAGATAGCCCTGGCTTTGGCCAGAAGGGCCCACGTCCTGGTGGAGAACTTCAAGGTGGGGGGCCTGGCAAAGTACGGACTGGACTATCCATCGGTGAAGAGGGTGAATCCCTCCATAATCTACTGTTCCATCACAGGCTACGGCCAGGATGGACCCTACAGGGACCGGGCAGGGTACGACTTCATTATCCAGGGGATGTCGGGACTCATGAGCATCACGGGGGAAGCCCAGGGCCCTCCCGTGAAGGTGGGAGTGGCCATCACCGACGTCATTGCCGGCCTCTACGCCGCCACAGCCATCCTGGCCGCCCTCCATAAAAAGAAGGCTAGGGGGGAGGGGGAGCACATAGACATCTCTCTCCTGGATACGGCCATATCGGCCCTGGTAAACGTGGCCAGCAACTACCTGGTGTCGGGAGATCCCCCCAAAAGATACGGCAACGCCCATCCCAACATCGTACCCTATGAGACCTTCCGGGCCTCCGACGGGTTCTTCAACCTGGGGGTGGGAAACGACCATCAGTTCCAGAGGCTCTGCCGGGTCCTGGGGATGGAAGAAGTGGCCCAGGACCCCCGATTCTCCACCAACGCCAAAAGGGTGGAACACAGGGAGGAACTGGTTCCCCTCCTCAACCAGGCCTTCTCCCGAAAACCGGTGAATCACTGGCTGGAGGTGCTCTCCAGAGAGAAGATACCCTGCGGCCCCATATACACCCTCCCCCAGGTCTTCTCGGACCCCCACGTCCGGGCCAGGGGGATGGTGTGGGAGTTGCCCCACCTGGGGGACGTACTGAAGCTGGTGGCTTCCCCCCTGAAGTTCCAGGAGGAGGTGAGAACCCCTTCCCCTCCCCCCCTCCTGGGGGAGCACACCGGAAAGGTCCTGAAGGAGTTTTTGGGAATGGGAGACGGAGAAATTGAGGCCCTGGCCAGAGAGGGGGCCGTGGCCATAAACCAGAAGGAGGTAGCACCATGATAAAGGGCCTGGACTTCATGCTCATGGAGGAATTCCTGGCAGAGGAAGAGAAGATCATCAGGGACACCACCAGGAGGTTCGTGGAAAATGAGGTCCTTCCCATCATTGAAGACCACTACGACAGAGGCACCTTCCCCGGGGAACTCATACCCAAAATCGCCCAGCTGGGCCTGCTGGGCATCACCACTCCCCCCGAGTACGGAGGGGCCGGGGCCAGCTACTTCTCCTACGGGCTGGCATGCCAGGAACTGGAGTGGTGCGACAGCGGTCTCAGGAGCTTTGTATCCGTCCAGAACTCCCTGTGCATGTACCCCATATACTCCTACGGTTCGGAAGAACAAAAGAGGAAGTACCTCCCCAGAATGTGCACGGGAGAGATCATCGGCTGCTTCGGCCTCACGGAACCCGATGCCGGCTCAGACCCTGCCAGCATGAGGACCACGGCCAAAAAAGCGGATGGAGGCTGGGTCTTAAACGGAAACAAGATGTGGATCACCAACGCTCCCATAGCCCATCTGGCCGTGGTGTGGGCCAAAACCCAGGAGGGAGTGAGGGGATTCCTGGTGGAGAGGGGTACTCCGGGCTTCGAGACCCCTGAAATAAAGAAAAAGATGTCCCTGCGCTTCTCTCCCACGGGAGAGATCGTCCTGGAGGACTGCTTCGTTCCCGAGGAAAACCTCCTGCCTGGAACCACCGTGGGCATGAAGGCCCCCTTCTCCTGCCTCACCAGGGCCCGTTACGGTATCGCCTGGGGAGCCGTGGGAGCCGCCGCCTTCTGCCTGGAGAAGGCCCTCAACTACACCAAGGAGAGGGTCCAGTTCGGAAGGCCCCTGGCCTCCTTCCAGCTGGTCCAGAGGGACCTGGCGGACATGTTCACCGAGATCACCAAATGCCAGCTCCTGGTTTATCGCCTGGGCAGGCTCTTCGACCAGGGCAGGGCCAACCATGTCATGGTCTCCATGGCCAAGAAGACCTGCACCATGATGGCAGCCCAGGTGGCCAGGAAGGCCAGGGAGCTCCTGGGGGGCAACGGCATCAGTCTGGAGTACCATGTGATCCGCCACCTGTGTAACATGGAGACCACCACCACCTACGAAGGGACGGACAAGATCCACAGCCTCATCATAGGCCGCTATCTCACGGGAATAGACGCCTTCAGATAGGTCTTTGCCACCGTTGGTCATGGCTGATGGCCGATTATAAGGCCTAGAAAAGACCTTCCGAAACCTCCCTCAAAAGGGGGAAAAGGGCCCCGTTGGAGGCCACAAGCCAGCCCGAAAGCCAGGGCTTGTTCCCCAATCCCATGACCTGGCCCCCTCCCTCCAGGACCATGAGGCCCCCGGCGGCCACGTCCCAGGGGGAGAGATCCATGTAAAAGAGGCCGTCGTACCGGCCACAGGCCACGTAACAGAGGTCCAGGGCGGCGGAACCCGTGTGGCGCAGGGCCATGCCCCTCAAATAGGCCGCCCTGTAAAAGGCCAGGAGCCTCTCCAGATGCTCCCGCCCCCTGTAGGGCAGGCCCATGGCCACCACGGCCCGGGAGGGGTGGTACACGGAGGAGACGGAAACCCTGGAGCCGTTAAACCACACCCCTTTCCCCCTGGCGGCGTGGAAAAACTCCTCCTCCACCGGGGCGTAGGTGACTCCCAGGGAGATCCGGCCCTCCTCCATAAAGGCCAGGGTGACGGCAAAGTGGGGGATGGAGTGGATGAAGCTCCTGGTGCCGTCCAGGGGATCCACGATCCAGCCCGTGGAAGGAACATCCTCACCGTGGAAGTGCTCCTCGGAGAGGACAGGGACTCCGGGAGTGAGGCGGGAGAGTTCCTGGAGGATCCAGTCCTCCACCTCCCTGTCCACCCGGGTGACGAAATCGCTGGGGCCCTTCTCCTCCACCTCCAGGGTCTTCCCCTGAACCATCTCCAGGAACCGCTGTCTCAAGAGGTCCCCGGCCCCCCTGGCCACCATGAGGGCGGCCTCAAACATCAATTCATCCTCTTCACCTGGAACTGCTCCTGGTGAAAGTCGGGCCTTTCCATAACCTGCACCTTGACCTTCAGGGCCTTCTCCAGCTCCTCCAGGGTATCCCCCTCTTCCTCCACCAGGGCCTTGGCCACGGCGGGATGGACCTCTACGGACATCCTCCCCCCCCGGGCCAGAGCGGAGATCCTCTTCACCTCCCGGAAGATCTCGTAGCAGATGACCAACGGGGGCTTCATATACCCCCTTCCCCCGCAGTAGGGACAGGGCCCGCACAGGGTCTTGAGGAGGCTCTCCTTCACCCTCTTCCTGGTCATTATGACCAGACCCAGCTCGGTGAAACCCTGGATGTTGGAGGGGTAGCGGTCCTTCTTCAGGGCGTTGTCCAGGGTCTCCAGGACCTGGCGGCGGTGTTCCTCCTCCTCCATGTCTATGAAATCAATGATAATTATACCCCCGATGTTCCTGAGCCGGATCTGATGGGCAATCTCCCGGGCCGCCTCCAGATTGGTCCTGAAGATGGTGTCCTCCAGGCACTTCCTGCCCACGTATCGGCCCGTGTTCACATCTATGGCCGTCAAGGCCTCCGTCTCCTCTATCACTATGTAGCCCCCGGACTTGAGCCACACCTTGGGTTGGAGGGCCTTGTTGATCTCCTCCTCGATGCCGTAGTGTTCAAAAACGGGCTCCGGACCCCGGTAGAGCATGATCCGAGAGGCCAGTTGGGGCAGGTATTCCCGGGCAAACCCCAGGCATCTCTGGAACTCCTCTTCAGCGTCTATAACCAGGGAGGTCACCTCCGGGGAAAAGAAGTCCCGCACCGCCCTGAGCACCAGATCCAGATCCTTGTACAGGAGGGAAGGGGCCCTCGTCTTCTCCCCCTTGATCCTGATGGACTCCCAGAGGCGCAGGAGAAACTCCATGTCCTGCCTCAGATCCTCTTCCCCCTTTCCCTCGCTCACGGTGCGGACGATGAAACCCATCTGGGCGGGCCTGATCTTCTCCACAATGGCCTTGAGCCTCTTGCGCTCATCCTTGTTGCGGATGCGCCGGGAGACCCCCACGTGGTTCATGGTGGGCATAAGGACCAGGTAACGACCGGGAAGGGTGATGTGGGATGTGAGCCTGGGACCCTTGGAACCCAGGGGCTCCTTGGCCACCTGGACCACCACCTCCTGCCCCTCGGTGAGAAGGTCCTCTATGGGAGAACCCTTCCTGGGCCTGGGTACGGCAGGAGGCTCCGCCTCTATCTCCCCCTCCTCCTCCAGAATGTCATCGTACATCTCAAAGCCTTCAAAGACATCGGTGACGTAGAGAAACCCCGCCCTTCCCAGACCGATGTCCACGAAGGCCGCCTCCATGCCCGGAAGGATCTTCACCACCCTTCCCTTGTATATGTTCCCCGCTATGCCCCGCTCGCCCCTGCGTTCTATGTAGATCTCGCTGAGACCCCAGTCGTCCAGAATGGCCACACGGGTCTCTTTGAGATCAGCATTCACCACAATGCTGCTGCTCACCCCTCACCTCCCTTGACCGTGGGTTATGTAGTCTATAAGAAATATTCCTGTCAAATTGGCCCCTCAGGGAGGAGGCTTATCTGGAGGACAGGCGGTACAAAAGGATAGGCGAGGTGAGCCGTATCACGGGCCTGGCTCCCTCCGTCCTGCGCTTCTGGGAGAAGGAATTCCCCCAACTGAGTCCTTTGAAGAAGGGGGGGCAACGCCTATACAGCCCCAGGGACGTGGAACTCATCATGAAGATCAAGCACCTAGTCTATGAGAAAGGCTTCACTCTGGATGGGGCCCGACGGGAACTCTCCCTCATACCCCAGAAGAGGGCCCGTTCCCTGGAGATCGTCTTCGGGCTGGAGGGGATCAAAGAGGAACTGAAAGAGATCCAGAGACTCCTTAAGGAAGAGCCATGAGCCCCATACTGGAAGCCAGGGACATCCACAAGAGCTACAAGAGGGACTCGGCTCCCCCTGTAGAGGTACTCCGGGGCATCTCTTTGAAAATCGCGGCCGGGGAGTTCGTGGCCGTCATGGGACCATCGGGAGCCGGGAAATCCACCCTCCTCCACATCCTGGGACTCATAGACAGGCCCAGCCGGGGGGAACTGCTGCTGAAGGATGAAAAGACCCACGAGATGGACGAGAGGGCGCGGGCGGCTTTGAGGAACAGATTCCTGGGATTCGTGTTCCAGGCCCACTACCTGCTGCCCGAATTCACGGCCCTGGAGAACGTAGCCATTCCTCTAATCATCGGGGGATGGGAGCCCCGCAAGGCCCGGGAAAAGGCCGCCCAGGTCCTGGAACGGGTGGGACTGGGCCATAGACTCCACCACAAGCCCAGCGAGCTCTCCGGTGGAGAACAGCAGAGGGTGGCCGTTGCCCGGGCCCTGGCCAACGATCCCGCCCTCCTCCTGGCCGACGAACCCACGGGCAACCTGGACAGGGAGACGGGGCTCCAGCTCATGGACCTCCTTCTGGAACTCCATCGGGAGAGGGGGACGACGGTCATCATGGTGACCCATGATCCCCTCCTGGCCTCCAAGGCCCAGCGGATTCTGAAGCTGGTGGACGGCAGGATAGAGGCCTAGCCCCTCAGGAGCTTGATGGCGCAGAACTCGCCGCACATGGTGCAGACCTCCTCCTCCCTGGGAGGACGGGTCTCCCTCATGGCCCTGGCCCTGGCAGGATCTATGGCCAGCCTTATCTGGCGGTCCCAGTCCAGGTCCCATCGGGCCTTGGCCATCTCCAGGTCCCACTCCCGGGCTCCGGGCACGCCCTTCACCAAATCGGCGGCGTGGCCGGCTATGCGGGCAGCGATGACACCCTCCCTCACGTCGTCCACTGTGGGCAGGCGGAGATGCTCCGAGGGGGTTACATAACAGATGAAATCGGCCCCGTTGGAAGCGGCTATGGCCCCTCCTATGGCCGCCACTATGTGGTCATAACCGGGGGCCACGTCCGTCACCAGGGGACCCAGGACATAGAAGGGCGCCCCATGGCACAGGCGTTTCTGGAGGACCATGTTGGCTGCCACCTGATCCAGAGGCACGTGACCAGGGCCCTCCACCATGACCTGCACACCGGCATCCCAGGCCCTCTGGACCAGCTCTCCAATAACAATGAGCTCCTGGATCTGGCCCCTGTCCGTGGCATCCGCCAGACATCCCGGCCTGAAACCGTCCCCCAGACTCAGGGTGAGATCGTACTCCCTGGCCAGCTCCAAAAGACGGTCGTAGTACTCGTAGAGAGGATTCTCCCTGTTGTTGTACTGCATCCAGGCAATGAGAAAAGCGCCACCCCGGCTCACCACTCCTAGAATCCGGCCCTCCTTCTCCATGCGGGCCACCGTCTCCCTGGTGACACCGCAGTGGACGGTGACGAAGTCCACCCCGTCCTCGGCGTGCTTCCTGATGGCCTCGAAGATCTCATCCACGGACATCTCCACCACAGGCTGCTCCCTGCGCCGGGATTCGATGGCCGCCTGATAGATAGGCACAGTACCCACGGGGACGGGGCTCTCTTCCACGATGCGCTTCCTGATAACATCCAGGTCTCCCCCCGTGGACAGATCCATGACGGCATCGGCTCCCGCCTCCAGGGCGGCATGGAGCTTTGCCAGCTCCTCCTCCAGGTCTACCAGGTCGGAAGAAGTGCCTATGTTGGCATTCACCTTGGTCCTCAGACCATGGCCTATGCCCGTGGCCTTACAGTGGGTATGTTTAACGTTCTTGGTGATGACGATTCGGCCCTGAGCCACCCTCTCCCTGATCTCTTCAGGAGAGTACCCTTCAGCCCGAGCCACATCTTCCATCTCAGGCGTTATGATACCCTTTCTTGCCGCTTCCAGCTGGGTCATGACTCTTCTATCTCCTCTATTCTTTCTCTTATCTCCCGGGCCACTGTCCGGGGATCACCCTTCCACAGGGCAGACATAACAGCCACCCCATGGGCACCCCTCTTCACCGTTTCCCCCGCCTCCTGGGGACCTATCCCACCCAGGGCCAGAACCGGAATCTTCACTCTGGAGACCACTTCTGCCAGGTAGTCCAATCCCAGGGGGCGGGCCAGGGGCTTGCTCCTGGTGGGGAATATAGGCGAAAGGGTAACATAATCAACTCCCTGGTCCTGAGCTTCCCTGGCCTCTTCCAGGGAGTGGGCCGAAAAGCCTATCACCCTCTCTCCCCCCAGCAGAGATCTGGCCACGGAAGGCGGAAGGGAATGGCTTCCCAGATGGACCCCCTGAGCCCCCACAGCCAGAGCAATGTCCACCCTGCGGGAGATGAGAAGAGGCACCCCTTTGGGCTCCAGCACCTTCTTGAACTGGAGGGCCACGGTGTAAAAGAGATGGTCCTCCAGGCCCAGTTCCCTCAGAAGAACCGCCTCCACTCCTCCTTCAACGGCCTCCATGACGGCCTGGATCAAGGGCCGGCTTTTACACAGAAACCGGTTGGTTATGGCCAGAAAACGAAACACCCTAACCCTTGAGCCTGTCCAGAATCATCCTAGCGGCCTTCTCTCCCGACAGGAGCATGCCGCCGAAGACGGGACCCATGCGGTGGGTGCCGTAACAGGCCGTGGCAGCCATGCCAATAACGAAGAGGCCGGGATAGACCTCCCCTGTACACTGGGGCACCGACTTCTCACCGAAGTCGGCCCACATGGACCTTTCACCCACCACCTTTCCCGTGGGCGTATTGAGCTCCTTCCCCAGCTTCTCCTGGACCACCTTGGCCACCTCTGCATCGTGGCCCGTACCATCCACCACGTACCTGGCCCCTATAGTGACGGGATCCACGTGGAGGCCCCCCAGTTCCACGGGGGTCCAGCTCAAGACCAGGCCAGACACCCGCTCCTCCTCCCCGCTCACCTTCACGTCCACCACGGTGAAGAGATTGAAGATCTTCACTCCAGCCCTGACGGCCTTGAGGCCCAGGGCACAGGAAAGCTCCACGGCGTCCACCACATAGTACCCTTCCCCTCTCTCGTAGGGCCTGTAGGACACCTCCATGTCGTCCAGGATCCCCCTGGCCTCTTCCTGGACCACCACCTGGTTGAACATGGCGCCCCCACCCCAGATGCCCCCACCTATGGAGAGCTTCCTCTCGTAAACGGCCACCCTGGCTCCCCCCCGGGCCAGGTAGTAAGCACACACCAGCCCTGCAGGTCCGGCACCAACAATGGCCACATCAGAATCCAGAGAGCCCAGGAACTTGTCCATGTAGCTCTCCATGATGGCCCTGGTTATGACCAACTCGTCCAAAGGCATAACAACTCCCCTCCTCCATCAATTTTGGGCTGAGGCAAGAGATCCCCTATATCTCAACCTTTACCTCAACCTCTGCCTGTATTTAATAGTTCCGGGGACCGAAGATGGCCGAACCTATCCGCACCATAGTGGATCCCTCCTGGATGGCCACCTCGAAGTCCCCCGACATACCCATGGACAGGTGCTCCACAGGCACACCCCTGGCCTCCAACCTCTCCTTGATCTCCCTGAGCATCCGGAAGGAAGGTCTGGCCAGTTCCGGGTCCTCCACGTAGGGAGCAATGGTCATGAGTCCCTTGAAGACCAGATGCCCAGCCTCCAGGATCCTATCCACCAGAGCGTCCACCCCCTGGGGTTCCACGCCGTGTTTGGTCTCCTCGGGAGAGGTCTTCACCTCCACCAGAACGGGGACAACTTTGCCCTCCCGGGCAGCCCTCTTCTCCAGCTCCTCCACCAGGGGCACCGAGTCCACCGACTGGATCATGTCGAAGAGTCTCACTGCATATTTGGCCTTGTTCCTCTGAAGGGTCCCTATGAGGTGCCACCGGGCGATCCTCCCCAGCTTCTCTATTTTGGACCGGGCCTCCTGCACCCGGTTCTCCCCCAGGTCCTCGACCCCGGCCTCTACGGCCTCCAGGATCCTTTCAGGAGCCACGGTTTTAGTGACGGCCACCAGGAGGATTTCCCGGGGGTCCCGGCCCACGGACTGCGCCGCCCGGGCCATCCTCTCTCTAACCCATTGCAGATTCTCCCTAATTCCCATCTCCATACTAGGTTATCCTTCAAACCTCATAACTAATAAAAGAATGACTCCACCCTGGCAAGGAGGAAAAGGGCCAGAGAGAAGACCACACCATAAATGGCCATGGCATGGAGAGGAAACCTACACCAGGACCTCTCTCAGCCTCCTGAGGGCCACTGTCCAGGCTGCCAAGCCCCGGGCCCCCCTCTCTTCAATCCAGCCCCTCAGTTCCCCCAGGCGCTCCACCACCCAGGGCTCCTTGGTGGCCAGGGAAGCCTCCAGCTCCTGGAGCCCCATTCCCTCTCGCCAAACCTGGGAGGCTTTCTTGGTGAGCTCCCGCTTCACATGCCAAACGTCCTTCTCCAGATAGGTATAGGCCAGGACCTCCCAGTGGTCCTTTTTGGCCTCCTCCCTTATGGCCCGGAAGATGCCGTCCAGCTTGAAAAGATGGACAACGTGGTAGTAGACGGGAGCCAGTTCCCCGGCATCCTTACCCAGATACTCGGCCAGGGTGAACAGGGACATGGCATCGGAGAGATAGGGCAGACTGGCCCTGATCCTGGCCAAGTCCCGGGGAAAGCCCTCCTCTGTCAATTCATTGCATCTCTCCTCCAGATCCGAGGCCATCCCAGGGGGCAGGATCCGGGGAAGCCCTTCCACCAGGGAGTCCATGAGGGACCTGTATTTCTCTATCACCCCCTTGATGGGCAGCCAGTCTCCCGAGAAGAAGAGGCTCCATCTCACCAGCACCTCCACCGTCTCCTCCATGTCCAGAAGGGCCTCGTACTGGCTCTGGGCCGGCAATGAGAAGTCCAGGGCATAAACGGCATGACGGTACTGGGGGGCTTTGAGCACCCCCTCCATCATCATGTAAGAGGCGGCCACCTCTCCCGGATTGGCCTCCAGCTCGCTCATCATCCGGGCGAAGAAGGAGATGCCCGCCTGGTTCACTATGGTGTTGGTGATGATGGTGAGAATGATCTCGTCCCTCAAGAGGTGACCGACGATCTCTTCCCGGAACCTATCCCTGAGGTGGGGCGGGAAATAGCGTTCCAGGTACTCGTTCAGATAACTGGCCTTAATAAAAGGGCACCCCCTGAGTTGCTCCTTCACCCACAGCTTCTCATGGCCCAAAAGCAGGGCAAGCTCCGGCCTCACAAGCCCCTTCCCCGTCTTTAACCTGGCCTCCAGATCCTGGGGAGATGGGAGATACACGTCCCGCCGGTCCAGGAATCCACCGTCCACCAGCTTCTCTATCACCCATTGGAAGGGCTCCAGATTCCTCCTGCTCCTCACGACATCCAGACTGATGGCCAGGCTCTGGCGGTAGTTGTCGTAGAGGACGGCGTCCACCACCTGGGGAGCCACCTCCTCCAGGAGCCCGGTCCTCTCCTCCAGGGTGATCTCCCCCTTCTTCACGGGCCCCTGGAGGAGAATCTTGATGTTCACCTCGTGGTCAGAGAGATCCACACCCCCTGAGTTGTCCAGGGCATCGGTGTTTATTCTCCCCCCCCTCATGGCGTATTCCACCCTGGCCTTCTGGGTGAAGCCCAGATTGCCTCCCTCACCCACCACCTTCACCCTCAGGTCCCTGGCATCCACCCTCACAGCGTCGTTGGCGGGATCTCCCACCTCCTGATGGGTCTCGAAGGAGGCCTTCACATAGGTCCCTATCCCCCCGTTCCACAGGAGATCCACCGGGGCTTTCAACAAGAGCTGGATGAGCTCAGGGCCACTCACCTCCTCCCTATCAACCCCCAGCAACTCCCTCACCTGGGGTGAAAGGGATATGGCCTTCGCATCCCTGGGATACACCCCTCCCCCTTCACTGATGAGCTCCCTGTTGTAGCCGTCCCATCCCTTCACCTCCTCGAAGAGGCGCTTCCGCTCCTGCCATGAAACCTCTGGATCGGGGTCGGGGTCCAGAAAGATATGGACATGGTTGAAAGCCCCCACCAGCTTGATGGTCCTGGAGAGGAGCATGCCGTTACCGAAGACGTCGCCTCCCATATCCCCGATGCCCACCACGGTGACAACGTCCTTCTCGGGATCCACGCCCATCTCCATGAAGTGGCGCCTCACGCAGACCCAGGCCCCCTTGGCCGTGATACCTAGGGCCTTGTGGCTGTAACCCGTGGACCCCCCCGAGGCAAAGGCATCGTCCAGCCAGAAACCGTACTCTCTGGCCAGCCCATTGGCCACATCGGAGAGGTGGGCCGTCCCCTTGTCGGCGGCCACCACCAGATAGGGATCGTTCTCGTCGTAACGCACCACCCGGGGAGGGGGCACCACCTTGCCATCCACCACGTTATCCGTCACATCCAGCATACCCCGGATAAGGATCTCGTACTTTCCCCTGGCCCGTTGGGCCGCCTCCACCCGATCCCCGGACACCTCCTTCACTACGAATCCCCCCTTGGCTCCCACGGGAATGATGAGGGCGTTCTTCACCATCTGGGTCCGCATGAGGTCCAGGATCTCCCGACGGAAGTCGTCCACCCTGTCAGACCACCGGATACCTCCCCGGGCCACCCTGCCTCCCCGGAGATGGATCCCCTCCATTCCCTTCTCGTGGACGTAGATCTCAAACATGGGTCGGGGAGAGGGCATCTCCTTCACCCTGGCACTCTCTATCTTGATGGAAATGTAGTGGGAGACCCGATCCTTCCTGTAGAAGTTGGTCCTCACCGTGGCTTCCACCAGGTTGAAGAGGGCCCTGAGAACCGAGTCTTCGTTGATGTGTTCCACCCTGGTCATTGCCTTCTCGAATCTCTCCCTGAGCATGGCCAGGGTCCCTTCCCTCTCCCGGGCTTCACCCCCCTTGTCGGGATGAAACTTGGCGTCGAAATAGTTCCATATCACCCGGGCCACCCGGGGATAGAGAAGGAGGGCCTTGGAGACGGAGGCGGGGGAGAAGCGCGGGGCCACCTGCCGTAGATAGTTGCGATAAGCCCGAAAGAGATCCACCACCCTCCAATCCAGCCCCTCCTTCACCACCAGCCTGTTGAGAGCGTCGCTCTCCGCCTGCCCCGACATAACAGCCTTCAGGGCCTCAGCCAGGTCGTACCACACCTCTTCGAATATGGGGCCGTCCTGGGAAGTAACCACCCGGAAGGAATGGATGAAGTAAGCCTCCTTCCCCCTCTCCAGGTGAATGGAAACCTCGTCCAGCACCTCCAGATCCATGTTCTCCAGCACAGGGACCGTGGCACTCAGGGTGAGCTCCTCTAGGGCGAAAAACTTGATGCGGGTGTACTCTTCCTCCTGGTGGAAGCTCACCTGGATCTCCCCCGTCTCCCTCAGCTGCTCCAGGTACAGAAGATCCACCACTGCCTCTTCGGGAGGGGTGATGGCCTTGTACTCCTGAGGAAAGATGCCCCCGTACCTGTGGTACAAGGCAGCAGCATCTTCGGGAGGATAACTGGCACCGAGGAAATCTTTGAAGCGATCCTCCCAGGACAGGGAGAGGCGGCCAACCTCCTCTTCCAATGTCCCCTCGTCCAGGGTCCTCAACCCTTCGCCGTAAAGGAAGAACCAGAGAAAAACCAGGCTGTCCTCATAAATATACAGGCGGGTCTCGATATAGACCCCGGGCACCAGCCGCTCCAGCATCTCTTCTATCTCCTCCTCCAGCCGGGCGGAATACCTCTCCTGGCTGAAGACCACCATCAGGGCCAGGTACTCTTCCCGGAGGCGCTGAAGAACCTTCACTCCCTCCTCACCTCCCATGTAGAGAACGGCGGATACGAGCTCCTCAATCTCCCTCTCCGAGCTGAGGAGGAGTTCTTCTATGGGGAAGAGGTCGTAGAGCATCACCACCCGCTTGTAGTCGTAAGACCCCACCACCACCCTCATGGACTGGAGGACCCGATGGAGCTTGACCCTGAGAATAGGCACCTCCTCGGCCTTCTCCGTCAAAGCCCTTTTACTGAAAAGGCCGAAGAAGAGGTGCCACCCCCTGGGATCACCGTTTTCAGAGAAAGAGCGCACGGCCACCACGTCCAGCTTGCTTCTCCTGTAAATCCGGGCCGTCTCCCTGTCCTTGGTGTATCTGAAGACCCCCGCCTCATCGGACAGCCTCTCTCTGAGAACCTCCATGGAGAAGAGACCAGGCACATCCCTGTGTTGGGGCCTACAGATTCCCAGCCCCCCCTCTTCACTACCTCCATCCTCCAGATACAGTGTCCCCAGAAAGACGAAGTGCTTGTCATAGAGCCAGTCCAGGAATGCCCCCGCCTCCTCCAGATCCCCGTGGGGGTCGCCCTTCAGCTCCCGGTAAAAGTCCAGGTCGTTTATGGCATCCCTGAGGCGCCTCTTCATCTTCACAAAGTCCCCCACCACATCCCTGACCACCCGGAGGATGGTGAGGAGATTCCTCTTCACCCCTTCCTCCGCTCCAGGATCCAGGCGGGTCTCAAAGAGAATGAGAGACTCCTTGGGTCCATCCTCCCAGGAAGGACCCAGCCTCACCAACTCCCCCCTCTCATCACGCTCCACGGTGAGGATGGGATGGACATAGAGGTCGTAAGGCACGTCCATCTCTTCCATCTGAAGCTTCAGGGTATCCAGAAGGAAGGGCTGATCATCGGTATTGATAAAGATCAACGTGGAACCATCCCCCCTGACCATCTCCACTTTGATCTCCCCCCTCTCCCTCCTCCCCAGGACCCGGTAGGCCTCAAGGACCCGGTCCACCAACTCCTCCTCCGTGTACCTGGAAAGCATGGCCTCGGGATAGGCCTGGAGGAACAGGGCGGCCAGTTTCCTCACCAGCTCCCCCCTCTCCTCCCCCGCCTTGGCCGCTGCCTGGGAAGCCACCGACTCCAAAAAGACCTTCAGCATGTACCCTTCCTCCCCTCGCCTCAACAGTGAATTTAGGGGGAGAGTTAAAAAAAATCCTTCCCATGTCAAGGAAAAGCCTTTTTCACCCCTTGACATTACCCCCCGAGGTGTTTAATTAAACTCCGCTTTGCCGAACTACTAAACCTAAAGTTTAATAAAGAACGGATTGTTTAATGGCCAACAAAATGGAAATAGGCAGGAAACTGAGGAGACTGAGGAAATCCAGGTCCCTCACCCTGGAAGAGGTGGCCCAGAGGGCCAATCTCACCAAGGGGTTCCTGTCCCAGATCGAAAGGGACAAGACATCCCCATCGGTGGCGGCCCTCAAACAGATCCTGGACGTTCTGGGCGAGGATCTATCCACCTTCTTCCAGGATGCCGGGGAACCCGAGAAGAACGTCTTCAGGGTGGAGGAAAGGGTCCCCCTGGACGAAGAGATTCCCGGGGTCCTCATGGAATCCCTGGCCCCGGACATCCAGTACCGGGAGATGGACCCCATTCTCATCACCCTGGAGAAGGGGGCGAAGATCACCGATGACGACCTGGATGAGGAAGAGACCTTCGGGTTCATCCTGGACGGGGAGGCCTGGATCACCATAGAGGGGGAGACCTACAGGCTCAAAAAGGGCGACACCTTCTACCTCTTTCCCGAGACCGAGTTCACCATTGAGAACAAGGGCAAAGACCAGGCCCGGATCGTTGTAGTGGCCTATTGACATAAAGGGAAGAAAGGAGGGGAGGATGAAGGCACTGGGTCGTCACGTTCTGGTGGAGTTTTACGGCTGCGATCCCGAGGCTCTCAACAACAAGGAGAGGCTGGAGAAGGTCATGAGGGAAGCAGCCGTAGAGAGCGGGGCCACAGTGGTGAGCAGCGTCTTTCACCTCTTCAACCCCCACGGCGTGAGCGGTGTGGTGGTCATTGCCGAATCCCATCTCACCATCCACACCTGGCCAGAATACGGTTACGCCGCTGTGGATCTCTTCACCTGCGGCGACTCGGTGGACCCATGGATCGCCTTCGAACGGATGAAAGAGTACCTCCAGGCGGAACAGATGTTCACCATGGAAGTGAAGAGGGGACAGCTCCATTCCGTGGAATCTCTCCAGTACAAACCCTTCTAAAGAGGAGGGACGGGCTATGGTGATCAAGACCCCTACCAAATTCTTCTTCGTGAAAGGCGAATCCGAGGGCTTCATGCCCCTCAACGCCTTCGATGGCGCCCTGCTGGATGCAGGTATAGGTAACACCAATCTGGTGAAGATGAGCTCCATCATTCCCCCCAGGTGCCGGGAGGTGGACCCCATTCCCCTGCCCCAGGGGGCCCTGGTGCCTGTGGCCTACGCCAGTATCACCTCCCAGGAGCCCGGGGAAGTGATTGCCGCCGCCGTGGCCGCCGCCTTTCCCGAGGATGAGGACCACGCCGCCCTCATCATGGAATACGCCGCCAAAGGCACCAAAGAAGAGGTTGAAGCCACCGTCAGGAAGATGGCCGAGGAAGGGATGAAGATGAGAGGCAAGAGGATCAGGGAAATCAAAAGCGTCGCCATAGAACACCGAGTGGAAAGGTGCGGAGCCGCCTTTGCCGCCGTGGTTTTATGGGACTAGGAGAAGAGAGATGGCACCCAACTTCAAAGTGGAACCCCTGGACCTGTGGTATATGGAGAAGTTCTCCGAGAACTGGGGGCTCTCCTTCAGAATAAAGAGGGGGCTCTATTCAGCCCTCAGTGACTACCAGCGCATAGACGTACTGGAGACGGAGGAGTTTGGAAAGCTCCTCCTCCTGGACGCCGCCATCATGCTCACCGAAAGGGACGAGTTCTCATACCACGAGATGCTGGTCCATGTACCTCTCCTCACCCACCCCGCCCCCAGGAAGGTCCTGGTCATCGGGGGAGGAGACGGGGGCACCCTCAGGGAGATCACCCGCCACCCCGAAGTGGAGGAGGTGGTCCAGGTGGAGATAGACCAAGAGGTGATTCGGGTCTCCAGGGAGTTCTTTCCCCAGCTTGCCAAGGGCTTCGACGATCCCAGGGTGAAAATCGAGGTGGCCGACGGCATCAAGTACATGGCCCAGTGCCCCCCCCACTCTTACGACGTGATCCTGGTGGACTCTACAGATCCCAAGGGGCCCGCCGAGGGACTCTTCACCCACCAGTTCTACGCCCACTGCCACAGGGCCCTCAAGGAAGAGGGCATCCTCACCGTCCAGTCGGGCTCTCCCTATTTCCAGCAGGATCTCCTGGCCAGGGTCCACAGGGCTTTCAGGGATCTCTTCCCCATAGCTCGCATCTACCTCTCAGGGGTCATCAGCTATGGAGGATTGTGGGCCTTCTCCCTGGGCTCCAAGAAACACGACCCCATCCAGGGCCCCATACGGGACTTCCCCCATAAGGGGCTCAGGTACTACACCCCCCGGGTCCACCAAGGGGCCTTCATTCTCCCCAAGTATCTGGAAGAACTCCTGGGCCTCTGATAAAGGAGGGTCAGGGGGTGGTATGATATCAAACAGGTTCAAAGACAGGTTCTCCTTCCTCCTGACCCCTCTGGGAGAAAGAATCTCCGAAACGGGTGTCTCCCCCAACCAGCTCACCCTCCTGGGCATGGTGTTGAGCATAGGGGCAGGGGTCCTCATTGCCCTGGGCCACCTGGGCTGGGGGGCCCTCCTGGTGATAGTGAGCGGGCTGTGTGACGCCCTAGACGGCACCATCGCCCGAAACACCCAGCAGGTGACCAGGTTTGGGGCCTTTCTGGATTCCACCCTAGATCGGTACTCCGACCTTGCCCTCTACCTGGGCATCATGACCCTGGCCTTCACCCACCAGGATCTCTCTCTCTTCCTGTGGACGGCCCTGGCAGTCACAGGGGCCATAATGGTGAGCTACACCCGAGCCCGGGCCGAGTGCCTCATCCACCAGTGCCAGGTGGGCATCATGGAAAGGCCCGAAAGAATCATCCTCCTGCTCATTGGCCTCGTCTTCAACTGGCTGGAAGGGGCCATGGTCCTCACGGCCATCCTGGCCAACATCACGGCCTTACACAGGATTTACCACACCCACCGTCAACTGAAAGAGTGACAGGGGAACCATGGGCCCCAAAGGACCTCCCCTTCTCACCATTCTGGATGATGCCC
Source organism: bacterium (assembly GCA_027020915.1). GTDB lineage: Bacteria > Thermosulfidibacterota > Thermosulfidibacteria > Thermosulfidibacterales > B14-G1 > B14-G1. Next base: position 27,828 of record JALUVF010000028.1, read on the forward strand.
TCTCCCTGGACCCATGGACCAACATCCCTCTCTCCCCCCAGCAAAAGAGGAGCCTCTGTCGGCTCCTGGAGGAGCTGGCGCGCTGGAACAGGACCTTCAGCTTCACATCCCTCACCCATCCCCGGGACCTGGTAGAGGTCTTCCTTCTGGACTCCCTGGCCCCCCTGGCCCTGGACCTCTCCCTTTCCTCCCCCCTTCTGGATGCCGGATGCGGTGTGGGATTCCCTTCCCTGCCATTAAAGATCGCCCAACCCCACCTCCAGATGGTGGCCGTGGACTCCTCGCGAAAAAAGGTGAACTTCATCCGCCACATGGTGAGGCTCCTGAAACTCCAGGGCTACACTCCCAGGTGGGACAGACTGGAGACTCTCGTTAGAGAGGAGCTCACCTTCCCCATGGTGACCGTCAGGGCCCTCACGGGGGGAGAAACCACCCGGAGACTGGTGCCCCCCCTCCTGGCCCCGGGGGGCAAGGCCCTCCTCTTTGTGGGAAAAGAGTGGACCTCTCATCAGCTTCCCGGAGGCCTCCAGACGGGAGAGCACCTGGAATACCTCCTGCCCTTCTCGGGCAAGGTCCGGGGCCTTGTCTTGGCTTCCAGGGTGGACTAAAAAGGTATTGACCCTGGAAAGAGAGGAGGTTCGCCATGGCTGGCCATTCCAAGTGGGCCAACATCAAATATAGGAAAATGAAGGAAGACGCCAAAAGGGGACGCATCTTCACCCGGCTGACCCGGGAGATCATTGTGGCCGCCAGGGAGGGAGGAGGAGACCCGGAGACCAATCCCCGTCTGCGCACGGCCATCGCCGCCGCCAAGGCGGCCAACATGCCCAAGGAAAACATAGAGAAAGCCATTAAGAGAGGTACGGGGGAGCTTCCGGGGGTCACCTACGAGGAGGTGACCTACGAGGGTTACGGCCCCGGAGGGGTGGCCGTCATCGTGGAGGCCATCACTGACAACAGGAACCGCACCGTCTCCGAGGTGCGCTACATCTTCTCCAAACACGGAGGCTCCATGGGAGAGACGGGATGCGTCTCCTGGCTCTTCGAGAAGAAGGGAGTGATCACCATCAAGGCCCAGGGACTCTCCGAGGATGACGTCCTCATGGTGGCCCTGGAAGGAGGAGCCGAGGACCTGAAGGTGGAGGACGATACCTTCCAGATCATCACCGCCCCCGAGGATTTCGAGAAGGTGAAGGAAGCCCTGGAAAGAGCGGGCCTTCCCATAGAGGAAGCCGAAGTGACCCTGGTGCCCAAGAACGTGGTCAAAGTGGAAGGGGAAAAGGCCGAAAAGGTACTGAAACTCATGGAGGCCCTGGAAGGCCTGGACGAGGTGCAGAAGACCTACGCCAACTTCGAGATCCCCGAAGAGATCATGGCCGCCATGGGGAGCTGAAAGTGATACTGGGCATAGACCCCGGGTCCATCACCATGGGCTATGCCGTCCTCTCCCTCCGGCAGGAATGTGAGACATGGGGAACCCTCAAGCTGGGCAGGAAAGGCTCCCTGGCGGAAAAGGCGGGAGCCGTCTTCAATCTGGTCCAGGAACTCATCCGCCTCCACGGGATCCGGGAGATGGCCATGGAAGAGTTCTACTACCATAAGGACCCCAGGGCCCTGGCCCGCATCTCCCACTGTCGGGGGGCAGCCATGGCAGCCGCTGCCCTGGAGGGCATCCCCGTCTTCGAGTACTCTCCCATGGCCGTGAAGAAGGCTGTGGTGGGCTACGGCCACGCCACCAAAGAACAGGTGGCATGGATGCTACGGCAGACCTTCTCCCTCCCCGAAAAGCTTTCGGGAGACGAAACGGACGCCCTGGCCGTGGCCCTGTGCCACCTCACCCAACAGCGGCAACTGGCCATCACCAGGCAGGGGCGCTAGCCGTGCTGGAGTTCATTCAGGGGACCCTCCTGGAGAAGGAGGAGAACTGGGCCATCATCGAGGTGAAGGGATTGGGATTCAGGGTGATGACCCCCCTCTCCACCCATTACCGCCTACCCTCCGTCGGGAGAGAGTGTCGTCTCCTCACCCACCTCCATCAGGGCGACAGGAGCCTCACCCTCTACGGATTCGCCACCCCCCAGGAGAGGGAGCTCTTCACCCTCCTTCTCTCCATACCCCGCATGGGGCCCAAAACGGCCCTGGCTGTGGTCTCCCACTTCTCCCTGGGAGACCTGTGGGAGGCCGTGGAAGGAGAAGACCTGGAACGCATCAAGAAGGTGCCCGGCATCGGCGACAAGACGGCCAAGCGCCTCCTGGTGGAGCTCAAAGGGCACCTGCCCCACGAGTCCCCCACCCCTTTGTCCCCTTCCTGGGAACAGACCCTCTTTTCAGCCCTGGCCAACCTGGGTTACACAAGGGGAGAGATAAAGAGAGCCATGGAGAGGGCCGCCGTCACCCCGGACATGGAGGAAGAGGAGATGATAAAGCGCTGTCTCAAGGCCCTGGGAGGCCAACTTGGATAACCTGGACAGGTTTCTCACCCCCCAGGCCACCCCCGAGGAGATCACCCTGGAAAAGGGGCTACGCCCCGAAAGACTGAAGGACTACATCGGCCAGGAAGGGGTGAAGGAAAACCTGAAGGTCTCCATCGAGGCGGCCCGGGCCAGGGGAGAGGCTCTGGATCATGTCCTTCTCTACGGCCCCCCGGGACTGGGCAAGACCTCCCTGGCCTGGGTCATCTCCCGGGAGATGGGGGTGGGCATCCGCACCACCTCGGGCCCTGTCCTGGAGCGCACGGGGGACCTGGCGGCCATCCTCACCAGCCTCCGGGACAAAGACATCCTCTTCATCGACGAGATCCACCGCCTCAACCCCTCGGTGGAAGAGATGCTCTACCCCGCCATGGAGGAGTTCAAACTGGACATCATCGTGGGGCAGGGGCCCGGGGCCCGAACCCTGCGCCTGGACGTGCCCAGGTTCACCCTCATAGGGGCCACCACCCGCCTGGGCCTCCTCACATCCCCCCTGAGAAACAGGTTCGGGGTGGTCCTGCGCCTGGACTTCTACAAGGTGGATGAACTCAGGGCCATTGTCCTGCGCTCCGCCAGGATCCTGGGAGTGAAGGTAGACCCCCAGGGGGCCACGGAGATAGCCCGCCGGGCCCGGGGCACCCCCAGAATCGCCAACCGTCTCCTGAAACGGGTGAGGGACTACGCCCAAGCCCGGGCCGACGGGGTCATCACCCTGGAGGTGGCCCGGTCAGCCCTGGAGCTCCTGGAGATCGACGAAGCGGGCTTCGACTCCCTGGACCGCAAGTTCCTCCTCACCCTCATGGAGAAGTTCGGGGGAGGCCCCGTGGGCATAGACACCCTGGCGGCTTCCCTGGGAGAGGAGCGCCACACCCTGGAGGAAGTCTACGAGCCCTATCTCATTCAGGAGGGATACATCCAGCGCACCCCCCGGGGAAGGGTGGCCACGGAGAGGGCCTACCGCCACTTCGGTCTCAAAGCCCCCGCCGCAGGGCGCCAGAAGGGGCTGCCCCTGGAGGGGTGAGCATGGAGAGCATCCTCGTCCATGCCTGCTGTGCCAACTGTCTTCTTTACCCTTTAAAGGCCGTGGAAGGAGCATTCCAGCGAGTCATGGCCTTCTGGTACAACCCCAACATTCACCCATACCAGGAGTACCAGAGGCGCCTGGAGGCCGTGAAAGAGGTGGAGAGCAAACTGGGGATAAGAACCATCTACCGGGACGAGTACCCCCTGGAGGAGTGGCTCCAGGCCGTGGCCTTCAGGGAGGAGAACCGCTGTCTCTACTGCTATCACAGCAGGCTCCTGGCCACGGTCCAGGTGGCCAAAAGGGGCAACTTCACCCATTTCACCACCACCCTCCTTTACAGTAAGCACCAGAAGCACGAGATTATAAAAGAGATGGGAGAGAGCCTGGGCAAAAAGTACGGGGTGCGGTTCTTCTATCAGGACTTCCGGGAAGGCTGGAGGGAGGGCATCCAGCACTCCCTGGATCTGGGGCTTTACAGGCAGCATTACTGCGGATGCATCTTCTCAGAGAAGGAGAGGTTCCGCCATGAATGATCTGGGTCCCCTGGCCAAGATGCTCATAGTCATGGGCCTCTTCCTGGTGGCTCTGGGGGGGGTTCTCCTTCTGGCAGCCAAGCTCCCCCACCTGGGACTGGGGCGCCTGCCGGGAGACATCTACCTAAAGCGGGGCAACTTCACCTTCTACTTTCCCATCGTCACCTGTATCATTTTGAGTATCCTCCTCACCCTGCTGCTGAATCTCTTTTTCAGGCGATAAAAAAGGCCCTGTCCGGGACAGGGCCCAACAGCTCAAGACGCCCAGCCTACTTACCGGGCTGGCCAGTCCGGGAAGGGGGAGCCTCTCTGGCGGGAGCCACCCCCATTCTCTTCTCAATGGCCCTCATGATCTGCAATGACACGTCCTTGTTGCCGAACCACCCCACCTTTATCCTGAGCACGGTGATCTTGGGTGAGAGATTGTCCACCCTGATCTTCACCCCCGTTCCGTCGGCCATCCTGGCCTCTATGCGACACCTGATGGCGTCCTTCTCCTCCTTCTTCAGGGCGAAACCCAGATCCTTCACCGCCGCCTCCGTGGCAGCCACCACGGTCCTGTAAGCCACGGGATAGGTGACCTTCAACTGGCCCTTTATATAGCTGTAGCTCCCCACACCCACTCCTGCACCGGCCCCCACCAGGGCAGCGGTGCATCCCGTCAGGGCCAAGGCCAGAAAAGAAAAGACGAGCCTTCTCATTGTTTACCCTCCATGGGTGAATTTGCCTGGGGAGACCCCTCAAGGGAGCCCCCCAGCTTCTTGAGCCTCTCTTTGGCCCAGAAGCCCCCCACCGTTTGGGGATACTCTTCCGCCAGCCTCCTGTAGTACTCCAGGGCCTCTTCCTTCCGTCCCATCTTCTCCAGGAGATAGGCCTTGTTGAAGAGATAGGGCGCCATGTCCCCCGGGGGCACCCTATCTTCAGGGACCATCTCCAGATACCTCCAGGCCCTGTTCAAGTCGTGGAGGGCCACCTCCGCCATGGCCGCCATCCTCATGAGCATCTGGACCCTGTCCCTGGCCCAGGGATAGCGTTTGATGAACACTTCGTACTCCCTAAGGGCCTGGGCGATGTCCCCCGTCTTTTCGTAAAGCCGGCATATGTATCTCTGGACGGCCAGGGGTCTATACCTGGGAGCCTTCTCCCGCAACTCCAGAAAGAGATCCAATCCCTCCTTGAGCTTACCGCTGGACACCAAGAGCTGGGCTCTCCTGAAGGCCTCCTGGGAATCCCAGGCCTCCCCCTGGAAGCCAACGGCCTCCCCGGGAGTCCCCTTTCCTCCAGTCTGGGCCTTGAGGGCGTCAGGCACCCAAGCCAGCAGTAAAACCAGACAGACCGGAAGAATGAGCCTTCTCATCCCATGAGCCTGGCAAGCCTCTGGGCCGCCTCCTCCAGCCTCTCCCGGGGAACGGTGAGGGCAGCCCTGACGTAACCCTCTCCATGGGCTCCGAAACCCACCCCGGGGGTGATGACCACCCCTGCCTCTTCCAGGGCCCGGGTGGCAAAGGTGATAGAATCGGAACCGGGGGGCACGGGAAACCAGAGGTAGAAGGTGGCCCGGGGTGCCTCCACCCGGAAGCCTGCCTTCCTCAGCCCCTCCACCAGAACGTCCCTGCGCTCCCTGTAAATGCGGCGCATCTCTTCCACTCCGTGTTGCCCGTCCAGGGCCTCTATGCCCGCCTCCTGGACGGCCTGGAAGGCCCCCGAATCGATGTTGGTCTTCACCTTCTTCAATCCCTGGACCACGGCCGGATTGCCCACGGCCATCCCGATGCGCCAGCCTGTCATGTTGAAGGTCTTGGAGAGGGAGTGGAACTCTATGGCCACCTCCCTAGCCCCCTCCACCTCCAGGAGGGAGTGGGGAGGCTCATGGTAGTACATCTCACTGTAAGCGGCGTCGTGGCAGAGAATGATCCCATGCTCCCTGGCAAACTCCACGGCCTCTTTGAAGAACTCCAGAGAAGCCACGGCCGCCGTGGGGTTGTTAGGATAGTTGAGAAACATGAGCCTGGCCCTGGCCAGTACATCCCCGGGAATGGCCGAGAGATCAGGCAGAAACCCCTTTTCCGCCTTCAGGGGAAGGTTGTAAGGTTCCCCTCCCGCCAGGATGGTGGCTCCCCCATACACGGGATAGCCGGGATCGGAGACCAGGACCACGTCCCCGGGATTCACGAAGGCCAGGGGAATGTGGCCGATGCCCTCCTTGGAACCGATGAGGGTGATGATCTCCCCGGCGGGGTCCAGTTCCACCCCGAAACGCCTCCTGTACCAGCGGGCCACAGCCTCTCGAAAGGAGAGCATCCCCTCGTAAGAGGGGTACCTGTGATGCTCAGGGTTCTCCACGGCCCTCTTCATGCGCTCTATGATGGGCCCAGGAGTAGGTAGATCGGGGTCTCCCACCCCCAGGTCTATGACATCCACCCCTCTGGCCAGCTGCCGGGCCTTGGCCTCGTCCAGCCGGGCAAAGAGGTAAGGGGGAAGTCTCTTTAGCCTATCAGCCAGTTCTATCGCCACATGGCACCTCCCAAAATGATTTCTCCACCATCATCCCCATGGGCCCTTGGATACCAGGGAAGCCCCCAGGGGTCAAAGGGGAAAAGGCTCCCCACAAAAAAGGCGGGGAGCACTAGCCCCCCGCCTTCTGGTTCGGACAGACGATTCCCTACCACTCTCCCGTCCTGAGATAGTGGTCTATGGAGCGGGCGGCCTTCTTGCCGTCCCCCACGGCCAGGATCACGGTGGCAGCCCCCCTGATGATGTCGCCACCGGCAAAGACTCCCTTCTTGGTGGTCTTGCAGGTCTCGGGGTCGGCCACGATGTAACCCCTGCGGTTGGTCTCCATGTCGGGGGTGGTGGAGGGCACCAGGGGATTGGCACCGGTACCGATGGCCATGACCACCATGTCCACGTCCATGATGAACTCGGAGCCCTCTATGGGCACGGGACGACGACGGCCCGACTCGTCGGGCTCGCCCAGCTCCATGCGGATGCACTTCATGCCCTTCACCCAGCCCTTCTCGTCCCCCAGGATCTCCACGGGATTCACCAGCATGTCGAAGATGACACCCTCCTCCTCGGCGTTTTCAATCTCCTCATTCCTGGCGGGCATCTCCTTCCGGCTCCGGCGATACACGATGTGGGCCTCCTCGGCTCCCAGGCGCAGGGCCGTTCTCACGGCGTCCATGGCCACGTTGCCACCGCCCACCACGGCCACTTTGCGCCCCACCTTGATAGGGGTGTCGTACTCGGGGAAGAGGTAGGCCTTCATGAGGTTGTTCCTGGTGAGGAACTCGTTGGCGGAATAGACGCCGTTGAGGTTCTCCCCGGGAATATCCATGAACCAGGGAAGACCCGCACCCACTCCCAGGAACACGGCATCGAAGCCCTCCTCCTTGAGGAGGTCATCCACGGTGAAGGTCTTGCCCACCACCACGTCGCAGTAGAGCTTCACCCCCAGCTTCTGGATGTAGTCCACCTCCCTCTGGACGATGGCCTTGGGCAACCTGAACTCGGGAATACCGTAGACCAGCACTCCCCCCGCCTTGTGGAGGGCCTCGAAGATGACCACCTCGTGGCCCATAAGGGCCAGATCGGCCGCCACGGTGAGACCCGCAGGACCGGAACCCACCACGGCCACCCTCTTGCCCGTCCTGGGAGGTAACTGGGGAACCTCCACAGCCCCCACGGCGGCCTCATAGTCGGCCACAAAGCGCTCCAGCCTGCCGATGGCCACGGGGGCACCCTTCTTGTTGAGGACGCACACCTCCTCGCACTGCTCCTCCTGGGGACAGACACGGCCGCACACGGCGGGCAGGGCGTTGGTCTCTTTGATCTTGCGGCTGGCCTCCACGAACTTCTTCTCCACCACGAGCTGGATGAACTCGGGGATCTTCACCTCGGCGGGGCATCCATCGATGCAGACAGGCCTCTTACACTGGAGACAGCGCTCGGCTTCGGCCACGGCCATCTCTTCCGTGTAACCCAGGGCCACCTCGTTGAAGTTCTTGATCCTCTCCCTAGGGTCCTGACGGGGCATCTCCATCCGGTTGAGATTGAGCCCCTTTCTGGGTTTCTTCTCATCAGCCATCAGCACACCCCCTGAAAGGCCTCGGGATGCTCCTGTCTGAACTTTTCCAAGGCCAGTTTCTCTTCCTCCAGGTACATCTGCTGCCTCATCATGAGTTCGTCGTAGTCCACCTGGTAACCGTCAAACTCGGGACCGTCCACACACACAAAACGGGTGACTCCACCCACAGAGACCCGGCAGGCACCACACATACCCGTGGCATCCACCATGATGGAGTTGAGACTCACCACCAGGGGCACCTTATAGGGCTCTGCCGTCTTGGTCACAAACTTCATCATGATGACGGGGCCGATGGCCACCACCATATCCACCTGCCCTTCCCTGTCCAGCACCTGTTTCAGGGCATCGGTAACGAACCCGTGCATCCCGTAGGATCCGTCGTCCGTGGTGACGATGAGCTCGTCGGAGATGGCCTTCATGTCCTCTTCCAGGATGAGGAGATCCTTGGTCCGGGCACCGATTATGGATATGAGCCTGTTGCCCGCCTCCTTCATGCCCTTGGCAATGGGATAAAGGGGAGCGATGCCGACACCACCTCCCACACACACCACCGTGCCAAAGTTTTCGATGTGGGTGGGCCTGCCCAAGGGACCCACCACGTCCATGAAGGCATCCCCGGGGTTCATGAGGCCCATGTGGAAGGTGCTCTTCCCCACCTTCTGGAAGATGAGGCAGATGGTTCCCTCCTCCACGTTCTTGTCCACCACCGTGAGGGGCACCCGCTCTCCCCTCTCATTCATCTTCACGATGACAAACTGGCCGGGTTTGTGCTTCTTCGCCACCCACGGTGCTTCCACCCACAGTTCTGTAATGGTGGGGTGCCACTCCTTTTTCCTTACCACCTTGAACATAGGTCCACTCCTTTCCTCCTTCTATGCCTTTTACTCGAAGCCTTTCCTCTTGGATCAAAAACACCGGGGCACTACTTATCCCATAAGCCCCCAGGAAATCAAGGGCTTCACGTTGAACGCCGTTTTTTATTTACCCCTTGCTAGAATCTCGGCCTATAGACTAGACTGGGCAAAGCGGTAAAAAAGCGATGGGAGGAGCCCATGAACAGAACCGCTCTCGCCCTCTTCATCCTGTTGAGCCTCATGGCCACAGGGTGCACCTTCCATCAGATCCTCCACCCCTCTGCCGACCTCCAACCCCAGATGGCTTCCAAGCCACCCCCTCCTCCCCCGAAAAACACGCCCACCACCTCTCCCACCCCCCAGGAGGAGAAGGCTCCATCTCCTCCCACGGCCCTCCAGGCCCATCAAGAGAAAAAGCCCCCCTTCAGCCTGGAGGAGGAACTCTACTGGGAGCGTCTCTCCAACGAGGAACTGGTGGAAGAGGTGGAAAGGGGCAGCGACATGGGCATCTCCATCAACAGCCAGGTAGAGGCCTTCCTGAATTACTACTCGGGCCCCGGGAAGAGGGTCTTTCTCAGGTACTGGCAACGGGGGGAACGGTACATCCCCATGGTGAAGAGAATCCTCAAGAAAGAGGGGCTCCCCGAAGACCTGGCCTACCTTCCCATCCTGGAAAGCGGATACTGGGCCACGGCCCTCTCTCCATCCAGGGCCCTGGGTTACTGGCAGTTCATCAGATCCACGGCCAGGCTATACGGCCTCAGGATCAATCCCTGGGTGGATGAAAGGATGGACATAGAGAAGTCCACCAGGGCCGCCGCGCGCTACTTAAAAGACCTCTACAACCGCTTTGGAAGCTGGGAACTGGCCATAGCCGCCTACAACGCCGGGCCCATCAGGATCGAACAGGCCATGAAGAGGAGCAGAAGCAAGAACTTCTGGGTCCTCTCCCGGCATCTGAAGAAGGAGACCCGGGAATACGTGCCCAGATTCATGGCCATTCTCCTTTTGGTCCACAACCCAGATCTATACGACCTCCCCAACCTCGATCCTCCCGTCCCCCTGAACTACGAGAAGGTGAAGGTCAAAGGCATGGTGAACCTCAAGAGGTTGGCCAGACTGGCGGGCATCAGGTACAGATCCCTGAAACGCCTCAACCCCGCCCTCAAGAAATGGGTGACCCCTCCCGGCCCTCCCTACGAGCTGAAGGTGCCCCGGGGATACGGCCGAAAGGTGGCCAGCATCCTCTCAAACCCCAGATACGCCGGATCCCTGTATCCCGTGCCCGACGCCCACGGCAACCGGTGGATCAGGCACAGGCTGGCCCGGGGGGAATCCCTATACACCCTGGCCCGGTTCTACGGCGTGCCCCTCTACACCCTGGTCACCGTCAACGGCATCACCAACCCCCGGCGCATCAGGGCAGGGAAAACCATCCTCATTCCCGCCTCCCTCAGGAAGATTTGGCTGGCCAGGAGGCGGCGGACCACCAGGAGGGTGGCGAGGGTGAAAACCGCCTCCGGGGAGAGGGTCTACAGGGTCCGGGAAGGGGACAGCCTCTGGAGGATCGCCAGGTCCTTCTCAGTGAGGGTCCGGGACATAAAGAAAAGAAACGGCCTGAGAAGGGCCAGCATAAAGCCCGGCGACCTGCTGATCATACCCAGGCCCGTTCCAACGGCCCGCCGGACCCCCCGGCACCTGGCCTCCAGGAGGCCATACCCCAGGAAGGGGATCATCACCTACAGGGTGAAAAAGGGGGACAACCTGTGGAAGATCGCCCGCTCCTTCTCCGTGGGGGTGGAGGACATAAAACGGTGGAACGGTCTGAAAAGGAACATCCTCCACCCCGGGAGGACCCTGGTCATATACGCCTCCAACAAGAGGAAGGGAAGAGGCAGGGTGGCACAGGATAGAAGCTGACCATGGAAGACTCCATCCTCCATACCCTGGAAGAGAAGATAGTAGACCTGGTCTCCAAGCTGGCCAAGGCCCGGGAGGAGAACACCCGCCTCAGGGAGAGGGTCATCTCCCTGGAGAAGGAGCTGAAGGAGAAGGAGGAAGCCATCCAGAGGCTCACGGCCCAGAGGGACGCCGTCCAGGTCAAGATCGACAGGCTCATCAGGAGGATTGAAGAGTACCAGGAGATCCTCTCCAAGGAGGAGTAGAATGGCCAAGGCTGAGGTGAGGATCTTCAACAAGACCTACGCCCTAAAGGCCCCATCGGAGAGCCTGGAGGATCTCCTCAAGTACGTGGCCTATGTGGACGAGAAGATGAAGGAGGTGGCCCAGGAGAGCCGTCTGGTCTCCACAGAAAAAATTGCTTTGGTGGCTGCCTTGAACATCGCGGCGGAGTATTTTAAGGTAAAAAAAGAGTTGGAAAGATTGGAAAAGGAGATTGAGAGAAAGCTAAACCAGCTCGTTCACTTGGTGGAACAGGCTGGAGGAGAAGGAGGTCAGTGAAAGTGGAGTGGGTCCCCTGCTTTGCGCGTCAGGGGTGGCAACGACTTGAGCCCAACTTAGTAACAGAGGGGATCCTATATTCGGGGCGAATGGGTATGCCCCCTGGAGGGGAAACCCTGAAACCCTGTGCGGAACCCCACCTGGCTGGAGCCAGGTTCAAGTTCACCCACCCGCAACGGCAAAGCGGGGGACCCTTATATATAAGGAAACCCGAGGGGGAGAAGGAAAGGGATTTCATAGGGTTAAAAGTTTCAGGACGAAAGGCCCAACCCCCCAAGGTATCCGTCCCCTGATGAGCTGACCCCCTTCTCCACGGAGGACGGCGTGGAGAAGGCCCCTTTAGCCTGGAGGCTACGGCCCCAAAGCCTGGAGGAGTTCCTTGGACAGAGGCACCTCCTCTCCCAGGGGAAGCCCCTCCGGGTCATGATAGAAGAGGATATGGTGCGGTCGGTGGTCTTTTATGGACCGCCGGGCACGGGAAAGACCTGCCTGGCCCACATCATTGCAGCCAGGACCCAGGCCCTCTTCATAGGTCTGTCCGCCGTCACTGCCGGAAAGAAGGACCTCCTGGCGGCTCTGGACAAAGCCTCCAAGAGGTGGAAGGAGGGCCAGAAGACCCTCCTCTTCGTCGACGAGATCCACAGGTTCAACCGGGTGCAGCAGGAGACCCTCCTGCCCGCCGTGGAGGATGGACGCATCATTCTCATAGGGGCCTCCACGGAAAACCCTTATTTTGCCCTGGTACCCGGGATCAGATCCAGGGCCCAGGTCTTCGCCTTCGAACCCCTCTCCCAGGAGGATCTGGTCACCCTCATGAAGAGGGCTCTGGAGAGGTACTATCCCCAGGTGGAAGGGGAGGCAGAGGCCCTGGACCTCCTGGCCCGCCTCTCCTCGGGAGACGGGCGCAAGGCTCTGAACAGCCTTGAGCTGGCCATCGCCATGGCCCAGGGCCACACCCCTCCCCGGATCACCCCCCGGATGGTCACGGAAACCTTCCAGAAGTCCATCCCCTACGACACCCAGCTCCACTACGACGCCATGTCCGCCTTCATCAAGAGCATGAGGGGGTCAGACCCCGATGCCACCCTCTTCTGGCTGGCCTTCATGCTGGAGGGAGGGGAAGATCCCCTTTACATAGCCAGACGCATCCTGATAGCGGCATCGGAGGACGTGGGACTGGCAGATCCAGCCGCCCTCATCCTGGCCCATGCCGCCTACCAAGGGGTGAAGGAGATAGGTCTACCTGAAGGAGCCCTCATTCTGGCCCACGCCGCCCTCTACGTGGCTACAGCCCCCAAGAGCAACCGGGCCTACGAGGGGCTCAGAAAGGCCCAGGAAGAGGTGAAGAGACGGGGGGAGATCCAGGTTCCCCCCCACCTGAGGGACTCCAGCTCCTACACAAAAGGGGGGAGGTACCTCTATCCCCACAGCTTTCCCCAGCACTTCGTGGAGCAGGTCTACATGGATCACCCCGTCTCCTTCTACGAGCCCAGTGATGAGGGGAGAGAGGCCAAGATAAGGGAGCGACTCAAAAAGCTCTGGAAGGAACGGTATGGATAAGGTCCGCATCAGACGAGAGATGCTGAAGAGGCGCAAGGAACTCCCGCCCCACGAAAGGGAGACCCTCTCCAGGGCCATAAGGGAGAAGGTGGCCCTTCGCCCCGAGTTCAAGGAGGCCCGAAGGGTGGCCTTCTACCATCCCTTCTCGGGAGAGGTGGACCTCATGCCCCTGGCCCGGGAGGCCCTGGAAGAAGGCAAGGTGCCCCTCTTCCCCCGGGTGGAAGGGAAAGAACTGGTCTTCTGCTCCGTCCGGGGGGAGAAAGACCTGGAGCCCGGGTATATGGGAATCCGGGAGCCCACCACCCCTCCCCTGATTCAGGACGATATAGACCTCTTCCTGGTCCCCGCCGTGGCCTACGACCTGGAGGGCTACCGACTGGGCATGGGTGGTGGTTTCTACGACCGTGTCCTTTCCAGAAAAGGAAGGTGGCAGACGGCCCTGGGAGTGGCCTTCGAGTTCCAGGTCATAGAGGTCCTTCCCAGGGACTGGTGGGACAGGCAGGTAGACCTGGTGATTACAGAGAGTCGGATGCTCACACCTACCACAATCTGGCATTTGAAAAGGAGGAAGAGATGAGTGCCACAGCCCTACTTCTCATTGTGACAGCCCTGGTCCTTGGTGGAGCAGGTGGCTATTTGCTGAGGAACAAACTCCTGGAAATGAAAGTGAAGTCCGCCGAAGACGAAGCCCAAAGGGTCCTGAAAGAGGCCCAGAGGGAGGCCGAGAGGATCAAGAAGGAGGCCATCCTGGAGGCCAAAGAGGCCATCTACAAAGAGAAGGCCTCGGTGGAAGAGGAGATGGCCCAAAAGCGCAAAGACCTGGAGAAGGCAGAGAGCCGTATCCTCCAAAAGGAAGACCACCTGGAGAAGCGGGAACGCCAAATTGAAGAGAAGGAGAAGGAGCTCAGAAGCCTGGCCGACAGGCTCAAGAACCTGGAAAAGGAACTGAGCCAGCAGGAGAGCCAGCTCAAGGAGAGACTGGAAGAGGCCATCAAGAGACTGGAATACATAGCCCAGCTCACCAAAGAAGAGGCCAAAGAGGAACTCCTGAAGATGATGGAGAAGGAAGCCCGCAAGGACGCCTACGAGCTCATCAAGAAGATAGAAGAGAGGGCCAAGGAAGAGGCCGACAGAAAGGCCAAGGCCATCATCGCCCAGGCCATCCAGCGCTACGCCGCCGAAGAGGTGACGGAGCACACCGTCTCCGTGGTGCCCCTGCCTTCCGACGAAATGAAGGGCCGGATCATTGGCAGGGAAGGGCGGAACATCAGGGCCTTCGAGTCTGCCACAGGGGTGGACCTCATCATAGACGACACCCCCGAGGCAGTGGTCCTCTCCTGCCATGATCCGGTGAGGAGGGAGATAGCAAGGAGGGCCCTGGAAAAGCTGGTGAAGGACGGCCGCATCCACCCCACCCGCATCGAGGAGGTAGTGAACAAAGTGGGCAGGGAGCTGGAGACCACCATGAAGGAGGAGGCAGAGGCTGCCGCCTTCGAGCTGGGCATCCACAACCTCCATCCCGAACTCATCAAGCTCCTGGGACGCCTAAAGTACAGGACCAGCTACACCCAGAACATGCTGGCCCACTCCAAGGAGGTGGCCTACTTCTGCTCCATCATGGGCGCCGAGCTGGGCCTCAATGTTACCCTTCTGAAACGTATGGGGCTCCTCCACGACATCGGCAAGGCCGTGGACCACGAAGTGGAAGGCTCCCATGCCCAGATAGGGGCGGAGCTGGCCAGGAAGTACGGTGAAAGCCCCGCCGTGGTGAACGCCATCGCCTCTCACCACGGCGAGGCAGAACCCACCACCCCCGAAGCCCTCATCCTTGCCGCCGCCGACGCCTTATCGGCAGCCAGACCCGGGGCAAGGAGGGAGATGGTGGAGGCCTACCTGAAGCGCATAGAGAAGCTTGAAGAGATCTCCCAGTCCTTCCCGGGAGTGGAGAAGGCCTTCGCCATCCAGGCCGGCAGAGAGGTGAGGGTCATCGTGAAGCCCCAGGATATGGGAGACGACGAAATCTACATGCTGGCCCGGGACATCGCCAAACGCCTGGAGGACGAGCTCACCTACCCCGGCCAGATCAAGGTCCACGTCATCCGGGAAACCCGGGCGGTGGAATATGCCAAGTGACACCCTGAAGATCCTCTTCGTGGGCGACATCGTGGGAAAGCCCGGGCGGCGGGCCCTGAGGATGTGGCTCCCCCGCCTCATGGAGGAGTACGGTACAGACCTGGTGGTGGCCAACGGCGAGAACGGGGCGGGGGGGTTCGGTCTCACCCGGGAGGTGGCCCTGGAGATCCTCGACATGGGAGTGGACGTCATCACAAGCGGCAACCACATCTGGGACAAAAAGGAGTTCCTCCCCGTCCTGGACCAGCTGGAGAGGATCATCAGACCCGCCAACTACCCCCCCGGCGTCCCGGGAAAGGGCTGGCTGGAGGTAAGGACCCCGGCGGGATTCCCCGTGGTGGTGGTCAACCTGGAGGGGCGGATCTTCATGGATCCCCTGGACTGCCCCTTCCGTAAAGCCGACGAAATCTTAAAGCAACACCCGGAAAAGGTGGTGGTCATAGACTTCCATGCCGAGGCCTCCTCGGAAAAGATGGCCCTGGCCTGGCATCTGGACGGCAGGGTATCGGCCGTAGTGGGCACCCACACCCATGTCCAGACGGCCGACGAACAGATCCTGCCCTCGGGCACGGCCTACATCACCGACCTTGGAATGACAGGTCCCTCCCTCTCCATCATCGGCATGAAACCCCAGGACCCACTTAAACGCTTCCTCACCCACCTGCCCAGCCGGTTCGAGGTGGCCAAGGGTCCCGTCCAGTTCAACGCGCTACTGGTGGAGATCAACCCTGCCACCCGCAAGGCCACGGCCCTCAAACGCATATTCCTGAGGGAGGAAGATGGAAACTGAGATCCTTTGGGGTAAAGAACTGGCCCGGAAGACCATAGAAAGGGTGGCCCAGGAAGTGGCCGCCCTCCAGGCCCGGGCGGGTAGACCTCCGGGACTGGCGGTGATCCTGGTGGGAAAGGACCCCGCCTCCCAGATCTACGTCTCCCACAAGGAGAGGGCCTGTAAACAGGCGGGGATCCGCTCCCTGAGCCGCAGACTCCCCGCCACCACCTCCATGGAGGAGATGCTGGCGCTCATCCACCGGCTCAATGGAGACGAGAAGGTGGACGGGATCCTGGTCCAGCTTCCCCTCCCCCCCCATCTGGATCCCTCCTCCATCATTGAGGCCATAGATCCCACCAAGGACGTGGACGGTTTCCATCCTCTGAACATGGGAAAACTGGCCCTGGGAGAGGAAGGTATGGTCCCTTGCACCCCCAAAGGGGTCATGGCCCTCCTGGACCACTACGGTATCCCTGTGGAGGGCCGGGAGGTGGTGGTGGTGGGGGCCAGCAACATCGTGGGCAAACCCCTCTCTCTCCTGCTGGTAAACCGCATGGCCACGGTGTCGGTGTGTCACATCAAGACCAGGGACATCTCCCTCTACACCTCCAAGGCAGAGATCCTCTTCACCGCCACGGGGGTGGCCCACCTCATCAAAAGGGAGATGGTGGCCCGGGGAGCCGTGGTCTTCGACATCGGCATCTCCCGCATGGGAGATAAGATCGTGGGCGACGCCGATTTCCATGGACTCCAGGGATGGGCCAAGGCCATCACTCCCGTCCCCGGAGGGGTGGGCCCCATGACAGTGGCCATGCTCATGGTGAACACCCTGGAGGCCTACAAGAAGAGGCTGGAGATGGTGCCATGACCCCTCCCCTCTCCCCTTTCCTCACCGTATCCCAGCTCAACCACCTCATAAAAGAAGACCTGGAAGGAAGCTACAGGGACCTGTGGGTGGAAGGGGAGATCTCCACCCTCCGAATCTCTCCCGGGGGGCACCACTACTTCACCCTCCGAGACCCCCAGGCCCAGATCAAGGCAGTCTTTTTCAGGGGCAAAGCCCGCTTCTTCCTGCGCCACATAAAGGAGGGGAACAGGGTCGTCTGCCACGGAGACCTCTCCTTCTACCAGGAACGGGGAGAGGTCCAGCTCATAGTGGACTTCCTGGAACCCCGGGGACGGGGAGAACACTTCCTGCGCCTGGAACTGGTAAAAAAACGCCTAGCTGCCCAAGGTCTCTTCGCCCCCCAGCGAAAGAGACCCCTCCCTTCCCTGCCCAGGACCGTGGGTATTATCACCTCCCCCAGGGGAGCGGCCATCAGAGACATCATCAAGGTGATCCGGGAGCAGTACCCCGGGGTCCACCTCCTCCTGATGCCCGTCACCGTTCAGGGAGAGAAGGCCCCGGGAGAGATAGTCCAGGCCCTCAGAGAGCTCAACTTCCGGGGAGGCATAGACGTCATCATCCTGGCCCGAGGGGGAGGGGCCAGGGAAGACCTGGCCGCCTTCAACACCGAGGAGGTGGCCAGGGCCGTGGCCGCCTCCGCCATTCCCGTGGTCTCCGCAGTGGGCCACGAGATAGACACCACCCTGGCCGATCTGGCCGCCGACGCCCGGGCCCCCACGCCCTCGGCAGCAGCCCAGATGGTGGTGGCCCAAGCCGTGGAACTGAAAGGCCATCTGGAGAGCCTCAAATCCCGCCTGACCAGGGCCCTCCAGTCCCCCTTGAACCTCTACGCCTTCCACCTCCACCACCTGGCCCAGAGGTTGAACAAAGGGAACCCCCTGAGGCGCCTCAAAGACCGGGAGGAACGCCTGAAGGATCTGAAGGGGCGCCTGACCATCCAGTCTTCCAAAATCACAGCTCCCCACAGACATAGGCTCCAGACCCTCTCCATCCGCCTTGAGCTCCAATCACCCTGGGAGACCCTCAAGAAGAAGAAAGAGGAACTGGGTCGGCTGGAGAAAGGGCTTCTCAGAAGCATGAAGGGGCACCTGGACAGAAAGAGGGAGGCCCTGGCCCCCCTGACCAGGGCCCTGGAAACCCTCTCCCCTCTGGCCATTCTGGAAAGGGGCTACTCCATCACCCTCACCCAAGAGGGAAAGCCCATCACCTCCTACAAAGAGGTGATAGAGGGAGACCCGGTCCAGGTCCTCCTCCACGCAGGGTCTCTCAAATGCACCGTAGAGGAGAGAAGAGAAACATCCCTCCCGCCACAGGTGAAAAAAGGGCGGGAGGACTCATAAACCCTGGTATTTCAGCCATCACTTTGATAGTATGGAATTTAGAAACCAGTGTGCTAAAAAGGTAGAAACCCGGGGAAGGAGAGCCTTACCATGAAGGGAAAGGGAAAGATTCTCTTGATAGACGATAACGAACTCCTCCAAGACCTGGGGAAAGACATCCTAGAACATCTGGGCTACACACCCGTCATCGCCTCGGAAGGGGAAGAAGGGATCGAGATCTACAAGAGGGAGCAGAAGGAGATAAGGGCCGTTCTCCTGGACGTGGTCATGCCAGGCCTGGGAGGGCTGGAGGTCTTCAGGAGGCTCAAAGAGATCGATCCCCAGGTGAAGGTTCTGGTCATCAGCGGTTACAGTGAAGAGGAACGGGCAGGAGAACTCCTGAAAGAAGGGGCCCTGGACTTCATCCAGAAACCCTTCAAAATCGGTCAGCTATCCCAGAAACTCCAAGAGATTCTGGAGGAAGAGTGACACCTCTGAAAGGCCCCGAAAGGGAAGCCCTCCTCCACTGGATAGAAGAGTCCTTCGGCATCCCCAGAGAAAGGGTGGAACCCCTCTTCATCTTTAAAAGGGGCCGGGACATCTGGATGGCCTCTCCCCAACTGGAAGAACTCTCAGAATGGAACGAGGACCAAGGCACGGGTCCCTTGCCCATCACCCGCATGGGCACCCGCCTGGCCCGCCAGGACCGCCAGGGCTACCGCCTCACCACCCCGGCCATCCAGCTCCTGGGGCGCTGGGCCACCAAAAGGGTGGTGGACCTCTCTCGCCAGCAGGGGGAGAGGTACATGAGAGGAGAAGACGTCGCCCTGGATCATTCCTCCCCCATTCCCCGGGGCCAGGTCATCGTCAGGGTCCAGGGCAGGCCCCTGGGCTCAGGCCTCCTGGAGGGAGACCGTATCAAGAACCAGATCCCCGTGGCTCAACGGGTGAAGGGATAAGGCCAAAGGATTTCCAGGTCCTCCGGGAGGGACTATTGACTTGTCCAGGGTTCTAAGTTCAATGTTCAAAGTTCCCGGAGAAAGATAAAAAACCTGCGAACCTGGTTTTTACGAAAGGAGAGGGAAGCACCCATGAGACTGGAAGACCTGTGGGGCACCAGGGTCCTCTGCCTGGACGGGGCCATGGGTACCATGATCCAGGAAGCCGGAGTGGCCTTCACCACAGCCCCAGAATATTTGAACGTCAGCCACCCCCAGCTCATCCACCGCATCCATAGGGCCTACGTGGAAGCCGGGGCCCACATCATAGAGACCAACACCTTTGGCGGCAACAGGATAAAGCTGGCCAACTACGGCCTGGAAGAAGAGGTTTACAGCCTCAACAGGGCCGCCGTGGAACTGGCCAGGAAGGCCGCTGCAGACAAGGCCCTGGTGGCAGCATCCATGGGCCCCACGGGCAAGTTCCTGGAACCCGTAGGGGATCTTCCTTTCAACGAGGCCGTGGATATCTTCAAAGAGCAGGCCCGTGCCTTCCAGGATGGAGGGGCCCACCTGGTCATGGTGGAAACCATGTCCGACATCAAAGAGGCCAAGGCCGCCATCATAGCCGTGAAAGAGGCCACAGACCTCCCCGTATTTGCCCTGGCCACCTTCCAGGAAGACATGCACACCCTCCTGGGCATGTCTCCCGAGGCGGTGGCCGTCACCCTGGAGGCCATGGGGGTATGGGCCCTGGGAGCCAACTGCAGTCTGGGTCCCCAGGGGCTCCTGGAAGTGGCCAAGAGGATGGCCAGTGTCTCATCCCAGCCCCTGGTGTTCATGCCCAACGCAGGCCTCCCCAGGCTGGAAGGCGACAGGACCGTGTTTCCGGCCACTCCTCAGGAGATGGCCCAGTACGCCCGGAAGCTGGCGGAGGTGGGGGCCTGGGTGGTGGGCGGCTGCTGCGGCACCACACCCACCCATATCAAGAGGATGGTGGAGGCCGTGAAGGACACCCCCCTGGTGAAGAGGGAGGCCCCCCCCGGCATGAAACTGGCCGGGCGGCGCCAGGTGGTCTTTCTGGGAGAAGGCCACTTCCCCGGGGTCATAGGGGAACGCATCAACCCCACGGGGAAAAAGGACTTCCAGGCCGAGCTCAGGGCAGGCAAGACAGCCTGGGCCCGGGACATGGCCAGAAGACAGGTGGAGGCCGGAGCCCATCTCCTGGACGTCAACGTGGGAATGCCCGGCATCAAAGAAGAGAAAGTGCTTCCCATGGTGGCCACCGCCGTCCAGACCCAGGTGGACTGCCCCCTGGTCCTGGACTCCAGCAATCCCCTGGCCATGGAAGCGGCCCTCCAGCAGGTGGACGGCAAGGCCCTCATCAACTCCGTCTCGGGGGAAGAGAAGTCCCTGGACGCCCTGGTGCCCCTGGCCAGGCGCTACGGCGCCGCCCTCCTCATCCTCCCCCTGGACAAGAAGGGCATCCCCTCCACACCCCAAGGACGGGTGGAGATCGCCAGGAGGGTCATGGAGAAGGCCACGGAAATGGGCATACCCAGAAGCGACCTCATAGTGGACGGCCTCACCATGACGGTGAGCGCCCAGGAGGATGGCCCCAAGGTCACCCTGGAAACGGTGAGAGCCGTCAAAAGGGAACTGGCCCTCCCCACGGTCCTGGGGGTGAGCAACGTCTCCTTCGGCCTTCCCCACCGGGAAGGGGTGAACGCCACCTTTCTGGCCATGGTCCTGGAGGCCGGGCTGGATGCCGCCATCATAAATCCCAACAGTCGGCGCATGATGGAGACCCTCTACGCCGGGGCCCTACTGACGGGCAGGGACCCCCGGGCGGCTAGGTACCTGGAGGTCTTCTCCCAGGGAGAGGAGAAAAGGGAGGAGAGAGGGGAAGAGGAACAGGATCCAAAGAAGACCCTCTTCAACGCCGTCCTCCACGGCGATGAGGATCTGGCCAGGGAGAAGACAGGGGAGCTCCTGGGCGAGATGGCCCCCCTGGAGATCAGCAACACCATCCTCATACCGGCCATGGAAGAGGTGGGTAGGCGCTTTGAGAGCAACCGGTACTTCCTACCCCAGGTCATGGCCTCGGCAACCGCCATGCAAGGGGCCTTCGCCGTCCTGAAAGAGGCCATGAAGGGCCAGGAGGGCCCTGCCAAGGGTACGGTGATCATGGCCACAGTAGAAGGGGACATCCACGACATCGGCAAGAACATCGTCTGCACCCTCCTGGAGAACCACGGGTTCAGGGTGATAGACCTGGGCAAGAACGTGCCCAGGGAGAGGATCGTGGCCCAGGCCCACTCCCTCCTGGCAGAAGGCCATCCCCCGGAAAAGCTGGCCGTGGGTCTCTCGGCCCTCATGACCACCACCATGACGGAGATGAAAGGGGTCATTGAGGCCCTGAAGGAGAAGGGCATCCAGGTCTTCACCCTGGTGGGCGGCGCCGTGGTCACCCCCGAGTATGCCCGGGAAATCGGCGCCCATTATGCCAAAGACGCCGTGGAAGCGGTAAAAGTGGTAGAGAGGCTGATGGAAAGGGAAAGTTGACACCATCCCGTCAAAGTCTATAAATAAGCCCCGACTTCTAGGAGGTTAGAGGTATGTGGGAAGAGAAGAAGAGCGAGATCCGGGCCTTGAAAGACAGGCTAGAAAAACTCGGGAGGCATCT
The DNA here is from genome assembly GCA_027020915.1 of bacterium. GTDB lineage: Bacteria > Thermosulfidibacterota > Thermosulfidibacteria > Thermosulfidibacterales > B14-G1 > B14-G1. The sequence goes on from JALUVF010000028.1 coordinate 49,572, forward strand.
TTGACATCCCCGGTAAAAAGGCCAAGATCAAGGAACTAGAAGAGCAGACCTATAAGCCCAACTTCTGGGACAACCCTGAAGAAGCCAAAAACATCCTGAAGGAGAAGAGCCACCTGGAAGAGACGGTGGAGTCCTACCAGGAGCTCCAGCAAAGCCTGGAGGACGTGGAAACCCTGGTGGAGCTGGCCCAGGAGGCCCAGGATCTCACCCTGCTGCCCGAGATTGAGGAGCAGCTTGTCAGTCTCTCCAGGAGGATGGCCAAGGCCGAGCTCAAGACCCTCCTCTCGGGAGAGCAGGATAAAAACAACGCCATCGTCTCCATCAACCCTGGGGCCGGGGGCACCGAGTCCCAGGACTGGGCGGCCATGCTCTTCCGCATGTACACCCGCTGGGCCCAGGACAAGGGCTACAAGGTGAAGATCCTGGACTACCAGAGCGCCGACGATGCAGGCATAAAGGGGGCCACTTTCCTGGTGGAGGGCCCCTATGCCTACGGATACCTCAAGGGAGAAACAGGGGTCCATCGACTGGTGCGCATATCCCCCTTCGACGCCGCCAGGAGACGCCACACCTCTTTCGCCTCGGTCTTCGTCTATCCCGAGGTGGAGGAGGAGATCCAGGTGGACATCAACGAGAAGGACCTGAGGATCGAGACATACAGGGCTAGCGGACCTGGAGGCCAGCACGTGAACGTGACGGATTCGGCGGTGCGCATCACCCACATCCCCACGGGCATCGTGGTCCAGTGTCAGAACGAGCGCTCCCAGCACAAAAACAAAGAGATGGCCATGAAAATCCTCAAGGCCCGGATATACGAGCTGAAGAAGCGGGAGAAGGAAAAGGAAAAAGAAGAGCTGGAGAAGGGCAAGAAGGAGATTGCCTGGGGTTCTCAGATCCGGTCCTATGTACTCCATCCATACCAGCTGGCCAAGGATCACCGCACGGGGGTTGAAAAGGGTAATGTGAATGGGGTATTGGACGGTGACCTGGACCCATTTATCGAGGGTTACCTTCTGTGGGCCAGGCAAAAAGGGACCCTCTCCGCGGCTGGTGACGCCGAGGAGGAGAAATAGAGAGCACACACGCTCCTCTAAATCCCGGGGTGCCCCTTAGGGGTGGGAGAGAGGGGCGGAGGAAAAAACCCGAGGGAGGTAGAAATGGCAGTACTCACCATGAAGCAACTCCTGGAAGCCGGTGTCCACTTTGGACACCAGACCCGCCGATGGGATCCCCGAATGAAACCCTACATCTTCACCGCCAGAAACGGCATCTACATCATCGACCTTCAGAAGACCCTCCAGATGTTCGAGATCGCCTACAACTTCGTGCGGGACCAGGTGGCCGAGGGAGCCAAGGTCCTCTTTGTGGGGACAAAGAAGCAGGCCAAAGAGACCATAGAGACGGAGGCCACCCGCTGCGGCATGTTCTACGTGAGCCACAGATGGCTGGGGGGCACCCTCACCAACTTCGCCACCATCAAGCGCAGCGTGGAGAAGCTGAAAGAGCTGGAAACCATGCGGGACGGCGGGTTCTTCCAGAACCTCACCAAGAAAGAGGCCATCAAGCTCAACCGCAAGATTGAAAAGCTGGAAAGGAATCTCAAAGGCATCAAGGAAATGGAAAAGCTGCCCCAAATCCTCTGGGTGGTGGATCCCAAGAAGGAGTACATCGCCGTGAGGGAAGCCAAAAAAGTGGGAATTCCCATTGTGGCCATCGTGGACACCAACTGCAACCCTGACGAGATAGACTACGTCGTCCCCGGTAACGACGACGCCATAAGGGCGGTGAAACTCCTCACCTCCAAGATAGCCGACGCCGTCATAGAGGGGCAGCACCTCTACATGGAAAAGGCGGGCCTGGAGATGGCCGTCCAGGAAGAGATGGCCACCGAAGAAGAAAAAGAGGCAAAGGTAGCCGCTGTGCCCACCGAAGAGACCCCAGAGGAAGGGGGAGAGGCCATTCCCGGGGACGAGGCAACAGAGGTGGAGGAAGAGTTCGAAGAATACGAAGAGGACTGGGAGGAATAGAGTTATGGCCCACATCACACCCCAGATGGTGAAGGAGCTCCGAGAGAAGACGGGTGCAGGTATCATGGACTGTAAGAAGGCCCTGGCCCAGTGTGACGGCGACATGGAGAAGGCCGTGGAGGCCCTGAGGAAAAAGGGCCTGGCCACCGCCGCCAAGAAGGCCAGCAGGGCCACCAACGAAGGACTCATCCATGCTTACATCCACATGGGGGGCAAGATCGGCGTGCTCATCGAGGTGAACTGCGAGACGGACTTCGTGGCCAGGACCGACGAATTCAGGGAACTGGTCCACAACCTGGCCATGCAGGTGGCCGCCTCCTCTCCCCTCTATGTGAGCAAAGAGGACGTGCCCCAGGAAGTGGTGGAAAAGGAAGGCAGGCTCTACCGGGAGCAGGCCCTGGAGCAGGGCAAACCCGAGAAGGTGGTGGACAGGATCGTGGAAGGCAAGCTCAACAAGTTCTACCAGGACGTATGCCTCCTGGAGCAGCCCTACATCAGGGAGCCCGAGAAGACCGTCTCCCAGCTCATCACCGAATACATCGCCAAGCTGGGAGAGAACATCAGGGTGAAGAGGTTCACCCGGTACCAACTGGGAGAGGAATAGGAGAATGTCCCCAGCCCCTTCTCCCTACAAGAGGGTGCTTCTGAAGCTCAGCGGAGAGGCGCTGGCCGGGGAGAAGGATTACGGCCTCTCCACTTCCGCCCTCACCCGCATCTCCACGGAAGTGAAGGAGGTGCGGGAAGAGGGGGTGGAGATAGGCGTGGTCATTGGTGGAGGGAACATCTTCAGAGGCATCAAGGGGGTGGCCTCGGGCATAGACCGGGCCACCTCGGACTACATGGGGATGCTGGCCACAGTGATCAACGCCTTGGCCCTCCAGAGCAGCCTGGAGAGACTGGGAGTCCCCACCAGGGTCCAGACGGCTCTGGAGATGCGCCAGCTGGCCGAACCCTACATCCGGCGCCGGGCCATGAGGCACCTGGAGAAAGGCCGGGTGGTGGTCTTCGCGGGAGGAACAGGCAACCCCTTCTTCACCACGGACACGGCAGCGGCCCTGAGGGCCGCCGAGATAGGGGCCCAGATCATACTCAAAGGCACCAAAGTGGAGGGGGTGTACAACAAAGATCCCCAACAGCACCCCGATGCCATAAAATTCAGCAAGATCAGTTACATAGAGGTGCTGGACAACAACCTGAGGGTCATGGACCCCACCGCCATATCCCTGTGCATGGAGAACAACATTCCCATTGTGGTCTTTTCAATACTGGTGGAGGGCAATATAAAGAGGGCTGTCATGGGAGAGAAGGTGGGCACCTACGTGGGGAGGTAAAGAGATGCTGGAGGATGTGTACAAAGAGATAAAGACCAAGATGAAGAAGTCCCTGAAAAAGCTGGAGAGGGAGCTGGCAGGGATCAGAACGGGGAGGGCCTCCACGGCTCTGCTGGAGGACATCAGGGTCACCTACTACGGCACTCCCACGCCCCTCAACCAGTTGGCCACCATCTCCGTACCCGAGGCCCGGCTCATCACCATACAGCCCTGGGACAAGTCCATCATAAAAGAGATAGAAAAGGCCATCTCCCATTCCGACCTGGGACTCAACCCCTCCTCCGACGGCAACGTCATCCGCATCACCTTCCCACCCCTCACCGAAGAAAGACGCAAAGAACTGGTAAAAGTGGTGAAGAAGATCGGGGAGGAGTACAAGATCGCCATCAGGAACATCAGGAGAGAGGGCAACGAGGAAGTGAAGGAGATGGAGAAAGAGAAGCTCATCTCCGAGGACGACAGCAAGAGGGCCCTCAAAGAGATCCAAAAGATCACCGATGAATTCATAAAGAAGGTGGACCAGCTCTTGGAAGCCAAAGAGAAAGAGATCATGGAGTTCTAAACCAACCAAGGAGGTGATTGGCATGGCGTACGTTATCACCGATGATTGTGTCGCCTGTGGGACCTGCCTGGACGTGTGCCCCGCGGAGGCCATCGAAGAGGGGGAGGAGAAGTACACCATTGATCAGGAGAAGTGCACCGAGTGTGGGTCTTGCGTGGAGGTCTGCCCCACCGAGGCCATCATAGAACAGTAAACACAACCCGGGGGCAGAGGGCGCATCTGCCCCCTCTTTTCACTTTAACCCTATGGATACAGAGAAACTGGGCATAAAGGTCATTCCCCGCCATGTTGCCATCATCATGGACGGCAACGGTCGATGGGCAAAGCTCCACGACAGGCCCAGGATATTCGGCCACCAAAAGGGGGTGGAAAGGGCGAAAGAGGCCTCGGAGTTTGCCCTGGAAGTGGGCATAGAGGTCCTGTCCCTCTACGCCTTCTCCACGGAGAACTGGGCCCGTCCCCGGGAGGAGGTGGAGTTCCTCATGTCCCTACTGGAAGATTACCTCCAGAGGGAGCTCCCCAACATGCTCAACAAGGGTATCCGCCTCCATCCCATAGGCAGGATCCATGAACTGCCCCGGGCCACCAGGGAAAAGGTAGAGGAGACGGCCCGGGCCACCAGCAAGAACGACAGGCTCATTCTGAACCTCGCCCTGAACTACGGAGGCCACGCCGAACTGGTGGATGCCTTCAGGGTCCTGGCCCACCGGGTGGCAGAGGGCGAACTCCAGCCCCAGGAGATCGACGAGGCCCTGGTCGAAGGGTGCCTCTACACCCGGGGCCAGCCGCCACCCGATCTCCTCATCCGCACCAGCGGCGAGTACCGGATCAGCAACTTCCTCCTGTGGCAGACGGCCTACACCGAGTTTTATTTCACACCCGTGTTGTGGCCCGACTTCGACAGAGGGGAGTTCCTCAAGGCCCTCCTGGACTACCAGAAGCGGGAGAGGCGCTTCGGAGGCGTATAAAAGCAGGCTGAGGCTGAAGTCGAGGTTGAGGTTCCTCCTTCAGCTTTCGTTTGTTCCTAGGTTCCCGATACCAAATCCAGGATCATCCTGGCCTTCTCCACCACATCCAGGGCATCCCTGCCCAGGACCCGAATCATGGGCTCCTTGCCCACCTCCCCCTCGTCGTAAATTATGTCCGGCACCCGCCCCATGGAGGAACAGACGGCATCCACCCCCCACTCCAAGGTGGAACCCTCCCGCTCCTTCACATGGGAAGGCTCGTCCCTCCGGGAAAAGGAGGCCACCTCCAGGGGTGAGGCCTCGAGGAGAGGGATCCACTCCTTATTATATTTGATGTTCATGGCAGACCTCACCTCAGGGTCAAACCTCATGGCCGCGAGAACAACCCTGGCCACGTGGCGAGATGCCCCGAAAGCGGGACAACCCACGGCCCTCACGCCCTCTCCCCAACGGATGATCCTTCCTCTGATACCTGCCACGTCCTCCGGATCCCTGGCCAGGGGAATGGCCTCACAGAGATTGATCTGGACCTCGGGCACCAGGATGGCGCCCCCCTCCAGGGATTCCAGGAGTTCCAGGGCCCTGGAGAGGCGGTCCAGCACCTCCCCCCTGGCCCTCTCTCTCTCTCCCACGACAAGGGGATTGGCCGGAAGAGCCCCTTTCCCCAGGGGAAAAGCCCCTCGGAGATAAAGCTCCACCAGCCTCAGGGTCTCCCTGTAGGCACGAACCATGTCCATCTTCCGGGCCAGGAAGACGGCCAAAGTGGAGGCAAAGGCACACCCCGTTCCGTGGCTCCCGGCCCCCATGGGAATGCGGGGATGGGCAAAGTGACGGAACCTCTCCCCGTCGTAGAGGAGATCCACCACCTCCTCACCCTCCAGGTCACCCCCCTTCACCACCACCCACTGGGGACCCCGGGCCTTCAGGCGCCGGGCGGCCTCTTTCATGTCCTCCATGGTCTTCACCTCCACCCCCGCCAGGACCCCGGCCTCGTAAACATTTGGGGTAACCACGGTAGCCATGGGAAAGAGGCACTCCAAAAAAGCCCCCCTGGAGCCCTCAAAGAGGTTATCTCCGCTGGTGGACACCAGGACCGGGTCCACCACCAGGAACACCCCCCTGCCCTCCAGACACCGGGCCACCACCTGAATATTCTCCGCGCTGCCCAACATACCCGTCTTCACGGCGTGGGGCGTCACGTCCTGGAAGAGAAACTCCATCTGGTCCCTCAAAAAGGATGGAGCCACGGGTACAAATCCCTTCACCCCGGTGGTGTTCTGCACGGTGAGGGCCGCTATGACCGCCATTCCGTGACAACCCAGCTGGGCGAAGACCCGAAGATCCTGCTGGATACCCGCCCCACCCGAAGGATCTGATCCCGCTATGGTCAACAGCACCGGTGGTCTCAAAGGACACCTCCTCTCGCCTTTCCCCCCAGATAACACACCTTTCCCTGCCGCCAAAGACCCGCTAGGGGCCACAGAAAAAACTCATGGCCCGGGAAAAGAAGTCTCATCAAAACCTACTGGCCTGGGAAATAAGCCCCTACCCCTCTGCCTTGAATATTGCACAAACTATCTGGTAGAGATCTTTCATGGGTGGTCCGGGGACCACCCCATCAAAATTTCTCAAAGGAGGAAGAGCCATGAGGAGACTAATGAGTGTCTTGGTAGGCGTCCTGTTCTTGGCCATGGCCATAGGCCCCGCCTGGGCAGGCATGGACAAGCTGGTCATCGGCTTCACCATGTCTCAAACGGGCAAATTCAACTCCGAGTCCAAAGAGCAGTTCCAGGGACTAAAGCTCTGGGCCAAACAGGTGAACTCAGAGGGCGGCATATTCGTGAGGACGGTGGGAAGGAGATTTCCCGTAGTCTTCAAGTACTATGACGACGAGAGCAGCAAGGACAGGGTCCAGCAGCTCTACACCAGGCTCATCAGCCAGGACAAGGCCGACTTCCTCATCAGCCCTTACTCCAGCGGCCTTACAGCCTCTGCCGCCATCATCGCCGAGCAGTACGGCAAGGTGATGATGGCCACGGGTGCGGCCTCTGACAGCATCTTCAACAAGGGCTACACCCATGTCTTCCAGATCTACACCCCCGCCAGCCGCTACCTCACCGATGCCATGGACATCCTTTCCAAGGTGGACCCCAAGGCCAAGAGAATCGCCATTGTGTATGAGAACTCCAAGTTCGCCAAGTCCGTCTGCACCTCCGCCAAGAAGTACGCCGAGAAGAAGGGCTTCAAGGTGGTGCTCTTCGAAGCCTACGATCCCGGCACCACCGACTTCACCAGCTTCATCAACAAGATCAAGGCCACCCACCCCGACGCCATCATTGGCGGCGGCCACTTCGCCGACGGAGAGACCTTCACCAAGCAGCTCTACGAGCAGAAGGTGAAGGTGAAGCTGGTCTCCCTCCTGGTGGCCCCCGCCGTCCCCGAGTTCAGCGAGCTGGGCAAGGCCGCCCTTTACGTCACCGGTCCTTCCCAGTGGGAACCCCTGGCCAAGTTCAGCAAAAAAACGGCCAAGAGCAAGTGGTTCGGCCCATCTTCCAAGGAGTTCACCCAAGCCTACAAGAAGGCCTACGGCTATGTGCCCGGCTACCACGCCGCCGGTGGATACGCTGCCGGTCTTGTCCTCCAGAAGGCCATTGAAGAGGCCGGCTCCATCAAGACCAATGATGTGAAGAAAGCCCTGGAGAAGATGGACATCACCACTTTCTACGGGAGGATCAAGTTCGATACGGGGAAATACTACGGCCGCCAGGTGGGCCACTCCATGGTCTATCTCCAGTGGCAGGAGAAGGGCGGCAAGCTGGTGAAGGAGGTGGTGTGGCCTCTGGAAGCCAAATCTGCCGACCTGATCTATCCCTTCTACAAGAAGTACTGAAGACTGAAGACAGGGGGTAAGGGTGCTTTCCGCCTGGCTCGGTGCCGTCCTGAGTGGCATACTCCTGGGTCTTCTCTATGGGTTGGCTGCCATCGGTCTGAACCTGATATGGGGAGTGATGAACGTCATCAACCTCTCCCACGGTGCCTTCATCGCCCTGGGAATGTTCTCCTCCTACTTCATGGCCAAATACCTCCATCTATCCCCCTTCATCGGCGTCTTCCTGGTTCTGGCCATGGGGGTGATCCTGGGCATGGTCACCTACTTCGTCTCCCTCCACAAAATCATCTCCGCCCCCGAACTCTCCACCCTCCTGGCCACCTACTCCGTGAGCCTTGTCATCATAGGACTGGGGACCTTCATCTTCACCACCAACCCCAGGGCCATAGACATTGCCCTGGGATCAGTGAGCGTGGGAGGCACAGTCCTGCCCACCACCCGGATCCTCACGGGGATCTTCTCAGTCATCTTCACCCTTTGGCTCTACTACTTCCTCTATAAAACATGGTCGGGCAAGGCCATCAGGGCGGTATCCATGAACCGGGACGCGGCGGAACTCATGGGGGTGAACACCACCATGGCTCTGGCCCTGGCCTTCGGAATCGGCGTGGCTCTGGCCATGACGGCCGGGGCCCTGGCCGCCACCATCTTCCCCTTCACCATCCTGTCAGGAGGAGGTTACGAGCTAAAAAGCTTCGTCATCTGCGTGTTGGGAGGCCTGGGAAGCCCCCTGGGTGCCCTCCTGGGGGGCCTCATCCTGGGCCTCATCGAGAACCTGGTCACCCTGAAAATCGCCACCAGTTACGTGCCCTTCCTGGAATTCGCCATCCTGGTCTTCATCCTCATCGTCAAACCCACAGGCCTTCTCGCCAGGAGATAGACCATGGGTAAAGGGAAAACCCTCTTCTGGCTCATCCCCCTGCTCCTTGTCATCGTCGCCATACCGGGTGTATCGGGATCGGTCACTGCCAGGGAAGGTGTCTTCCTCATCCTCATGTACGTCACCCTGGCGGTGAGCCTGAACATTATCCTGGGATACACGGGGTACGTAAGTTTCGGTCACATAGTCTTCTACGGCATTGGAGGCTATGTGGCCTTCTACCTCATGATATTCCACGGTGTGCACCTCATACCCGCCATGATTGCAGGGGGTATAGGGGCGGCCCTGGCGGCCTTCGCCCTGGGAGAAGCGGTCCTCAGACTGAGAGGGGCCTTCTTCGCCATCGCCACCATCGGAGTGAACGAAGCGGTGAAGGCCCTGGTGAACAACCTGAACTTCATCGGAGGGGCGGAGGGCCTCTTTTTCAACTTCAGTATCTACAAGACCTACGGAGGGGCCGCCAGAGCCATCTGGTTCTCCTACTACACCATGGCCACTGTCACCGTGGTCACCATTGTGGCCGCATACCTCATCAAGAAATCCAAGTTCGGCCTGGGCCTCATGGCCATCAGGGAGGACGAAGACGCCGCCATCATCCTGGGGGTGAATGCCAAGAGATACAAGAGCCTGGCCTATGCGGCTTCGGCCTTCTTCCCCGGCATGGTGGGGGCCGTATTCTTCTTCAAAGCGGGAAACATTGAGCCCCACGACGCCTTCCATCTCATGAAGTCCATTGAGATGATATTCATGGTGATGCTGGGAGGCTACGGCAACGTCACGGGAGCCGTGACCGGCGCCTTGGTATACGAAAGGCTGAAAGGATTCCTCCTGGTGAATCCCCTCTTCAAGAACCTCCACATGGCCATCTCCGGTGTCATTCTCCTCCTCATCGTCCTCTTCATGCCCCAGGGTATCATCGGCTTCATAAGAGACAAATCCAAAAAACTCAGGGAGTTGCTGGAATGATCCTCCAGGTAGAAGACGTGACCAAAACCTTTGGAGGCCTTGTGGCCCTCAGCGACGTCACCTTCCAGGTGGAAGAGGGAGAGATCCTGGGCATCATCGGACCCAACGGGGCAGGCAAAACCACCCTCTTCAACGCCATCAGCGGGGTATTCAAGATAGACAAGGGCAAGGTGACCTTCAAGGGCAAAGAGATCACCAGGCTGCCCCCCAACCAGAGGGCCCGGCTGGGCATAGCCCGAACCCACCAGATCGTGAAACCCCTCAACGACCTCACCGTGGTGGAGAACGTCATGGTGGGAGCCTGCTTCGGCCAGGGCAACGCCAGCCTGGCCGAAGCCAGGGACAAGGCCATGGAGGTCCTGGAGTTCGTAGGGCTCCAGGAAAAATGGGAGGTCCTGGCGGGCAAGCTCAACGTACCTGAAAAGAAACGCCTGGAGATGGCCCGGGCCCTGGCCTCGGACCCCCATCTCATCCTCCTGGACGAGGTGCTGGCGGGGCTCAACCCCATGGAAGTCTCCAGCATGCTGGAGGTGATCAAGGCTATTCGGGAGAAGGGCATCACCATCCTCATGATAGAGCACCTCATGCACGCCATCATGAACGTGTCCGACAGGGTCATGGCCCTGGTATACGGGCGCAAGGTCTCCGAGGGCCCTCCCCAGGAGGTGGCCAACAACCCCCAGGTGGTGGAGGCCTATCTGGGCGACCCGGATCTTGCCCTGAAGCTCTTCAAGGACAAGAGGAGGAGGGGATGATGGACCAGCCAACCCTGAAAGTGGAGAACCTGGAAACGGGTTACGGAGAAGTCCAGATCCTGTGGGGCATCGACCTGGAAGTCCCCCCGGGCAATCTCACCACCATCCTGGGAGCCAACGGCGCGGGCAAGACCACCCTCCTCAGGGCCATCACCGGCATCCTTCCCGTCTGGAAGGGGAAGGTGACCTTCCATGGGGAAGACATCACCCACCTATCCCCCCACCACAGGGCATCCCTGGGCCTGGTCATGATTCCCGAGGGGCGCATGATCTTCCCCGAAATGACGGTTCTGGAAAACCTGGAGATGGGCGCCTTCACCAAAAGGGCCCGGGCCGGATTGAAAGAGAACATGGAATACGCCCTCTCCCTCTTTCCCAGGTTGAAAGAGCGGCTGGAACAGAAAGCGGGCACCATGAGCGGAGGTGAACAGCAGATGCTGGCCATCGCCCGGGGACTCATGGCCGACCCCCGGGTCCTCATATTCGACGAACCCAGCCTGGGACTGGCCCCCAAACTGGTCATAGAAGTCTTCGAAACCATCCAGAAACTGAAAGAAGAAGGGGTCACCATGCTCCTGGTGGAACAGAACGTCCACCTCTCCCTGGCCCTCACGGATTACGCCTACGTCCTGGCCGAGGGGAAGGTGGTCATGGAAGGAACCGGAGAAGAGCTGGAAGAATCGGAAGAGGTAAAAAAGGCCTACCTGGGAGCATGATGCCGGGGGTCAGGTCTTGAAGCTCAAGATCACCAGGGCCTTCCGAGGGAGGGGCCTGATCTCTCCCTGGAAACCCCTCCTGGGGTTCCTGGCTATCACCCTCCTCACCCTTTCCCCCTCTCAGGGAGCCCACGCCCAGAACTGGAAGGTGGCCATAGTGCTACCCATCACCGGCCCCCTGAGCCCCATAGGAGAGAGATTAAAAAGAGGCTACCAGCTGGCCATCCACGAAGCCCAAGAGAAGGGCCGGGAGCTTCAGATCGTGTGGATAGACGAAAGGCTCCTTGAGGACCAAAAGAGCCGCCAGATCGTATCGGAGACCCTGAAAGACCCCGCCGTCCTCGCCGTACTGGGTGCCTACTCCAGCCACGCCACATTCACCCTGGCAGGGATAGCCGAAAGGGTACCCCTGCCCCTCATCATCCCCTCCTCCATGGCGGATCGCCTCACCCGTCAGGGCTACCAGTGGGTTTTCAGGGTGTGTCCCTCCAACAGCCAGTACCTGAAAGAGTTTGTCACCTTCCTCACCTCCCTCTTCCTCTCCCCTCCTCCTTCCGCCCTGATCTACGAAGACACCCCGTGGGGCAGGGAGCTCCAGGAGAAGCTCAGCGGGTTCCTGAAAGAGACGGGGGGCAAAGGTCCCCTCCTTTTGCCCTACACCCCCGGGGGCAATCACTACCCCGAAATCATGGAATCCCTGGAGAAGAAAGGCCCCTCCCTGGTCATCCTCCTATCATCGGCCTCCGACACCCTGACCCTCTACAGGAACATCCGTCTCCGGGGCCTCCCCTGCCTCGTGGCCAGCGGAGGCATGGGCCTCTCCTACCCCAGCCTCATGAAGGAAGCCCCTCCCCCCATATCGGGCCTGGTGTTTCCCTCCCCCTGGATACCCCAGGCCCCCTGGCCGGAGGCCCGGACCTTCACCAGGAACTACGCCAGGTTCCACAAAAGCCTCCCCGACTACCATGCAGCCGAGGCCTACTCCTCCCTCTCCGTCCTCCTCACCGCCCTGGAGAGAGGAGATTGCCTCCCCGGCACATCCAGGTGCAGGAGAAAGATCAAAAGGATACTGGAGAGAGAGACCTTCGCCACCCCCCTGGGACCCGTGAGATTCACCAGCAGAGAAGGATACACCCACCAGAACCACCTGGCTCCCCTCATCATCCAGATCCAGGGGAGAAGGCCCGTTGTGGTTTACCCACCCCGGGCCGCCACGGGAAAGATCCAACTTCCCAGGGAGCAGGGGCCATCCACCAGGCACCAACGTTGAGGCGAGAGCCCCTCACCTGGACCCTTTGGGGCCACCACTCCCCTCCACCGCCCTTTGCAAGTCCAGCACGGGATATCCTCTCCTCCCCCTGGAGACACCCACCACCATTCGCCTCAGCTGCCGGGCCGAGAAAGAAGGGAAGAGGCGCTTCAATCTGGCCACCCCTGCCGTCACTATGGCGGCGGCCATGGAAGCCCCCGATACAAACCCGTAATCGTTGCCGGGCAGGGTGGTGAATATGTCCTCTCCCGGAGCCCAAAGGTCCGCCTTTCCCCCTCCAAAGGGCTCACCCCTGGCGTCCAGGGCCCCCACTCCCAAAACAAATGGGAAGGCCGCCGGATAACCGGGCCTGCCCCTCACCCTGGAAGAGGCGGCCACCACCAGCACCCCCCTCCCGGTGAGAGCCTTGAGAGCCCTCTCCAGAAGGGAATCGTAGCCTCCCCCCAGACTCATGTTCACCACGTCAGGGGTCCTGGAGGCCAACAGGTCCAGGGCCTTCAAAAGGACAAAGGTGGTAGTCTCCCCCCTTCCTCCCGCTTCCCAACAGGCCCTCACGTAGTAGATCCGGGCGAAAGGAGCCAGACCACATATCCCTATCCCGTTGCCACATCGGGCCCCCAGGACACCCAGGACCTCAGTCCCATGGGACTCTTTGGCAAACCCCTTCCCTTTTCCCCTCA
>JALUVF010000029.1 GCA_027020915.1 bacterium
TCCATGGAGGTGGTGGCCTCCATCGGGGCCGCTACGGCCTTTATGGCCGCCACCATGGCATTGGTGAACAACGACTTGAAGAGGGTCCTGGCTTACTCCACGGTGAGCCAGTTGGGATACATGTTCGTCGGTGTGGGCGTGGGGGTGTATGCCGCGGGCATATTCCACCTCTTCACCCATGCTTTCTTCAAGGGCCTCATGTTCCTCACGGCAGGTTCCGTCATGCACGCCCTCCATGGTGAGCTCAACATGCAGAGGATGGGCGGTCTCATCAAGAAGATGCCCATCACCGGCTGGACCTTTGTGGTGGGTGCCCTGGCCATTGCCGGCATTCCTCCCCTGGCGGGGTTCTGGTCCAAGGACGAGATTCTGGCCGGGGCTTTCATGGGAGGACACAGGATCATCTGGGCCGTGGGAACCTTCACTGCTTTCCTCACAGCCTTCTACATGTTCAGGCTCATCTTTCTCACCTTCTTCGGGGAGCCTCGGGAGAAGGAGCTGTACGACCATGCCCATGAGTCTCCACCCGTGATGACCATTCCTTTGATTGTCCTGGCCTTGGGTTCAGCCTTCGCCGGACTCCTGGCTCTGGCTCCCCATGGCGGTGTGGTGGGGTTCCTCAACAGGGTCCTGGGGGAGACCCATGAGGTGGCGGGACACGGTGGGGGTGTCACCTACGTGCTTATGGTCATATCCGTGGTTATGGGAGTGGCGGGGGTCATTTTGGCCTACTTCATGTATATGAGGCGCACGCCCGATCCCGTGGCCATGGCCGTCAATTTTAGACCCCTCTATACCCTCCTCTACAACAAGTACTACGTGGACGAGATATACTTCGCCCTGGTGGTCAACCCCCTGGTGGAGGGTTCCCGCTACGTCCTCTGGAAGTTCGTGGATGTGGTCATCATAGACGGGATTGTGAACGGTGTGGGGAGGGTCTGCCGGTTTATCGGGGGAGGACTGCGGTACCTCCAGACGGGGTACATCCCCGACTATGCCTGGATGATCCTGGTGGGGGCCGTGGTGATCTACTGGATTGGTAGACTATTCTAGCAAAGGAGCGGAGAGATGGGCGGTTTGGGCTATCCTATATTGACCGTGGTCACGTTCTTCCCCCTGGTGGGGGTTCTGATTCTCCTCTTTGTGGACAAGGAGAGCAAGAAGGTTTTGAGATGGACGGCCTTCATCACCACAGTGGTGGAGTTTCTCCTCTCCTTGCCTCTGTACTTCAAGTTCCAGTTGGGCACCCATCACTTCCAGTTCGTGGAGAAGGTGCCCTGGATCAAGATCCTGGGCTCTTACTACCATTTGGGCATAGACGGTATCACCCTTTTTCTCGTCCTTCTCACCACCTTCCTCACCATGCTCTCCATCCTGGCTTCCTGGACCATAGAGAAACACGTCAAGGAGTATATGATCTCTTTTCTCCTTTTGGAGACCACCATGGTGGGGGTCTTCTGCTCCCTGGACCTTCTCCTCTTTTACCTCTTCTGGGAGGCCATGCTGGTGCCCATGTATCTCCTTATCGGTGTCTGGGGAGGACCCAGGAGGGTCTACGCCGCCATCAAGTTCTTCCTCTACACCATGGCGGGATCTGTTCTCATGCTGGTCTCCATCATCTATCTCTACTATCACCACTACAAGGTGGCGGGGGAGCTCACCTTTAATCTGGCCAGCCTCCTATCCACTCCCGTGGCAGCCTCGGTGGCCCCCTGGCTCTTTTTGGCCTTTGCTCTGGCCTTTGCCATAAAGGTGCCCATGTTCCCCTTCCATACCTGGCTTCCCGACGCCCATGTGGAGGCCCCTACGGCGGGTTCCGTCATCCTGGCCGGAGTGCTGCTGAAGATGGGGACTTACGGTTTCTTGCGCTTTTGCATGCCCTTCTTCCCCCAGGCCACCCTGCATTTCAGCCATCTCTTCCTCACCCTGGCGGTCATCAGTATCATCTACGGTGCCCTGGTGG
Organism: bacterium; assembly: GCA_027020915.1. Lineage (GTDB taxonomy): Bacteria > Thermosulfidibacterota > Thermosulfidibacteria > Thermosulfidibacterales > B14-G1 > B14-G1. Next base: position 1,964 of record JALUVF010000029.1, read on the forward strand.
CCTTGGTCCAGGACGACGTGAAGAAGCTGGTGGCCTATTCTTCGGTGAGTCACCTGGGCACGGTGATGCTGGGCCTCTTTGCCTTGAACCTCCAGAGTGTCTCCGGGGGGGTTCTGCAGATGATCAATCACGGTCTCTCCACGGGGGCCCTCTTCCTTCTGGTGGGGATGATCTACGACAGGCGCCATACCAGGCTCATAAAGGAGTTTGGAGGAATAGCGAGGGTGATGCCCATATACGCCACCTTCTTCATGATAGCCACCTTCTCTTCCATCGGCTTGCCGGGCCTCAACGGGTTCATCGGAGAGTTCCTCTCCCTGGTGGGGGCTTTCAAGGCCTACCCCGTCTTTGCCGTGTTGGGTACCACGGCCACCGTTCTCTCTGCGGGATACATGCTCTGGATGTACAAGAGGGTCTTCTTCCACGAGGTGACGGTGGAAGCCAACAAGGGATTGAGGGACCTGTCCTTCAGGGAGTTTGCCATTATGCTCATGGTGGTGGTTCCCATGTTCTGGATAGGCCTCTATCCCAAGCCCGTCCTGGAGAGAATGGAGCCATCCGTCCTCAACTTCATCTCCCAGGTGAAGGGCAAGGCTGCTGCCCAGAGGGCGCTCTCTCCCCAGGCCAGGGAGAAGCTGTCCATGGCTGCCTATATCGTGGAAAATAAGGAATTGAGGTGAGATCATGACCGGTGGGATTGAGATCAGTATAAAGCCCCTTTTGCCTGTGGTGATCCTTACGGTTACGGCCGTGGTGGTCCTCTTTGTGGATGTCTTCAGTCCCAGAGAGAGGGAGAGCCACTATGGATACCTGGGAGTGGTGGGCATTGCCCTGGCGGCCTGGTTCGCCTGGGGTCTCTGGGGTACAGAGAGTCTCACCTTTGCCCGGACCTTCGTCACCGACAAACTGTCGATCCTCACCACCCTCATCTATCTTCTCATCGCCGCCCTCACTCTCCTCTTCTCTCCCGGTTACCTCCACCAGGAGGGGAGGAACCTGGGGGAGTACTATGCTCTGGTGATCTTTGCTGTGGTAGGTCTCATATTTATGACCTCGGCCCAGCACCTTATTCTCTTCTTCGTAGGGCTGGAGGTACTCTCCATCGCCCTTTATGCCCTGGCGGGTTTTGTACGGCAGAGGGCCCTGTGTAGCGAGGCGGCTCTCAAGTACCTCTTCCTGGGAGGATTCTCCTCTTCCATATTCCTCATGGGCCTGGCCTTCATCTACTACTCCACCGGTACCCTGTACATGGGAGAGATAGCCCGTTATGTGGCGGTCCATGGCGCTTCAAGCACCTTCCTTCTGGGGATGAGCCTGGTGTTGGTGGGGTTCTTTTTCAAGATTTCGGCGGCCCCCTTCCACGCCTGGGCCCCCGATGTGTACGGCGGCGCCCCCGCCCCCGTGGCGGGATTCATGGCCACGGCTGCCAAGGTGGCCATCTTTGCCGTCATTCTGAGGTTCCTGGATTCTACTGTCTTCTCTCTGAGGCACCACTGGATAGCCATTGTCACCGTGGTCTCCGTCCTTTCCATGGTCATCGGCAACTTCGCCGCCCTCAGGCAGGAGAACATCAAGAGAATGCTGGCTTATTCCAGCATAGCCCATGCCGGTTATGCCCTGGTGGGAGTGGCTGCCGCTTCCCGTCAGGGGGCAGCGGCGGTGGTCTTCTATATGCTGGCCTACTCTCTCATGAACCTGGG